>JABXJS010000254.1 GCA_013538855.1 Herpetosiphonaceae bacterium
ACGGTTCCTTTCTTGGTTGGCACCACAAAGGATACCGCACGATTCGGCCGCCACACCGTTTACCCTGGCCCCAGGGAGTCCTGTGATCTACTGATGTTGGTCAGTGCTGAGGCCACGCCGCGCAGGTTTTGCAGCTCCAGATAGTAGCCCAGCGCCTCCTCAATCCCCGCCTGCGCCTGCTCGTAGTCCGCCCGATGATAGAGCAGCACGCCTAAGTTCAGGGTTGAGGCGGCCAGCCCGGCGATGTCGTTCAGCTCGCGGCGCAGCGCCAAGCTCTGCTGATAGTAGTAGATGGCTTGGTCGTTGTCAGCTTGGAGCGTCGCCAGCGTCGCCGCCGCATGGTAGGCCTTTGCGCGCACGGCTGGCTCGACCTCCATGTCGAAGGCCAGCGCCCGCGCCAGCCAGCGCCGACCCTCGCTCACATGATTCTTCAGCATCCAGAAGCGCCAGATCACCGCGCCCAGCTCAATTGCAATGCCTGCGTTGCCGGAGCTAAGCGACCACGCCAGCACGGCGCGGATGTTGTCGTGGTCGCTGCTGAGCCGCTGGACCCACATGGCTTCCTCTGGGCCGCGCAGTTTTGTGCTTGCGGTCGCTGCAAGCTGCAGATAGTAGTGCGCATAGCGCCTGTAGACCTGCTGGTACTCCTCGCTGAGCAGCAGCTGCTCCAGCGCATACTCGCGCAGCATGGCCAGCATGCTGAAGCGCGGCTCGCTGGCGCTGCGCTGCTCGCACTGGACCATGCTCTTATCCAGCAGCGTCGCTAGCTGCTCGGTGCAGGCGTCGATATCATCTTCGCTGACGCTTGTCACGGCCTCGAGCGCCTCCAGCGTGCAGCCGCCAGCGAACACGCCGAGCGCACGGAACAGCTGCTGCTCCGCCGCTGTGAGAGAGTCGTAGCTCCACGCGATCGCTGCGCGCAGCGTGTGGATGCGGGCAGGCCGCGCTTGCTGCTGATTGAGCACCAGGTCGGTCAGCGTGTCTAGCCGCTCGAGTAATGCTGCTGGGCTGAGCAGCTTGATGCGCGCCGCAACTAGCTGGATCGCCAGCGGCAGCCCGTCGAGCCGTGCGCAGATGCTGGCGATGATCGGTGCATTCTCCTGCGTGAGCGCAAACGTCGGCACCACACGCTGCGCCTGGGCCACGAAGAGCGCCACGGCGTCGGCTGCGCCTATCTCGGCCAGGGTGAGCTTCCCCTCCGTCGGCGGCAGCGGCAGCGGTAATAGCGGCACCTGCTGCTCAAACGAGAGGTGCAGCACCTCTTGGCTTGTGACGAGCACGCTCAGCTGCGGGCAGCGCTCGATCAGCTCGCTGATGTCTGGCGTCGCGTCGAGCACATGCTCAACGTTGTCGAGCACCAGCAGAAAGCGCCGCGCGCCGATGCGCGCCTGAACTGCCTGCAGCAGCGCTGGCCCTGGCTCCTCGCTCATTCCCAGCACATCGGCGATTGCCCGCACCACCAGCGTGGCATCACTCACCGCCTCCAGTCCGACAAAGGCGATGTCTGGCCCGAATAGCTCCCGCGCCTGCATAGCCAGCTCCACAGCGAGGCGCGTTTTGCCCACACCCGGCGGCCCCACGAGCGTGATCAGCCGTCGTCCTTGCTGCAGGCAGCCCAGCGTAAATGCGATCTCCTGCGCCCGGCCAATCAGCGGGTCCTGTGGCGCTGGAATGTGCGGCTGTTGTGGCTCGGCAGCGGCTGGCGGCGCGTGGGCGTCGATCGGTGTGCGCGCCAGCTTCACAAATGCGGCGATCTCTGCCGCATCAACCTCCAGACAGCGCGCGATGCGCTCGGCCATCTGGCGCGAGGGCCGCAGCACGCCGGTCTCGATCTTCCGTAGCGTAGAGATGGAGCAGCCAACGCGCTGCGTAAGGTCTTCCTGCAGCAGCTCAAGGTCTTTGCGGCGCTCTTTAATCCACGCGCCAAGGCTCGTGTACGCTTCCATGGTGTTGCTCCTGGCGTTGCTGCTATCTGGTGTGCTGGTTCTGGTCGGCGCGCTGCCGTGTGCCAGCGGCCGCAGCAGTAGCAGAGGGTTGCTGCTCGGCATTATAGCCAGCGCCAGGGGCTTGTCAACGCTCACAGCGCAGGCGGCACACAAAGACCAGCGGCCGCTCCGCAGAGCAGCCGCTGGTCTTTGGTCGGTTGACCGCCGCGCTTGGCGCTGCTTTAGCGCATCAGCACCGGGATGAATGTGCGCGCTACCACCTGGATCACGCTCGTTGTGAAGATCTCCTCGTTCGAGGCACCACCGCCTGGCGCTGGGTTGACCACCGTGATCGGGTAGCTGCCAGCGCTGATCTGGTCGGTCGGCGAGATCGTCACCTGCAGATGGCTCTGGTCGATGTAGGTGGTCGTGCGCGGTGTGCCATTCCAGTACACCACCGACTCGGCGATGAAGTTGTTGCCCAAAATATCCAGCGTGCGCTCGTCTGGGATGTGCGTTAGGAATGTTGTGATTGATTTGGGCCGTAGCTCAAGGATGGCCGGCACCGCGTTCTGATCCGCTGGCAGCACGGCGACGCGCGCTGCATTCGATAGCCCGCCGCCTGGCGCTGGGTTGCGCACCGTGATCGAGGCGGTGCCTGGCACGGCGATGTCGGCGGCGTCGATGGCCGCGCGCAGATGCGTGCTCGACACGAAGGTCGTTGGGCGGTCGCTGCCGTTCCAGCGCGCCACCGAGCTGTCGATAAACCCAGCGCCGTAGATCTCAAGCATAAAGGCTGGCCCGGTCGCTGTTACGGTGTTCGGGCTGACGCTGCTGATCGCCGGCACCGGATTGTCCGTGTTCAGCAGCACGCTTAGCTCAACAATGTTCGAGGTGCCGCCGCCTGGCGCGGCGTTGATGACCTTCACCTGCCGCGTGCCGACGCTGGTAATGTCGCTGGCGGCAACGCTGATGCGCAGATGCGTGCTGTTGATGAACTCTGGGCTGGTGTAGCTGCTTGCGCCCACCATCACCACCGAGTTGCCATCGGCCAGGAAGCCCTCACCGTAGATGTCGAGCGCGAAGGCTGGGCCACCGGCGAACACCGACGCTGGTGAGATGCTGGCGATCAGCGGTGCCGGGTTGGCGCGGTTCAGCCACACCAGCCGATCATCCAGATACGCGGCAACATACACGTTGCTGCCGTCTGGACTTAGCGCGATGCCGCGTGCGCCGTCAAGCGGTGGCACGCCGCCTGCGCCGCTGGAGGGCGTGCGCACGATCGACTGCCGATGCGTGAGCAGCCCGCTGCTCACCTCGCGATCAAATGCCACCACCGCCTTGCCGCCAAGAATCGAGCCGTAGGCCGAGACGTACACCTGCAGGCCGTCCGGGCTGATCGCTAGCGATGACGGCACGTTCAGCGCTGGAATACCGTCTGTGGCTGCGTGGAGCGCCTGCAGCCACGTCAGGTTGCCGCTCAGCGGGTCACGGGCGAAGCTCGCCACCACATCTGTCGCCACCACGTAGACGTGCGCGCCATTGGGGCTGACGATCACATCGCGCACCATGTTCAGGCCATCGACACTGCCGCTCGGCGTGGCTTGGCCCTGCACGAGCTTGCTCTGGAACGTGAGCATGCCCGTCGCGCCGTCGCGCCCATAGACAGCGACGGTGTCACTGCTGAACGCCGTGGTGTACAGCGTTTTGCCGTCTGGGCTAAGCGCGATGCCGCGTACACTCTGCAGCGTGGGATCGGCGTTGATGTCCACGGCCTTCACCACCTGCACGACAATCGGCCCGGTGATGAACGATGACAGCGCGCCGGTCGTGATGTTGCGCTTCAGCACCACCAGCGCGTTGTCGTTCGAGGCGCTGATGTACACGTACTTGCCATCCGGGCTGACCGCCAGCGAGTTGATGCCATCCAGCCCATCCAGCGTGCAGAAGCCGCTGTTGCAGGCGTACTGGTTGCCCTCCACGATCGTGTCCTGCAGCGAGAGCTTGCCGGTTACTGGGTCGCGCTCGAAGTTGGTGAGCTTGTTGGCCAGCCGCGCCGCCACGAGCACGTTCTTGCCATCCGGCGTTACCATCACAAAGCCCGCGCCATCGAGATACGATGAGTCGGTGCGCGTCTCAACGGGCGTCAGCGCTCCGCTGGCATCGCGGCTGAACACCGAGATCGAGTCCGAGGCGTAGCCGGTCGCATACACGAACTTGCCATCGGGGCTGACCGCCACGTCGTATGTCCCGTCCAGCGTCGGCGTCAGCCCGGTCGCCGTGCCGCCAGGCGTCAGAATCGGCGGCACTGGCGCGATGCCGTTGCAGGTCAGGGTGAAGGTCACGCTGCTGTGGTCGGGGTCGTCGTTGGTCGTGAGCGTGAGCGTCGCTGTGCGCACGCCCAGCACGGTTGGGGTGCAGCGCAGCATTAGCGGTGCCGAGTTGCCCCCGGCGGTGTTGGTGATGTTCAGCGGCATGGCCGTGACGATTGCGAAGTCGCCAGGGTTATCGCCGCCCAGCGTGGCCGAGTCGATGCTCAGGTCCGCTGTGCCTGTCTCTAGGATGTTCAGCGTTAGGTCTTTTTGCACGCCGATGGTCGCATCGCCCCAGCTTAGCGGCCCTGGCGCGATCGGGTTCGAGCCAAAGCCCGGCGTTGGCGCGCTCACACCTTTACAGCTGAGGTTGTAGGTCACGCTGGCGTGATTGGGATCGTTGGTGCTAAGGGTCAGCGTGGCGGTGCGGTTGCCGAGCGCCGCTGGCGTGCAGGTGAGCTTCAGATCCTGCGCCGCTGCGCCATCCGCGATCTGCAGCGGCAGCATCTGGCCCGCCGCAATCTGGAAGTCGCCAGCGTTTGCGCCGCCAAACACCGGGTTGGAGACCACCAGCTTGGCGTTGCCGGTCTCAGCGATGCTCAGCGTTGTGTCCGCCGCCGTGTTCACCTGCACATTGCCGAAGTCAAGCGGCCCTGGTGCTGGCGGCGTCGAGCTGTAGCCCGCCATCAGTGTCTCGGACTCGAACGCGCCAATGTCGCAGATGGCGCTGCCGTTGCCGTCGCCATCCTCCGGCCGGTCGTTGCCGCGCTGGTCTTTGTTGCCAATCTGCGCGCTGGCGCAGGCCGTCGGGTCGCCTTTGTCGATGGCTGGGCTGCCCGCGAGCAGCTTCTGCGTCAGCAGCGAGGCGATTGGCCCGCCGTTGAAGGCCAGCGAGTCCAGCAGCGGGTCTTGGCCCTGCACGTCGCTGGCATTGCCATTGACACAGGCGGTGGCGCTGCCGCTCATCTCGCTGTCAAGATTGTTGCCCTGCGATGTCAGCAGCGTGTTGCAGTTGCCGCCGCTGCTGTTGGCTACAATCGTGTTTTTGAGCGTCACGGCGCTGGCTGCGTGCCCGTTGAAGATTGCGCCGCCGCTTGGCGCATTGCCGGAGGCCGAGTTGTCATAAAACGTGCTGTTGATCGCCGTGACCGTCGGCGCGTTGCCGCCCTGCTGCGTATTCTGCACGATCAGCGCGCCGCCGGTCTTGGTGGCCGTGTTGGCGGTAAACGAGCTGTTGTAGATGTTGATGGTCGATGGTCGGTCGATGCCCAGCGCGCCGCCATGCCCAAGCGCTGCGTTGGCGATAAACGCGCTTTTATCGACGGTGAGCGGCCCCATCGTGTAGATCGCGCCGCCGCGCCCGTCTGCCGCCGGCGACCCTGATACGTTGTTGTAGAACGACGATGAGGTGATGTTGGCGGTCGCCTGGATCGTGTTGTAGAGCACACCGCCGTAGCCCTGCGCCGTTGAGTTGCCGGTAAACGCCGTGCGCACAACGCGCAGCGTGCCATTCTGGAAGTTGGCAAGCGCGCCGCCGCCTTTTTGTGGATCACCGCTTGGGTTTGTGCCGCCCACCGCCGTGTTGCCGCCAAAAACGCTGTCGGCGATCAGTGTGTTCGGGCTGAGGTTATGGATCGCGCCGCCGCTGTTGGTGGCCATGTTGGCGTCGAAGTTCGAGCCGGTGATCGTCGTGTCGGCAGTGGCCGAGCTGGAGATTGCGCCGCCGTTGCCGTTGTTGGTGTCGGTGCTGCGGTTGTTCAGGAAGTTGCCGCCAGCAATGTTCAGCGTGCTGCCTTCGTTGAAAATCGCACCGCCATTGCCGCCCGATGATACGTTGTTGATAAATGAGACGCCAGCGATGTTCACCGTCGCCCCGCTCGTCAGCCAGATCGCCGCGCCGCTGCCGCTGGTCGCGCCATCTTGCAGCGTCATCAGCGGCCCTAGGCTTAGGGTTGCGTTGCTGCCGGTCACCTTAAAGATACGATTCTGCCCGCCGCCGCTGATCACCACTGGGCCAGGTCCCACCATGGCGATGTTTGTGTTGATGTTCGCCGTGGCCTGCAGCACAATCGGTCCGCTCACGGTGAAGTTAATCAGGTCTGGCCCGCTGGAGCCATTCGTACAGCCTTGATAGTTGCTGTTGCCGTCGTTGGCGGCCTGAATGGCCTCAAGCAACGTGCAGGTGCTGTTGCTGTTGTCGTTGGCCGAGCCATTGGTGCTGTTTACCACAATTGCTCCGGCTGTAACGGCTGTTGGTGCTGCTGGCCGGGTTGCTGGTGTGGCTGCGCTTGCATGCGGCAGCATCGACACAAAAAGTGCGCAAAGCACCCATAAAAAAGTGCCGCGATAAATGTTCCGTAGCTGGTGGGCGTGTTTCATAACGTACCTCGTACACAGGATTGGCTGTCAACGGTTGACCGTGCAGGACGGTGATTGCCAGCGCGTATGCTGACGATCATTGGCGACGTCTACGCTTCCTGCCCTAGCGTTAACTATCTCGCTCTACTGTATAGAAATGCCGTACTGAAAAGAAGCCCAAACATATACAAAAACTGCCATATCTGGCTTTCCGGTCGCTTTGTAGCTGCTACAGCGATTTTTTGCCACACCAAAACACCACGCCTGTGGTTATACCAATTCACGGTGGAGCGCTAACGAGCGCGGCGGGTTTGGGGCGCAGCTCCAAGCTCCCGGCTGGGTTCCACACTGCACTTATTCGCAGGTGAATTGGTAGTAGCTACAGCGCATGGTTATAATGACAAAAATGGTTTCACATTAAGAAAATAATTACAATTGTGTCACTTTTTATGCTTATCAGCGCTAGCATAATGCCCTCCATTGCTAGAGCATGAGGTGGTGTTGGCTCCTCTTGCTCTGTGAGGTCACGATGTTTGCGCAAATCGATCTCCTTCACTCATCATTTCAAGCCATCGAGCCGCTGCAGTCTGCATTTAGCGCCTCGCTCTACGCGCGGCTGTTTATGCTCAATCCAGAGCTTCAGCCCTTTTTCGCTCGCTCCAGCCTCGAAGAGCAACAGCACAAGCTGCTGCTGCTGCTGACATTTTTTATCGACAACCTGGAACGGCCCGAGCGCCTCGCTGCTCCGCTGCAGCGCTTAGGCCAACTCCATGCCCATCACGGGGTGCCCGCTGCGCACTTCGACTATGTTGGCTGCGCGCTGCTCGATACCTTTGCCGAATACCTCGGTCCAGCCTGGACGCCACAGCATCACGCTGCGTGGCTGGCAGCCTTCAACCAGCTTGTCGCGCTGATGCTGGCTGGCTATCCCAGTCAATCGACTTCATGACGCCGCTGCGCGGGCCGCAGTTTCCTACAACCCTGGTTGTTTTCCATCCGGCCCATGGCGGCACGTCCAGGGCGCGGGCATTGGGTGGATGTCCGCACGCTCTGCGTTACTC
>JABXJS010000255.1 GCA_013538855.1 Herpetosiphonaceae bacterium
GATGCCGTAACGGCCATCTACGGCATGGTTCGGGCTATCCCGCTCGCACCGTACCGACCCTACACGCCACCCGAGCCAATCCTGTGATCTACTGAACATGGGCATCTTGCACCACGAGCAATGCAACTACGATCTGGCAGAGGGCTGCTACAGCGAGGCGCTGGCGCTGCAAACTGAGCTGGAGAACATCAACGGACAGGCCAACCTGCTGGCGCTGCTGGGCACGATGGCATACGAGCAGGGCGACACACGCAAGGCCAAGCCGCTGTTCACACGCTCGCTGGCGCTGCATCGGCAGATCGACTCGCCGACGCTGGTGACGCCGCTTGAAGGGCTAGGCTACATTGCGCTGACCGAGGGCGATATCGAGGGCGCACGCGGCTACCTCCACGAATGCCTAGAGTACGCGCTCACGATGGAGCAGCCGCGCTTTATCATCATGGCGCTTGAGAGCATCGCCCACCTCGCCGTAGCGACCGCGCAGCCGCAAGCGGCGGCGCGGCTGTGGGGTGCGGCCAGCGCGCTGCGCAGCACCATCGATGCACCTGTGACGGTTGCAATCCAGGCCATCCACGCAGCAGCGCAGCAGCGCGCCCAGCAGCAGTGTAGCGCCGCCGACTGGCATGCGGCATGGGCAGACGGTGCCGCGCTGAGTATCGAGCAGGCCATCGCCGAAGCAGCGCAGCTCTAGGCGCTAGCGCGGCTCCCAGACCGACTCGCCAGCCAAGATGCGCTTAATTTGGACTGGAAAGCGCTCCAGATCAAGTGGCTTGCCGATGAAGCCGTCGAAGCCAGCCTCGCGGGCGCGGGCCACATCGTCGGGCATGACGTTGGAGGTAACAGCGATCACCTTGGTCTGGTTTAGCGCGGGCGTGTCGCGGATTTGGCGGATGATCGCATAGCCATCCTCACGGGGAATCTGAATATCGAGCAAAATCAAATCCAGCTCTCTGAGCTGCGGGTTGAGCCGCGTTGTGTCCGAGCGGTGGAACCAGTGAAAAAACATAGAGCCTGATGCGCGCGCATTGCAGAAGTCAACCTTGACGACATTTTTGAGCAGGCGCTGGGTGATATACAGGTTATCTATATTGTCCTCGATCACGAAGACATTAATTGGTTTGGATGCGGTCATTCGCTACACCTCCTGAAAGATGGCTCAGCACAAACGCCAGGAAGTCGGCCTCGGAGAGGCTGCCTTTTTGCAGATAGGCGATTGTCTGCTGATTTAAGATCTCGCGCTCGTGGGCCTCAAGCTCCTTTGCGCTCACAACTAACACTGGCCGCTGGGCGTGGCGCGGATCGGCGTGAAGCTGAGCCAGCACGCCGAAGCCGTCGAGCTGCGGCATCATCAAATCCAGCACGATCAGGTCTGGCTCGACGCTATCGATCAACTCAAGGCCGGCCAGACCATCGGCGGCCTCGACGATCTCCCAGCCAGTGCGGGCCAGCATCGTGCGCAGAATCTGGCGCGAGTCGGGATCGTCGTCGATGACAGCGATCTTGGCCGGGGCACGCACCGCTTGATCAACGGCTGACAGCAGAATATCCTCACGTATCGGCTTCACGAGGTGATCGTAGACACCGAGCAGCACGCCTAGGCGCTGCTCATCGACAATCGAGCAGATGATGACAGGGATGGCGGCGAGCGCAGGCACATCCTTGATCGCCGCCAGCACATCCCAGCCGTTGAGATGCGGCATGTTGATATCAAGCAAGATCAGGCGCGGCAGCAGCTTCTGCACAGCTGCGAGCGCCTGGCGACTATCCTGCACCGCAGCAATAGTATAGCCAGCATGCTGCAGCAGGCGCTGGAGCATCGTCTGGGTGTCGGGATCGTCGTCGATGATTACGATATCGACCTGCGAGGGCGGCACCTCAGCTGATGTCAACGGCGCAACTGGCGCGGTCGCAGCGGCAGCGGAGGCCAGCGGCAGCGTGAAGAAGAACGTCGAGCCAGCGCCAAGCACGCTCTCCAGCCACATGCGCCCGCCCTGCATCTCAGCAAAGCGCTTGCTGATCGGCAGGCCCAGGCCAGTGCCCTGGTACTCGCGAGTGAGACTATCGTGCACCTGCTGGAACTCATCGAAGACACGGGACTGATCAGCGGGCGCGATGCCGATGCCGGTATCCTGCACGGCGATGCCGAGGAAGCCTGGCTCGGCGGCAAACACGCGCACCGTGATTGTGCCGTGGTCGGTGAACTTGGCCGCATTGGAAAGCAGGTTGAGCAGAATCTGGCGCGTGCGCGTGCGATCAATCCAGACCGGCGGCAGCGTCTCAGGCGCGTCCAGCTCCAGCTCGACATCTTTCTCTTTGGTCAGGCCGACAGCCGTGGCCATGATGCTCTGGAGCATGGGCAGCAGCTCGATGCGCTCCTGGGCCAGCTCAATCCGCCCAGCCTCGATCTTCGAGAGGTCGAGGATGTCGTTGATGATGCCCAGCAGGTGCTCGCCGTTGTGGATCACGCGGCGCAGCAAATGCTCCTGCTCCTCGGACAAGCCGCCGTCGGCCTGGACAAACTTGGAGAAGTTGATGATGGCGTTGAGCGGCGTGCGCAGCTCGTGGGACATATTGGCGAGGAATTTGGTCTTGAGGGTGTTGGCCTGCTCGGCGGCCTCGCGGGCGGCCTGCGCCTCGGCGGTGCGCTCGAGGACGCGCTGCTCAAGGCCCTGCAGCGTGGCCTGCAGGCGCTCGGCCATGGTGTTGAAGCCACGGGCCAGCACGCCGATCTCGTTCTGCTGCGTGACGCGGGCGCGCTGATCGATCGCGCCGCCAGCAATGCGCGCCGCCGTCTCGGTGAGGCGGCTCAGCGGGCGTGCGATGCGCGTGGCGACCAGCAGGCCCAGCGCCACCGCGATCAGAATCGTGAGCAGCATGACGAGCACATTGACGCGCTCGGCGGCGACGGTGTTGGCGAACGCCTCCTGCTCGGAGATCTCGGCCATGAGCACGGCCTGTAGCTCGGGCACCCAGCGATACACGCCAAAGACGCTCTGCGGCGGATCGCGGTAGTTCAGGTACTGGCCGGAGCCATCGCGGCCCTGGAGGCCGCTGTTGATGCCCGCGCTCTGGTAGGCGCGTGTGAGCGGGTAGCCGTCGAAGCGGCTGGGCGTGAGCAGATACTGGCTCTCCAGACTCACAAGGTAGGTCTCGCCGCTGCTGCCAAGGCCGTTGCGGCGCAGCATAATCTTGCCCAGGATGTTCAGGTCGAGCTGGCCACCGAACACCGCCACCAGCTGGCCGGACGCATCGAGCAGGCGCTGCGTCGAAATCATCACCAACTCGTTAGAGCCAACGGCGTAGAACGGCGGCTGGAGGTGCTCGCCGACCAGGCTAGCCTCGAAGTAGGGCTGGCGCGTGACGATGCGATCAATCAGCTGTGGATCGGAGGCGGCGATGATGCGGCCCTGCGGCGTGTACAGAAACAAGCTCTGAAAGCGAATCGTGTCGTTGGTGGAGGAGACTGTCGCGGTGGTGACGGCGCTCAGCAGCGCGTTGATCTCGTCGCGCTCGGCCTGCGTTGGCGCAGGAGTGACAGCGAACGCCTGCATGCGCGCCGCAACCGGCGGCGACAGCAGAATCTCCATGGCTGCCGTGCTATTGTGCAGCCAATCTTGAATCTGGTCGCGCTTAAGCTCGGCGGCGCTCTCAAGCTGTGTAAAGACCTCGTCGGTCTTCTGGGCGCGGGCGCGCGAGCTGGTCACGACCGTCACGAGCAACAGCGGCACGCTGGCCAGCAGCACGCATGTCGCGATCAGCTGCCAGCGAATCTGATGCCAAAATGGAAGCGCAGAGCGCATCGGAGCAGAGGTATCAGCCATAGATAGTGCCTACTTTGCCGCCAGCGCTTGCAAGAACTGTAGCGTATACGCCTGCTCGAGATTGATCGGCGCGGCGAGCGCCTGCTGATCGAGCAGCATCTGATGGGTAAACTCCCAGAACTCCGGCTCCATGCTGCCGAAGGGCTGGCCGGGCACGGTGAGCAGCGGCAGCGTGGCCTGCAGGCGGCGCTGCTGGCCAGCGAGGTCGAGGCTGCTGTTGTACTTCTGCACCACGGCGACATCGGCGTTGGGGTTTTGCAGCACGTGGGTCCAGCCGGCGACGGTGGCCGTCAAGAAGCGGCGGACCACATCGGGATGCTCGGCGATCATCTGCTCGCTGGTGAGCAGGACCAGCTCGTAGCTATCGACGCCGTAGTCGCTCATCAGCATAATCGTGGGCTTTTGGCCTGCCTCGCTGATCTCGACGCCCTCGTTGATGGCCCAGGCGACCATGGCATCGATGCTGCCGTCGAGCAGCGGGGTGATGCCAGCGGCGGAGCGTGGCAGCGGCGGCGCGCTGGCAGGGTCGATCTGCTGGATGGAAAGCAGCGTGTTGTAGAGCTGGGTTGCGCCGCCGTCGGCGACGCTAATGCGCTGGCCTGGCAGATCCTGCGGCGTGTTGATGCCGCTGCCGTCAAGCGAGATCACGGCCAGCGGGCTGCGCTGGAAGATGGCAGCGATGCCGACCACCGGCTTGCCGTGGGCGCGCGCCTGGATGATGCTGTCGGCGCTGGCGATGCCAAAGTCGGCGCTGCCATTGGCCACCTGGGTGGTCGCGTCGATGTAGCCCTGGTCGTTGAAGCCGCCCTCGGCGATGGTCACGTCAAGATTCTGATCGGCGAAAAAGCCCTCCTGCTCGGCGATAAAAAATCCAACCGATGAGTAGTCATACAGCCAGTGCAGCTGGATGCTGACCGCAGTGGTTGTGACCGTGGGCGTTGGGGTTGGGCGCGCTGCACCGCAGGCGACCAGCGCTAGCCCCAGGGCAAAACAGCTAAGCGCGCGCACGAGGCGGCGAGCGCGTTGAATGTGGTGGGTGGGCATAGAGTCCTCCTCGGAGCGCATGCAGCATGCGCAGGGGCAGGGAAATGTTAGTTGCGAGATATGGCTCTATTTTATTATCTTTAAACGATATATTAAAACTATAGCCACACAGTCCCCTTAGCTTCTAGTGCTCACCATGCTGCGAGAGGCATACGTAAAGCAGCGCTCTACACGCTCGGGCAGCGGTACTAGCACGCTACTACGACCGGAGTACACGGTGGGCAGCGATCAGCGCAAGCCCAGATTTATTAATATAGCCAATCGTCCTAGCTCCATGGACTACACGCGCAGCAGTACCAAAAAGCCACCACCTGCTGAAGCGGCGCAGGTGGTGGCTTTGACGGCGTATGCCGTGATGCGAACGGACTACTTAAGCACCAGCGGGATGTTGAGCTGCCAGAAATCGGCCACAGTTGAAATCTCCAACTGCACAACCACCGCCGGATCATTGACCGAGGCAAGCGTCACGGTGGTCACATTTGTATCGCCAGCGTGTGCCGTGGTCGGCACAGCGACCACAACAGCGGCTTGCACGCTTGATCCAGGCGCAGCCGTGGCAGTGGTGGTGAGCGGCAGCACAACCGGCCATGCGCCATCGGCGGCCAGGGTAAAGGCATCGAAGACATTGCCCATGTTCGTGATCTGGAGCGTGTAGGTCACAGTCTCACCAGGGCGATGCAGGCCACTGGCGGCAGACACCGTGGCCATCAGCGCAGCGTGAGCAGGCGGGGCGGGAATGCACTGCGCAAACTCAGAGGTATTGCCGGCTGGATCGGTGGCCGTAGCCGAGAGGTAGACATCGGCGGGCAAGGCCGTTGCGAAAGTGCCCACGAATGTCGCGTCACCGGTCATATCGGTGGTTGTCGTCAGGCTGCCAAGCAGCACCTGACCCTCGCCGTAGCCCAAGCTAGCGCATGTCAGGTTGACGAACACCTCAACTGTGTACGTTGTATTCGGCGCACTGGCGAGCGAGCCGGAGACAACCGTCGTAACTCCATCGGTGGCAACAGCGCTGAGCTGTGGGAAGTTCTGGCGCTGGTTCGCACCTGTATCGCTGTCGCCTGGATCGTTGGGCGTCAAGCCATCGGCATCAAGATCGATCCCCAGCAGCGTGTTGGCGTAGATCGCATTAGCGCTCAGGCTATTTTCAACTGCCGGCTGGCTTCCCGTGTGCACGGCGATACCAGCAAGGCCGCTGGCGGTGATCGAGTTGGCCACAACGTGGCTGCCCAGGCCCTGGATATCAATGCCAGCACCGCCGTTGCCCAGCGGCGCAAGCCGCCAAATATCAGAGCCGATCACATTATCGTGGATACCAACAGCGGCGGTTTCGAGCAGGGCAACGCCATGGCTGGCATTGGCAGCAATGACGTTCCAGGCAATCGTACCGCTGAGCACATCGGCAAATGTAACGCCGCTCGCGTGGTTGCCCAGCGCGCTCGTGCCACGAATATCGACACCGATAAGATTGCCGGTCACCGCAGCAGTGCCACCGTCGATCTGGACACCGCCGAGCGCATTGTCGGCGATGAGGTTGAGCGCAGCACGCTCAGAGCCGCCGATCACGCTCGCACTGGCCTGGAGCGCGTGGATGCCAACGCCCGCGTTGCCAAGCGCCAGCAGGCCAGTGGCATCAGTGCCGATGAAGTTGCCGATCAGGGCATTGTGCGTCGCGCCAGCGGCGCTGATCACGATGCCATCGCCAGCATTGCCGGAAATCACATTGCGATCAGCGGCGGCTAGGCCACCAATCACATTGTTGGCGCTGTTGGTGATCGCAATGCCCGCACCGCCATTGCCGCGATCAAGGCTGCCTGCAGGGTCGGTGCCGATCATGCTACAGCTCACGGTGTTGCCAGCGCCGTCAGCAATCGCAATGCCCGGCCCATCGAAGCGGTTGACCGCCAGGCCGCGCACCACACTATCGCCGCCAAGCAGCGTCAAGCCCGCCGCACCGCTGCCAGCCCCACTGCCGTCAAGCTCAATCGCTAGCGTCGGCGTCATCACGGGGATGGGCGGCGTATCGGCGAGCGGCGCATGGAGCGGATTGCGCAGGCGCTGCAGATCGGCCAGCGGATCGAGCGGCAGCAGCGGCGGAACGGCGATCTCGGCCGGACAAAGCGTGCCTGGCTGTGTCGTTGCATCGATGCGCACTGGCGCGGTCAGCGCCGGCAGGGGCGACTTCAGCGCCAGCGTATGCGGCCAGGAGCCAGCGATCGCAAAGACGATCATGTCGATCTCCAGCTTGGTATTGGCCGCATTGATCGCCTCGCGCAGGCTGCATCCATCAAGGTCGCACGCCTGATCATCCGTGTCCGCCGTCGTGTTCACCACCAGCGCATCAACCGCACCGACACAGTTTGAGAACTCCGACGTATCGCCATTGGGAGCCGTGGCGGTCGCCGTTAGGAAGGCGGCATCAGGCAGCGGAGCAGCGAGCTGCTGCGTTAGGCCGCCGTAGCCGTAGATATCGGTCGTAACCGTGACTGTCTGGAGATATGTTTCGCCCTCGCCGAAGCCCGAGGCATCGCAGCTGCGATTGCTGAAGAGGTCGATCGCGTAGGTCGTGGTTGGCGCGCTGGTTATGCGCAGATTGACAATCGTCTGGCCACTAAAGCGGTAGACGCCAAGTATCTCGGGCGCATTCTGCAGATCGTTGGGGCCAGTGTCAGCGTCGCCAATATCAATCGGGTTGGGGCCGCTGGGCGCAAGGTCGATGCCCAGTTTGTTCTCGACCTCGGTGCCCTGGTTGGAGTGAATGCTGTTGCCGCGGATGCTATTGTAGAGCGTGGTCGCTCCATTGACCCAGATGCCGCGGCCGCTGTGGTAGGCAATCAGGTTGCCATCCCCAGGCTCCAGGCCGCCAATCAGCGTCTGAGTCGCACCCGAGTTCATAAAGATGCCATGTTCACCATTGCCGAACTCGAGCACGCCCGACGGGTCGCTGCCGACAATGTTGCCGGTAATGATATTGCCGACCGAGTCGCGGCCGGAGACTTGGATGCCGGCGCTGTTGCCAGCGATAACATTGCCGTGCACGATCGCGGCCTCAGCGTTGAACAGTGCCACGCCGTCGCCGCCGTTGCCAAGCGCGTGCAGCCCCGTCCGATCCAGGCCGAGGTAGTTGCCGCGCACCTCGTTGTTGATCGCGTGCAGCTGCGGGCTAGAGCGATGAATCAGCACGGCATCGCCGGTATTGCCGGTAATAATATTCCGATCCGCAGGCGTGTCGCCGCCGATGATCGTGCTGGCAGCGCTGAAAATATCCACGCCAGCGACACCGTTCGGCAGCGCCTGCATGCCGCTGACATCGGTGCCGATCAAGTTGCCGCGCACCTGGTTGCCAGTGGTGGCGATGCTGCTGGGCGTGTCGAGAATCTGCACGCCGTTCTGACCATTGCCAGCAATAACATTGTCGCGCACCAGCGTGTTGGCGGCGTTTTCGATCAGCACGCCCTGCAGCGTGTTGGCCAGCGGCCAGCGGCCAACACTGGTGAGGCCGATCCAGTTGTTGGCGACAAGGTTGTCGGATGCGCCCTCTAGCACGGCGACGCCGTTCTCGCCATTGCCAGCGATCAGGTTCCCGCTGTGCGGATCAAGGCCGCCAACCTCGTTGTTGGTGGCATCGGTGCCATCGATGATGACGCCGCTAAGGCTGTTGCCAAGCGCCACGACGCCATACAGCGATGTGCCGATATAGTTGCCCCAGACGCGGTTGTTGAGCACCGCCGTCGGCCGCGCCAGGCCCTCAAGCTCGCCAGATAAAATATAGATGCCAGCGCCGTCGTTGCCGGAGATCAGGTTACGCGCCGCTGGCGTGGTGCCGCCAATGAGTGTGTTCGAGGCGTTGCTCAGCGCGATCCCATTCAGCCCGTTGCCCAGATCGACTGCGCCGCTGGCATCGGTGCCGATGATGGTGCAGGCGATCGTTGCGCCGCTGCTAAGGACAGCGAGGCCATTGCCGCCGAAGCGGTTGATCACTAAGCCCTTGACCATGCTGCCATCGCTGCCAAGCGCCAGCTCAAGGCCATTCGTGGTGGAGATGGTGCCAGTGCCGTCAAGCTCTATCTTGAGCAGCGGCGGCGTGTTTGCTGTTGCACAGGCCGCGCCAGGCTGCGTCGTGCCGTCGATGGTCACAGGCGCGGTCAGCGCCGGGAGCGGACTAGGAACCATAATGTGCTGTACGCCGGAGCCAGGAATATTGAAGGTGATTGTATCTGCGCCAGCCAGCGCATTGGCCTCTTCGATCGCCGCACGCAGGGTGCAGACACCTGCGCCTGTGTCGCAGACGCCATCGCCGGGGTTGGCGTCGCCGGCGTCGGCCACCGACGTGACGGTGAGCGTCATAGATCCTGCGGGGTAGGCCGCCGGAGCAGCCGCGAGCGTCATCAGCAGTAAAGCAACGATGGAAATAATGTGGGGTAGTTTGCGTTGCTGGTTGTGGGATAGAGATGGATGCATGAAATACCTCCTCGCATCCTAAGTATCCCCCTACACGTGGTGGCCAGATAGCACACAGGCGTAGGAGTGATCAGCTTGGCACGTCCGCCCTATGCGCTAAACGCCCAAGCTCGGCCAGGCTAGGCCGTGTTCATTCCCAGACAACTCTCCACAATAACTGGCAGCATATATGTAGCAGCATGCCAGTGCAAGATCGGGGTACGTAGGAGTATTAACGGTGTATCACAGTTGCGCTGTATGCGCATTTCTGTATGTATTGTCCACCGCTGGCTGCGTTTAACCGATGCAAACTATTCACGGCAGGTGGCGAATCGTTTACAATTCACCGCTGCCCTGACGGCGCTTGGCGCCGGATCAGCGCAGCCAGCGGCGCTGGTCATCACGGCGCGGCAGCACGCCAGCGCGGGCCTGCCATGTGGCACACTGCGCCGCAGACCTATGCACGCACAAGCACAGCAGCCAACAGCGCGCAGCATCCCTATAAAACCCCCATGCTGAACAGCACATTGAATAGCCCAGCAGCGTAGGGCGATCACAAATTGGCACCACGCCAGCGCACGGTGCAGCACCAAAGCACATAGCTACAGAGATGCTGCACCACCACCCATGCGCACATAGTCTAAATGTGCATTCGCACGGGGGCAACCATCGCCCCATGCACATAGCGCTGCCAGCTGTACTGCTTGACAGCCCAAAATGCCTCTAGCAGTTTGCACCAAAAATTTTTATAATGAACACAACTAACTGCAACACTATGTTAGAAATACTACCTGCTGATTGAAATGACAAGCTCAACCCCCGACGTGAAATGGAGCGCCTTCTATGTTCAAGCATACGCAGCGGCTCAACGCACCCCAGCTCATTGTCAGCACACTGCTCATACTTCTCGGCGTGCTGCTCACGCCAGCGCTAGCGCACAAAGCAGCCCCGCGTGCGCCAGCTGGTGCCAACGCCACAGCCAACGCGAAAACAGCTGTGGCACCGCTGATACCACTGGAAACACACGATGTCAATCCACTGCCTATCTCAGCACCGCCAGCGCTGCCAAGGCTGCCGGTTGTTGAGGGTGACGCCTGGAATTTAGACTGGACACTATATCGCCTGTTGCCGATCACCGCCCCCCACGATCTACCAGCAGGCACACTGATGAAAGTCGATGGCCTCGACCTGAGCAGCCTCGTTGCCCAAGGCAGCGCCTTGCCAAGCATGGACGACATGCGTGTTGTGCGCCGCATCGATGATACCCACTGGCAAGAGGTCCCCCGCGCAATCTATACAGCCTGGGATTTAGAGTTTTTTACCAGCGCTCCGCTAGCAGCAGGGGTTCACCGCGATTACTACCTGATCTACGGCAATCCAGCTGCGGGATCAGCGCCAACCTATACGATGTCGCAGGGCGTCTTTGTGGACTTGTACACGGATAAAGGGGGCACGGAGTGGAATCAAACCCTCGCACTCAAAGGTCAAGTCAACTTCCGCGAGGTCTGCGAGCCGCCGATCGATCATCGCTCGCGCACAGGCTCAGCTTTCGACGACTCGGAGCGCGTGCGCGGGCGCATCTTTGTGCCAACAAGCGGCACATGGACGTTTACTGCATTTATGCCCGACGGCTATCACTTCGCCCTCGATGGCGGCCAGATTGGCAACTTTGAGGGCTACGATATTGCACGCTGGGTGACGCTCGGCAGTAAAGACTTAAAAGCCGGTTGGTATACACTAGACCTGCTCGATATCTGGGTTAACTGCGGGCCGCTGCGCCTTGCCATGAGTGGGCCGGGCTTTACGGAGCAAATAGTGCCCGATAGCTATCTCCAGCAGTTTTGGGCCGACACCCAGCATGTCACGCCAGACGAAGAAACTGCCTTTGACTCCATCCCGCCGACGGTGCGCATGATCGCGCCTGCTGACGGTGTGATGGCGGCCTACGCTGCTCCGCTTCAGCTTCAGTGGGAGGGCCAGGATGATCCCGAAGGCTCTGGCATTAAGAACTATATCCTGGCACAGTCGTTTGATGCTGGTCAGACATTTACCACTATCACCACCACAACGTCGATCACATACAGCATTCAGCCTACTCAGGCATGTCACGATGTCATCTATCAAGTGACAGCCCGCGACCGCGGCCTTAATCTCAGCATCCCAGATCAGCGGACCGTCCAGGTGCAACTCCAAGGTGACTTCAACGCCGACGGAGCTATTGACGTTAGTGACGAGGAGCAGATCGATGGTAGGTGGGGCAGCCAGCAGGGGCAGCGCGACTACCGTTCACACGTGGATCTGAGTCAAGACGGCCGCATCAACGCCGCAGATACACTCTGGCTCCAGCGCCATAGCGGCGATCAGTGCCCATAGATATATCCAGCAGCCCGTAGGATTGGACACTTGCGGCTCCCCCTTGGCCGCAAGTGTCGTTGATTATGTCGAATATCACAGCGTGGTTTAACGCTGATCCGGCGTGCATAGGCTTGGCCCGCAGTCCATCGACGGCTCCGCGCTGGCTGTGCTGCCCGCCCGCCGTGATAACCAGCGCCGCTGGCTGCGCTAGCGCCGGATCAGGCCTGATCGCGGAAGGTGAGCTGTGGGTTTTTCTGCAGCGCGTAGTTCACATCCCACTCGGAGCCGAAGAGCACCACGAGCTGCTGCTGGCGGTCGGTGACGAGCATGCGCTGAAAGGGCCAGACGGCCTGCTCGATCTGCTCGGGCTGGCCCGCAACCCAGCGGGCGGCGGAGTAGGCCAGGTGCTCGATGCTCGTCTCGACGCCGTACTCGGCCTGCAGGCGCGCCTGCACCACATCGAACTGGAGCGCGCCCACAGCGGCGAGGATCGGCTCGCGGCGGTCGGCGGCCTGGGCGTAGAAGACCTGGATCACGCCCTCCTCCTCGAGCTGCGAGATGCCCTGGTTGAACTGCTTGTACTTCACGATGTGCTTGTTGTGCAGCATCGCAAAGTGCTCGGGCTGGAAGCGCGGGATGGCGTCGAGGCTGCGGAAGTCCTCCGAGCAGACCGTATCGCCAATCTGGAAGTGGCCGGGGTTGCTCAGGCCGATCACATCGCCGGGGAAGGCCTCGTCGATGGTCTCGCGATCCTGGGCGAACAGGCGATGCGGGCGGGCCATGCGAATCTTGCGGCCGAGGCGGGCGTGAAACACCTGCATGTCCTTCTCGAAGCGGCCCGAGCAGATGCGCAGGAAGGCCATGCGGTCGCGGTGGTTCGGGTCCATATTGGCCTGAATCTTAAACACAAAGCCGGTGAAGACTGGCTCGGTCGGCGGCAGCGGGCCAGCGCTGGACATGCGCGTCTGCGGCGGCGGCGCAAGCTCGGTGAGCGCAGCCAGGAACGGCTCGACGCCGAAGTTATTGACAGCGCTGCCGAAGAACACCGGCGTCTGGGTGCCAGCGCGAAAGGCGGCGGCGTCGAACGTGGCTCCAGCGCCCTGGAGCAGCGCCACCTCCTCGTTGAGCTGGGCGCAGGCATCAGCGCCAAGCAGCTGCGCTAGAGCCGGGTCGTGGGTGTCGCGCACCTGGACTGGGGCGCGATACTGGCCGCCGACGGTACGCTCGAAGAGCAGCGCACGCTGCGCCACGAGATCATAGACACCGCGGAAGGCGAAGAGCTGCGTGATTGGCCAGTTCATGGGCACGGCGCTGATGCCGAGCACGCTCTCGATCTCATCGAGCAGCTCAAGCGGATCGCGGCCATCGTGGTCCATTTTGTTGATAAAGGTGAGGATCGGAATCTCGCGCCGGCGGCAGATCTCGAACAGCTTGCGCGTCTGCGGCTCGATGCCCTTGGCGCGGTCGATGACCATGATGGCGCTATCGACGGCCATGAGCGTGCGGTAGGTATCCTCGCCGAAATCCTGGTGACCAGGCGTGTCGAGCAGGTTGAAGAGGCGGCCGGCATGCTCGAACTGGAGCACCGTCGAGGTGATCGAGATGCCGCGGTCGCGCTCCATGGCCATCCAGTCCGAGGTAGCGTGGCGCTGATTTTTGCGCGAGCGCACGGTGCCGGCCTGCTCGACCGCGCCGCTGTAGAGCAGGAGCTTCTCGGTGAGCGTGGTCTTACCAGCGTCGGGGTGCGAGATAATGGCGAACGTGCGGCGGCGGGCGACCTCGTGGGCCAGCCGCTGGTCGGGCAGCGAAAGCGTAGAGTTAGACACAAAAAAACCTCATTGTGATGGCCGCCTCGTGCGCTGCGCCACACAGCGGTGCAGCAGGCGGAAAAAAAGCACATCAGCGAGCAGCGCGCAGGTGCGGCGTGGGCCACAGCTCGCGCAGGCCCAGGCGATAGGATCGCAGGCGGCGAGATCAGGTAGCGGCAGCAGCAAGCGCGGCGTAATTAATCAGCGGTCGGGAGTATCACGGTGGCGGAGGAAGCGTTGATGGTGCAGAGCGAGCACGCAACAGCAGCGCGCTTATCGCCAAGCGCGCGCTATCGATCACCATTGATGCAGCAGCGCTAGGCCGCAGCATAGCCACGGGCAGCGCCAAGCGCCCACTATGAGTGTAGCGGCGCGGCTGTGGTAAGCAGCGTTGGAGCAGATGAGTGCACGGTAGAGCAGCAGGCATTCACACCATCCAGACATAAGACGTGTGCAAATTATAGCGAGCAGCAGCCAATCGCACAAGCACGAACAAACCAGCCTCCGCGCAGGCTGGCGCACACGCAAGCGCGCATCCGTACAGCCACGCCATCGAAGCAGGCCCATGCGTCTGGCGCAAGCAGCGCTGGCAGCGGACAAAGCTCGGCCGCGCAAGGGGCCTATGCGCTGAGTAGCGCCGTGGAGTGCATTTAAAAGTGCGCTATGGCGAGGATCAAGTCAAACTCCGCCAGCAACGCTGGGGTTTGCTCCAGCGTGATCGTCAACCCATACTGCCAGCTTTGCTCAAAACCAGCCGACCACAGCAGCTCCTTCGCGTGGGTCAACGTCTCCGCGTAGCGTCGTTGGTCCGAGGGATGCCTGGGCGTACCCAAAAGCTCGCGATTGGCGTGGGCAGCGGCACACAAAGCGACCGCGAGGGCAGCGTTGCCGAGGTGCAACGCCACGTGGGCCAACGCCTCAAGCGTTTTTGAACACTCAGGCAGCACGTGAGCCTGAAGCAAGCGAGTGAAGCTATCGCGCAAGTATTCACATGCCTGCTCTATGTTCCCTAGCTCGAGGTGCAGCAGGCCCATTTCACGCAGACTTGTGGCAAGGTAGCGTTTTTCACTCAGCGGCTCCAAGATGCGGATACTCTGGTGGCAGTACTGGAGCGCCTGATCAAAGCGGCGCTCACAGCGCGCAATGCGGGCCAGCAGGGCATACAGCTCACCGCAGCCAACAGGCTCATTGATGCGGCGGCATATCTCGAGCGCGCGCTGGGCAGATTCTGCCGCCTGCTCTAAGCAATCCTCCTCAATTAAGACCGCACACAGGTTGGTCAGGCTTGCGGCTCTATGCAGTTCGTTCTTGAGCACAGCCTGGATGCGCAGAACTTCCTCGCAGCGCTCCCGAGCAGCGCCAAAGCGGCCAAGGTAGAAATCGATCACACTAAAGTTGACCAGCACGCTGCTCAGGCGATGCAAATTGTTGGTAGTGCGACATATGTCAAGCACTTGGGAGAACGTTGTACTCGCCGCTGCATAGCGCCCAAGCTGAAGCTCGGCAGTGCCACGGTTATTCAGCAGCGTCAGCAGCATAGCCGGATCAGCATCGGCAGGCACTGCAGAGCGAGCGCCTGATCCAAGAACCCCAGCCCTGCGCGGAACTGTCCCTGATGGATGGCCGCCCCGCCAAGATGCACAAGCGTCCTAGCCTGCTCCAGACATGCACCAAGATCGGTATAGAGCTGCAGGCTGCTGTGGAGCAGCGCATTGGCCTGCACAAAATCCCCTTTGCGCATAAGGGTCGAGCCAAGCAGCGTATAGCAACGGGCCAACAAGGCTGGCTCAAGCGCGGTCGGCTGTTCAAGCAGCGTGCTCGCCCACACCGTCACCTCATTATTCAGCCCGCGCATCGTCCAGTAGCGCTCAAGCTCGCAGACCAAGCGGGCGAGCGCCGGCCGGTTCTGGCAGGACTGGAACCATGCGAGGGCAGCCCGCAGGTTATGAATTTCGCTGTCAAGCCGGCCAAGCCACGTGGTCTGCGAGGTGGTATTGAACTCCAGCGCCGCAGCAGCGACATACTGCTGATAGTATGCAGCGTGCGCTTCTGCCACTTGCCGCCACTCGTAGCGCCGCTTCAACAGCGCCAGGGTGTATGCGCGCACGGCATCAAGCATAATGTAGCGCGTGGTATTGCCAGGCATGAACTCTTGCTGAATGAGCTGTTTTTCCGTTAAGTGTTGCAGCGCCTCACACACGTCCGCAGCGGTCAGGCCCGCCTCCACACACAACGCATGCAGCGTCTCGACCGTGCAGCCGCCCTGAAAAACGCCGGCGCGACGAAAGATCAGCTGCATTGGCTCGGCGAGCTGGCTATAGCACCAGGTGAGGATCGGATCCAAAATTTCGTCGCGGCTAGAAAGGTTATTCCGCTTGCGGAAGGAACTCATGGCCAGATGGTGGCGTAGGCACACGAGTAAATCCTGTGGGGTCAGGGCCGAGCTGTGCGCGGCCACCAGCTCAATCGCCAGCGGGAATCCCTGGAGACAGCGACAGATATCCAACACCGCTGTCAGATTCTCGGGCGTGAGCACGAAGCGCTTCTGAACAACCTGCATGCGATCATTGAATAGCGCGACCGCTGGAAACGTGAGCGCCTGTTCAACGCTCATGGCATTGGTTGTCGGCACAAGCAGCGGAGGCAGCGTGAAAACGTGCTCTGGCGGAACATTCAGCGGCACCTGGCTCGTTACGAGCAGCTTGAGGCACTGGGTTTCGCGTAAGAGCAGATCAAGCTCAGCGCTGGCCGCACGAACCTGCTCAACATTATCGAGGATTAACAGCAGGCGCTTGGTGCGCAGCTCGCGCTGCAGCGTGGCGAGCAACGGCGTATCAGCCTGCTCACGAATGCCGAGGGTTGCCGCTAGCGTTGGCAGCACAAAATAGGCATCGGTAACCGGCGCCAAGCCAACAAAAAACACGCCATCAGCAAACTCAGCCGCGCTGAGGGTCGCCGCTTCAAGCGCCAGGCGCGTCTTGCCCGCGCCGCTATCGCCAAGAATTGTCACTAACCGAACAGCTGGATCACGCAGCAGGTCACAGACAGCGGTGGTTTCATCGATACGCCCGATGAGCCGTGAATGGTAGGTTGGAATATGGATTGCAGGCTGATTCATGGCAGGCATCCTCCAGGTGCGCGGTATGGTGTCGATACGTGCAGTCGGTCGATGAAGCAGATGAACTGCTTGTATTTAACGCTATTGGTAGTAAAGCGACAACCAGTGAAGTGACACAAAAACCGGCATAGCCAGAGGAGCGCTGTCGAGCGCAGCTATGCATGCAGCAAACCTATGTCATTTTTTGTCACGGTTTTGCGCTACCGCAACCAAAAAGAAGCTGCTATGCTTTGGGGTAGATACCGATGTTCAACCACAACCTAGCCACTGGAGCACACTATGTCCATGCATGAGATCGAAACGCAACCAAGCGCACTGCACCCAGCCAGCCAGCAGCACCGCACGTCCAGCGCAGCCAATCCCCCGCTGCCCCACCGTGAGCCACAGCAGCAGGCCACCGAGCGCCGCCAGAGCACAGCGCAGGCGGCAGCGCGACACAGCGTCTTTGGTGAATGCGCAGAGCCTCAAGCGCGCACTGCGCAGTGCTTAACCCAGCTGTTTGATATCATTGCAGGCGGAACGACGGCCAGCGGGCATCCCTGTGGATGTCTGATGCTCTAAACCAGTGCATCACGGCCAGGCCCGCGCTTGCCTATGCGGCTGACCCAGGCTCATCGAACATGAGCTGAGTGATAAAGCGGTAGGCAGTGGTCCACGCAGCCGCATGCTCAGGCGTCCAGCGCTCATCAAGGTACTCGGCAAATGTTTCAATCAAGGCCACACCAACTTTATCAAAATCAGCCCGCTGAATCCCATAGTGGACGTGAATTTGGCCTAAGCGCTGGAGCGGGCGCGCGAGCTGCTCGGGATTGTCAATGTTTTCAAGAATGAACGCCAGCATCATCAAAAGCTTTTGTTGCTGCTCCTCCATACAGGTATACTCAAAAAAGTGGGCCACATCGCTGTAGAGCACAAACAGCCGCTGGTACATTGACCCAATAAAATCCGCGCGATACTGTTCTATCGCTTGAAATGTTGCGTGCAGTAGAGCCGGTTGCAAGACCATACAGACCTCTTCCATGATTGCAAGGTTAAATAATCCTCATAATAGCGTACAATTACCCACAACCGCCAGATTAAACTGACATAAAAAGTAGGATAGCGCTCTGCGCTATCTTGCTTCCACACACTGCACTGGCCCCAGTATGCTCACAACAAGGAGCACCGTGATCGGGGCCAAGCCACCTTGGTGAGAAGCCTCAGTCTGCCTCAAAAGCGCCGCGCTGCTACAGGTATAGTCAGGATATTGACAACGCTGCATGTCCATGCCTATAATTTTATTAACCGACTATTTGCCTCTCTCCTCTGCGTATCTTGGTGGAACAACCCAATGATCTAGGATCATTCCAGCATCGAAGCTTGGATGAATAGCATCATGCGCGCCTAACCCACAATCTGGAAGCGATAACGAGGTCACATCCATGCATACTCACCTTGGTTCGTGGATAAAGACGCGCCGGAAAGTGCTTGATCTCACGCAAGAAGAACTAGCACACAAAATCGGCTATGCCATATCAACGATTCGCAAAATCGAGGCTGGGCACCTGCGCCCTTCACGTGAGATGGCCGAACGCTTAGCTGTTTGTTTAGAAATTGATGCCGCCGAAGTTCAGACGTTTATAACGATAGCCCGCGCCGAGAGCGCCACGACCCACAGCCAATCCCTTGCTCCTACAGGATACGCCCCACCACCGCCCGTGACCACAGCATTGATTGGCCGTGAGTACGAGCTGAACTACATTCAGCGCCTGGTCAACACACAGCAAAGCCGCCTGATCACCCTGGTCGGGCCGCCAGGCATCGGCAAAACGCGGCTTGCCATCGAGGCCGCGAAACGCCTAAGCCCCGCCTTTGCAGCCGGTGTCTGCTTCGTCGCGCTGGAGTCCGTTGGCAGCCCGGATATGGTGATTGGCGCAATCGCCCAAGCGCTCGACATCGCCGAACACCCGTCACTCAATGAGGTCAAAACTATTTTGCGGGCGCACCAGCTCCTCCTGATCCTCGACACAGTCGAGCATGTCGTTGCAGCCAGGCATGACATAGCCGCGCTCTTGGATCACTGTCCGCAGCTGCACATCCTGGCGACAAGCCGATCGGCCCTGCGTATCGAGAGCGAGTACCCCTTGCTTGTGCCTCCGCTCAACAAGCCACCCCAGACGCCTGTTGCTGCGTGGGAGACGCTCGAGATCTACGATTCGGTGCAGCTCTTTATCGCGTATGCCCAACTTGTGCAGCCAGCGTTTGCGCTCACTGCCGAGAACGCGGCCAGTATTGCCACGCTTTGCGCCCAGTTCGACGGTCTGCCGCTGGCCCTTGAGCTACTCGCGGCACGTGTTAAGCTCTTATCACCGCAGCGCATACTCAAGCGCATCACGCCGCTGCTCGAGACACCATATCACCGCCAGACTGATCGACCGGCCCGGCAGCAAACCTTGCGCACCGCGATCGAATGGAGCTATCGACTGCTTAACCAGCCCGAGCAGCGGCTGCTGCAGCGCCTGAGCATCTTCAGCGGCGGAGCAACACGATCGCTGATGCAACGAATCTATGCGCAGCTTGGCGACCAGCCAGACGCTGTGGAGCAGCTGCTCGACTCGCTGCAGAATCACAGCTTGATCCACGGTCAGGAGCAGTGGAATGGCGAGCAACGCTACACGCTGTTGGCGATGATTCAAACCTACGCCCACGAGCAACTTCTGCTTTCAGGCGAGCACGCGGCGCTCCAGACAGCCTATGCCAACGTGTATATCGAGCTAGCTCAACACACTGCGCAGGCTTTCCGTAGCCCCCAAGAGCAGCATTGGTTAGATCTGCTCACCCAGGAAGAGCACAACCTGCGCACACTCCTGCAACAGTGCCTTGACCACGGCCAGAGCGCAACGGTGCTGCGCATAGCCGGGCTGCTGGGGCGCTTTTGGATGTTCAGGGGCCACATCAGCGAAGGCTACCAGTGGCTGATCAACGCGCTTGCTGCGCCCAATCCTGTTGACGCGGCCGTCCGCGCGCGCGCACTGTACACAGCCGGAACGCTTGCGGCGCTGCAGGCCAGCTACAGCCAAGCCGCCAGCCTCTACGATGAGTGCCTTCAGCTATACCGATCGCTCGACGACCACAAAGGTGCGGGCATCGCCTTGCTCAACCGCAGCTCGATTGCCCGTCAGCAGGGCGACTACAGCAGCGCCGAGCAGTTTCTGAGCGACGCGATGACGCTCTGCTTCGATACCCACGACCTCGAAGGCATCGCCATGGCCTTTACCGAGATGGGTCTCGTGGCGCACTGCCTTGAAGCGTATACAGTGAGCGCCATGTGCTTCACCGAAGCGCTGGAGCTGCTGCAGCAGCAGGAAAATACGTTTTCGTGGGCCAATGTCTTGTCACTGTATGGCCACCTGCACTACGATCAGGCGCAGTATGCGGCGGCAAAAGAGTGTTTTTATAGCGCCCTCGCAACCCAACGCCAGCTGCATGATATCCAAAGTATTCACCGCACCCTAGACGGACTCGCCCTGATCATGCTTGAGGAGGGCCATATTGATGCAGCGCGCCGCTACTGGCAAGAAAGCCTGAGCTACGCGATGGCGCTGAATCAGGTACCACGCCAAATCAAAGTCCTCGAAGGGTTCGCCCTGCTGGCCAGCACGCTTGGCAAGTGGCATGAGGCGGTGCAGCTGTGGGGCAAGACCGAGGCGCTGCGGGCGTTGATCAAGTATCCCACAACGCCGTGCCTGCGGCAGCGCTATCGACAGGTGCAGCAGCAAGGCCAGCCCATGCTGCCCAGCGCAGAGTGGGCGGCGCTGTGGGCGCAAGGCAGCCAGCTGTCGATTGATCAGGCGGTCGCCATGTGTCACAGCATCTAGGTAGCATCGTTCTCCGCATAACAGGAGCAAAGTTGCATGGACATGCACACGAGTCTTGGCCCATGGATTAAAAAACGGCGGAAAACCCTTGAGCTTACCCAAGATGAATTAAGCCAGCGCATCGGCTGCTCCATCTCCACCTTACGCAAGATCGAGACGGGCGTGCTGCGGCCCTCGCGCCAGATGGCCGAGCGCATCGCCCACTGCCTGGAGATCGACGCGGCCGAGGTCGCGGTGTTTGTAAAGCTGGCGCGCACCCCTGTGGACGTACACAGCCCCGTCGCCAGCTCCGGCCCGTCGCCGCATATTCCAGCGCCAGAGGGCACCTTCATCGGTCGCGAACAGGAGCTGGCCTTTGTTCTTCAGTCGCTGCAGCAGCGCCAGTTGATCACCCTGGTTGGGCCACCAGGCGTGGGCAAGACGCGCCTCGCCATTGAGGTAGCGACCCGGGCCAAGGCCCAGTTTGGAGCGCAGATTGCCTTCGTGCCGCTGGAAAGTGTGAGTGAAGCGCCACTGGTCATACCAGCGCTGGCCGAGACCCTGGACATCAGCGAGGAGCCAGGCCCCGCCCTGCTAAAGCGCATCCAAGCGCGCATTGGTGCCCAGCGTTTTCTGTTGGTGCTCGATAACTTTGAGCATGTGCTCGACGCCACGGCAGATATAGCCGACCTGATAGCCCGTTGTCCTCAGCTCAGCGTGCTGGTCACGAGCCAGGAGGTGCTGCACCTCTCGTTTGAGCAACAGGTGCCGATACGCCCGCTGCCGCTGCCGCCGCAGGCCACCAAGCAGGGCTGGCACGAGATCAGCACATCCGACGCGGTGGCGCTCTTTGTGGCCCAAGCCCAGCGCGTGGTGCCCACGTTTGCACTTACAGCCGAGAACGCACCGATCATCGCCAGCATCTGTGCCCGCCTTGATGGCCTGCCGCTGGCGATTCAGCTTGTGGCTGCCCGCGTTAAACTGCAAAGCCCCAGCGCGCTGTTAGCCCACCTGGATGCGCTCACCGGCTTTGTGCTGAATCAGCAGCAGGCGCGCTCAGCACGCCAGCACACCTTGCGCTCGGCCATCGCCTGGAGCTACGAGTCGCTCACGGCAGAGGAGCAACACCTATTTCGCATGCTCGGCGTGTTCGTCGGTGGCTGTAGCCTTGACGCGCTGGAGGCGTTGGTGAACCCTGCTGACGATGAAGACACCATGTTGACCGAGCATCTGGCAACGCTGCTGGACAAGAGTATGGTGCAATGCGAGCAGCGCAGCGCCAGCGAGCCACGCTTCAGCATGCTGACCATGCTGCGTGAGTACGCGCTCGAGCAACTGCTGCTGAACAACGAGTATGAGCGCGTAGCAATGCGCCATGCCCAGTACTACCTGGACCTCGTCGAAACCGCCAGCGCCAGACTGCGCGGCCCCGAGGAGCTGGTATGGCTTCAGCGGCTTAGCAGCACCCACGACAATATCCGGGCCGCGCTGGAGTGGTCAATTAGCTCGAATAACCCGACGATTGCCCTGCAGCTATGTGCGACGATCTGGCGCTTCTGGCATATTAAACACCATGTCAGCGAGGGACGCCGTTGGCTAACACGGGCGCTGGCCTTCGACATGCATGTCGAGCCAGCCATACGCGCGAAGGCGTACCACGCGGCGGCCACACTGGCGACAATGCAAGACGACAGTGACCAAGCGATCTACTACTATCAGCAGAGCCTGACGCTACGGCGCGAGCTCAACGATATCGCTGGTCTCGCCGCCTCAACGCTCAATTTGGGCGTGCTGCTCTACCATCAAGCGAACTATGCCCAGGCGCAGGAGCGCACCGAGGAGGCGATCAACTACTATATAGCGCTACAAAACCAACGGGGGTTGGCCTCGGCCCTGACCAATATGGGCATCGTGCTACAAGAACAAGAGCACCACGGTCTGGCCGAAAACTACTACAATCAGGCGCTGGAGATCCTTACGGAGCTGGAGCACACAGTCGGCCAAGCCAATCTCCTCGCGCTGCTTGGCACTGCAGCACGCGAGCAAGGCCAGCTCGACAAGGCAAAAGCACTCTTCATGCGCTCACTCGAGCTACACCGGCAGATCGCCGCCCCGGAGATCACGACACCGCTAGAGGGGCTAGGCTATATCGCGCTCGCCGAGGGCGATAGCGAGCGCGCACGCGCCTATCTGCATGAACACCTCAGGCATGCCCAAACAATGGAGCATCCACGGTTCATCATCATGGCCCTTGAGGCCATTGCGCATCTTGCCGTCGCAACCGGCCAGCCGCTGAAAGGGGTGCGGCTATGGGGCGCGGCTAACTCCCTGCGCACAGCCATTAAGGCCCCGCTATCAAGCGTGCTGCAGCGCCAGCACACAGCCGCGCAACAGCGCATCCAGCAGCAGTGCAGCGCCGCAGCTTGGCAGCAGGCCTGGGATCAGGGTGCGGCGCTGCATATGGAGCAAGTCATTGAGGAGGCGTTTCAGCTGTAGCCAGTGCCCGGGTGCGCGCGCCATTCGCATAGCCCTGAGCAAACGCTTCGCGCCAAAAATGCCGCGGCTCATCAGCCTCTAGATCGTACCCTAAGATCGTGGCAGCCCACGCCCACAGGGACTGTTCTTGATGGTGGTAGTCCTGATTTTGTTTGCCGGCGTACAGACCAGCATTGACCGCAAGCTGCGACAGCGCCACATAGCGAGCTTTAAGCAGATTCAGCGTAGATTGCATAGACGTATGTCCTATCAAATAAAACTCGTCGCTGTAGCAACTGCTAGTATCCGGCCAGCATCATTGTGGTCAACTCCGCATAGGCTTCACCCCACGCTGCCTCAAGCTCCGGACTCCAGCCCTGCTTCAGATACTCAGCCAGCGTTTCAATCAGCGCTGCCCCAACCATCTCAAAGTGCTTTGGCTCAACATGGTGCCACGCATGAATGCTCCCCAAGCGCTTCAAGGTCATCTTTAGGTAGTCGGGGTTGTTCAGGTTTTCGATCACCAGTATGAGCGACATCAGGAGCTTATGGTGCTGATTTTCCATTGATGTTTTGGCAAAAAACTGCCGTGTTTCTGGATACATGGCAAAAAGGCGCTCATAAAATGCTGCCACGAACGCCTCTCCGTGGGCGGCTATTACATTAAAGCTCTCTTGAAGCAGTGCAACCTGTAGTGACATTGGAAGCCTCCTGGGCTAAATGGCATTATTCGAAGACATTGTAATGATGGTTTTTGTAGTCGCTATGCGTGAAAAACCGGCGCAACAATCGTGGCGGCTGGATGGATTGCGGCTCGACTGCACCGAACACCTGCCCAATAATCGTGCGCAGATCAGCGAGCTCAAATGGCTTCATTAAGAACCCTTGCACGCTGATATCTGCTGCTTCTTGCTTAATTGCAGTGATATCATGGCCACTTACGATGACGGTGGGCAAGTGAAAGCCAGATTTTCGTAAGTCACGGAGGAATGTAAGCCCATTGCCGGAGGAAATTTGATAGTCAAGCACTAAACCTCGATAGAGACACTGCTCTAAACACTTCTTCGCGGCAGTGATGCTATCAACAGCTTGAACGAGATACCCATATTCTTGAATAACCATGGAGAGGAGCATTCGAATAACACGTTCATCATCAACAACAAGGATCGGCGCATTGATCGTAGAAGTGCTCATAGTACAGCCTCTTTTAGGGGTAGATTGTTGGATAGCCAGAGACAAGTGAACAGAACTCGAGGTGTGTCAACGTAGAGCGCTGCACCCATTAAGCCATAGTCTGCATCCAGTTACTAGCCGTTAACTACCATAAAAACCGCTACAATCACTTACTAGGCGATACGCAACAATCCTGCATGCTCAGCAGGGCGCGCAGCCGCGCACACTGGCGATGGTTCTGCACCGCTAGCGTGAGCGCCAAGCGACACTGCATCAGCGGCATACTGAGCAATCCCCACATCGGCGTGGACTACGTCGGGCGTAGCTCAGCGCACTAACCAGCAGCGCTCAGTCCGCTAGTCGGATTGAATATCGAGCTTGACCACGGCGTCCCACTGCTCGGCGATGAGCTTTTGCGCCGTCTCCAGCTGGAGGAGGGAGGGAAAGGCGGCATTGGCATAGACCTCAGCCGGTGGCAGAATGGCCGCCAGCTCCGGCGGAATCACCTTGCGCTGCACCAGATCGTGGTAGCGGATGGGATGGCCGTAGCCCTTCAGCCACAGCAGCTGGCCCTCGTCTGAGTAGACAAACTCCATCCACAGCCTGGCCGCATTCACATGCGGCGCGAAGGCGCTGATCCCCTCCGCATACACGCCGCCAAGCACCCCTGACGGCGGCACCACCACCGCAATAGCAGGGCCGC
>JABXJS010000256.1 GCA_013538855.1 Herpetosiphonaceae bacterium
GATGCCGTAACGGCCATCTACGGCATGGTTCGGGCTATCCCGCTCGCACCGTACCGACCCTACACGCCACCCGAGCCAATCCTGTGATCTACTGAACATACGTGATTGAGGGCCAAGAGATCCACATTCGCGATGATAATCGGCACCAAAATGCGCCGATCGCCCTGCTCATTCATGGCTGGTCAAGCTCGTGGTTTACCTGGACGCCGTTGCTGCCAGTGCTCAGCAGCCGCTATGCCTGTATGGCCGTCGATCTGCCAGGCTACGGGCGCTCGCCTGCGCCGCCACAGCCGCCGACCATCGTTGGCTACGCTGATCTGATGGCCCGGCTCATCGAAGAGATTAGTGATCGGCCGGTTGTGCTGCTTGGTCACTCAATGGGTGGACAGATCAGTCTAACGCTGACCCTGCGCCATCCTGAGCTTGTTGAGCGGCTTGTGTTACTTAATCCGGTGATCAGCGGTCGCCTGTCAACCTTCATCAATCTCTTTATTGCCCCGCACATTCTGCTTGAGCGCTATCGCTGGGGCGGCAAGATCCTCAGCTATCTAGAGCGCACACCGCTGAGCTATGTCGAGCAGCTGATGAAGCCCATCCTCTTTGCCGAGCGCGCGATGATCTCCAGCCAAGATTATGAGCGCATCAAGGCCGATGCACGCCGCCCAGGCCAGGGCGCAATTCGCGCTGCCTGCTTTGAGGCCATGAAAAAGGGCGATCTGCGTGGCAAGCTGAAGAACATCGAGACGCCAGCGCTTGTGCTCTGGGGCGCAGAAGACAATACGGTCCCCCTACGTGACGCTGGCGCTGTTGCCGATGAGTGGACCGATGCCGATCTGCGGCTTATCCCGAACGCTGGCCACTGGCCGCACTTCGAACAGTATGAAACAACGGTGCGCTATATGGCATCGTTTTTAGGCCTGCCTGTGCTGCCAATGCTCGATACCAATCGAATCAGCCAGCAGCGCAATCTAGACGTGCCGGAGATCGCTCTATTTCTATCGAACACCGAGCTTGGGCAGGACCTGAACGAAGGTCAGCGGCTACGGATCGCCGGTCTTTGCCATGTGCACCCGTTTGCCCCTGGCGAAACAATCGCCCTTGAAGATACGAGTGGCGATGAGCTGTTCATTGTGCAAGATGGCCAGGTCGATGTGCTTGTGCGCATCGTCAACGATAATGGCTCAACCGAGCAGCGCCGCATCAGCGTGCTGCTCGCAGGTCAAGTTGCTGGCGAAATGGCCCTGCTGCAAGGCAAAGGCGGGCGGCGCACCGCCGATCTAAAAGCTGGACGCGGCGGCGCAACGGTGCTGGCACTCGATAGCCGCTACCTGTTTGCGCTCTTCGACGATGATCCAAGCCTTGGACTGAAGATTATGCAAAATCTAGCACGCTCGCTTGTCCAGCGCCTCCGTGTCCAAACGTGGCAGCTCCAACTCGCAGAACGTCGTGCCGAAGATATGCTACACCGCTCGTAAATGCCCGTGAGTACACCATCGATTAATCATCACGAGACTACCGTAGCCTCACCGATGCGCTGGCCGCTGGCCCTGATTGTCGCCTGTGGCGGTATTGCGCTGCTGAGTCCTGCCGGGCAATTCTGGCTGCTGGCGCTGGTACTAACCTGTGCGCCAGGCTACTTGCTCGAAGGATTGTTCAAGCTCCAGCTGCCGCTGCTTGCTCGTCCAGCGGTGTGGGTTGGCCTCAGCCTTGTTTGCACGCCGCTGCTGTATCTATGGGTCACCGCTGCAGGGCTGCATGTGCGGCCGCTGCTGCTGTGGATCATTTGCTTGGTGCTCATTGGCGCTGTGCTATGGCGTTGGTGGCAGCATCCGCCGTGGCCTGTGCATATCCCCCGCGATCAGGGCCTCGCGCCAAGCCTGCTGTTGCTAGCGGGCGCGGTCATCCTGCTGACCATTTCAACACGTATCACGCAGCTGCGTGACGTCGCAGCACCACTGTGGGTCGACTCAATCCACCATGCGCTGATCATCAGAGTTGTGGCGGAGAATGGTCAAGTGCCCTACTCGCTGCGGCCGTATATGGCGATCGACTCGTTCATCTATCACTGGGGCTATCACTCGATTGCCGCCACGCTGGTGCAGCTGACAGGGCTGAGCATCACGACGGTGATGCTGTGGCTTGGGCAGTTGCTTGAGGTGCTGATCGTAATCACCGTCGGCGGCAGCGCCGTGGTGCTCTGGCGTAAGCCGCTGGCTTTTGTCGTGGCAACGATCATCGTCGCTTTTCTGTCGATCATGCCGGCCTACTATATCAGCTGGGGCCGCTACACACTGCTGGCGGCGCTAACCATCCTGCCAGCAGTTTTTGTGATAAGTTGGCATGGCCTGCAAACCCATCAACAGTGGATGTGGCCGCTAGCGCTGCTGCTCGCCGGATTGATTGTGGTGCATATTGTTGTCGGAACAGCCGCCATTCTGTGGTGTATCGCGATCTGGCTCGTCCATCTCGCCGATCATCCGCGTCGCTGGCGCACGTTCACGCTGTTCTGGGGCGCTGGAGGCATCGCCCTGCTGCTGACAAGCTCGTGGCTGGCGGTGCTGATTCAGCGCACAACACACGCGACTGGCGGGCCAACCGCACTCGAGGGGCGTAGCTCATACAACACCTATGCCCAAGCCGCCGGTCTGTACTGGACCGCCAATAATCGGCAGCTGATGACCATTGCCGTGCTTGCGCTGCTTGTAGTGCTCTGGAAGCGCTGGCGCGCCGGAGCGGTTCTGTGTGTTTGGGTAGCGCTCCTCACCCTGCTTGCCAATCCGGGGCTAGTTGGCCTGCCATACCTCAGTTTTTTCAACAACAACATCATTGCCCTGGCCATCTTTGTGCCATTCAGCCTTGCGATCGCTGGTGGTGCCGTAGCCCTTGATGATACCGTCACCAGCTGGCTGCTACGGCGACAGCCGCTGCACAGCACCGCTGTCGCTAAGCAGCGGATTGCCGTTCGCTCGTGGTGGGCGCTGCGAGTGCTGCTGCTGCTCATCTTTGCGCTGTGGACATCGGATGCAAGCACGCACTTAGCCAACACGAGCTTGGCCATCGCCCACAGCGATGACCTCCAGGCGATGGACTGGATCGCGAACAATACGGCTAGCGATGCGAGGTTTGCCATCAACACCGATGGCTGGCTCTATGATGTGTCGCGCGGCACCGATGGTGGCTGGTGGATTCTGCCCATCACTGGACGTGCAGTCAGTACGCCTCCGGTTATTTTCACCTTTGGCCAGCCAGAGTACACGAACCAGGTCGTTGCCCAAACCAAATGGCTGCGCGAGGCCACGGAGCGCACACCCGCAGAGCTTGCTAGCTGGATGCAGGCCAATGGCTATACTTACGCTTATGCTACGCCGACAGGCCGTATCTTTAGCGTTGCCAAGCTCAGCCAGTCACCGCTCTTCACCGAGCGCTTCCATAATGCAAGCGTCAGCATCTTCGAGCTTACCAGCGCAGTTAACCGCCCCGAGCCGCAAAAGTAAACGCCGACCGCATGATCAGGAATGCGGTCGGCGCAAGTTACCCAGCAGCTAAATCTAGCGCCAGTCGATCAAGTGGCCTTGCATATCCGCTAGCGGTGCAATGCCAAACTCACGGAGAATCGATGGTGCCATATCCATCAACTGGTGATCGGGCAGTTTGCGCCCGCCTTGTTGGCTGCGCGGATCGTAGGCGATCAACAGTCCATACCAGTCGTGGTTGGCCCCATCAGGCCCAGTGTCATTCTCAAATTTATGAATAACACCATGGCCAATAGTCCCCAACGAGCGCCAGGCCAAGTCGCCGAAGTAGACAATCAGATCCGGGGGCACATTGCGCACCATCTGATAGATTTCGCGCGGCTTAACCGAAAACGTCCCGATCGGATTACCCTGCTCGTCACCGAGTGCGGCCAGCTTAGCGGCTAGCTCATCAAGCAGGCTATCGGCCTCCTCTGGAGGCACAATGCCCTGCGGCTCGCGACCAGCAATATTGAGATAAAGCCGCGCGTAGTAGCCGCCAGCCGCCCACGCCTTCGTCCGTGACCAGTCGATCTGCGCCCGCTCCAAAGGAATAATGCCCTCTGGCTGCTCGTGCAGCACGAGATATCCCTCACGCATCAGCCATTCATTGACACAGATACCGCCATCCATACCGCGTGAGCCATGATCAGACACCACCAGAACGAGCGTATCATCATCGACCATATCGACAATTCGTCCAACCTCTTGATCGAGGTAGACATAGAAGTCGTGAATGGTTGCTTCAAGACCGTTGTCCGGCGTATACAGCGGATGATCCTTGAAGCAGTACTGCCAAAAGCCGTGATGAATACGATCTGTGCCCATCACCACCATCATGGCATAATCCCATGGGCGCGTTTTCAGCATGTGGCGGAAAACCTCACACTGCTGGCGCGTCATCTTGTAGATATCGTCGATAATGCGCTGTTTATCCGTTGAGCGGAAATCAGCGACATCAAACATGTACTCACCATCGATCAGCGTCTCGATCTCGGGCTTTAGCTCAGCCGGATAGGTGTACTGGCTCTGCGTCGATGGTGTCAAGAAGCAGGTCACCATCGCACCATTGATTGGTCGCGGTGGATACGTCTGCGGCACGCCCAGCAGCAGCGACTGCTTGCCTGCTGCACCAAGCAGATCCCAAACAGTGCGCTGTGGCACAGCCCGCGAGGTGGCGATGCCCATCTTATCGTAGGAGTAGTCGGCACGATTGCGAAAGCCATAAAAGCCGAGCGCGCCGGGATCAAGGCTAGTCATCATGCTGCTCCAGGCCGGCACGGTGATCGGCGGATCGCTCGAGCGCAGTCGGCCATAGACCCCTTGGCTCATCAAGCGGTTAAGGTTGGGCAGATCAGCACGCCACTGATCAAACACAAGGCGTGGATCAGCACAATCAAGGCCAATCACTAAGACCTTACGACTCATGCCGTAACCTCCTCGTAGGCTGCGCGAACAAAGCCTGCCTCGATCAGATGCTGCAAAATCTGGCGCGCATTTTCTTCAGGCGTGGCCGCGACAGTGTCAAGGATCACCTCAGGATGCTGCGGCACCTCGTAGGGATCACTGATGCCGGTGAAGTCGGTAATCTCGCCACGACGAGCCTTCGCATACATCCCCTTGACATCGCGCGATTCACACACCGCTAGCGGCGTGTCAACAAACACCTCAATATAGCGATCTGAGCCGACCATGCTGCGTACATCATTGCGCGTAGCGCGGTAGGGGCTGACAGCGGCGCAGATAACCGCTCCCCCATGACGCACAAGCTCGGCTGCAACGAAGCCAATGCGGCGAATGTTGATATCGCGATCTTCTTTCGAGAAGCCCAAGCCCTTCGATAGATTCGTGCGCACAACATCGCCATCCAGCACCGTCACCTGGCGACCATGCTCCAGCAGGAGGCGCGTTAGCACCTCGGCCGTCGTAGACTTGCCGGCACCGCTGAGGCCGGTGAACCAGACACAGAAGCCCTGCCGATGGCGCGGAGGGTAGGTCTCGGCTAGAATTTCAGCCACCTGCGGGCGTGTAAACCACTCTGGCAGCAAGCGGCCTTGGTTCAGATACTGCTCGCGCACCTGTGTGCCTGAAATCGAGGCCGTTGGTGTATCAGGGCTAATGTTCGAAACCTCCTCGTAGCGATCTTGCTCAGGCAGATAGACTAGCTCGCGGAACGGCACCATCTGCACGCCAAGCTCGGCGCTAAAGGACTGCACCAACTCCTGGGCGTCGTAGGGGCCATAGAATGGCTTGCCCGTTGAGTCCACACCAGGGCTGGCATGGTCACGGCCCACAATTAAGTGGTTCGCGCCATAGTTACGCCGGATGAGCGCATGCCAGAGTGCCTCGCGTGGTCCGCCCATGCGCATCGCCAGCGGCAGCAGCGAGAGCAGAATGCGATCTTGATCGTAGTAATTGCGGGCTAGCGCCTTATAGGTGCGCACGCGCGTGTAGTGATCAACATCGCCAGGCTTGGTCATGCCGACGACCGGATGCAGCAGCAGCACACCATCAACCTCTTTCGAGGCGCGCTTGGTCAACTCCTCGTGCACACGATGGAGCGGATTGCGGGTTTGGAAGGCGACGACATTAGGGTAGCCAAACTCTTGCAAGCGAGCGCGAACTTGAGCCGGGGTCAAGCGCAACTCTTGGAAGTCAAAGTGCGGCGGTAGCTGGAGCACCTGCAGCGGGCCGGAGATGTAGAGCTTGCCCCAGCGATGCATCTCGGCCACGAGCGGGTGACGCAGATCTGTTGTGCGGAAGACAGCCTCAGCCTCTTTTTCCAAATCCCACGTGTACATCTCTTCAATCGTCATCACAGCCAACAGCTCATTCTTGGCATTGCGCAGAGCGATGTCAGCCCCAAGTTTGAGCGCAGGATCTGGATCAACCGGCAGGGTGATGGGCATAGCAAAAACGTGGCCGGAGCTTAGGCGCATCTCGCTGAGCACCCGCTCATAGTCCTGCTGACCCATAAAGCGATCTAGCGGCGTAAATGCGCCAATAGCCAACATCTCTAGATCACAGACAGATCGCTCGGAGAGCTGGAGTGAGGGCAGCCGCCCTGCATACTCACGTAGCTCCTCCATCTGATCGTCTGGCACAAACAAATCCACTAACGTTGAGCGCCCATAGGGCGCAATAAGCTCAGCCATGCTGTACTCCTCATAAAGCGGTGATAGAAAAAACAGAAGCGGCTCCATGGGTCATGAAGGCCGCTCAACACCGAGAATAAACGCACCAAGTACTATCGTTTTTGTAAAACGGTTGTCAGGCCCACCTGCTGAAATCGCGCGTATGTACCTGCGTCGAGCAGCTCCTGAATCAACTGCGCTGGTCCGAGGGTTGCATCGAGCGAGTCATGAAAGGCCACCAGCGCCTGTGGCAGCAAGTGTGGCTCCCAACATGTAAGATCGCGTCGTACAGCTGCGTAGCTATGATCTCCGTCGATCCAGAGCAGGCTAACCGGCCGCTGCCAGCCTGGCGCGACAATTTCCGAGCTAAGATTGATCAGGCGAACAGCTTTATAGCAGCCCGAGAAGAGCATGCTACGATAAAAGTGCGCCCGATCCTCAGCGCCAAAGGTGCCACCAAGCACACCAATAAACGGCTCATGAGGCTCGATCGCATACACAGGAGCTTGACCGCCAGCGATTGATCCCAGCCCAAGCGCCACGGTAGAGCGGCCTCTGTAGCTGCCGACCTCAAGAATACAGCCAGCGCGCACCTGCTTGGCCAAGGTATACAGGAGCTGGGCTTCATCCCGCTGCAGCTGCCCAGTGATTGCGGCAGCAGCGCGCAGCGATGCAGGCCAGCTGTCACGGCGACCTTGCAGTTGACTTTTCAGCCACTGGCGTGGATAGCGCAGTCCAGCTACAAAACGTGCCACTTAGCGCACCACCTCGCTATCAAACACAAAGGTGACCTGGGGGTACACCCGCGCCCGCTCACCAACTTTCGACTCAAGCACCTTGATCGCATCGTCTGCAATCCGCGCATCGGCCGGCAGCGCGATGCCAACAATATGCTGAGCCTGCAGCGGTTGCGCTAGCTGCACAGAGAACTTGCCATCGGCACTGACCTTGCCTGAGCCAAGCACCTCGCCCATAGTAGTAACATCAATGATATCAATTGACAAATTAAATGGCCCCTGCCCCGTGACCGTAGTAGCGCCCACACTGAGAGGTCGATCAAGCGTAAAGTTAGGGCCGTCCACATCGGCAATGGGAGTAGGCAAATTCTCCCCATTAGGATTCTGCTGGTCGGTTGGATAGGGCTGAGTGCCGTCGGGGGTAGCAGTAGGGGTACTGAGCGATCCACAGCCAGCCAACACTAGCAGCAGACAGATCGGGATCGCAAGCAACAATCGTTTCAAGATGGACTCCTTCATCAACTGAGCGGACAAACGTGATCGGTTATGCGAGCCAAACACAGCTCGGCAATGCTAAATTGCTACCAGTTAATACCATAGAAAAAGCGATTTGGCGAGTAGAGACTACTCGCCAAATCGCCGCCCACTGTCGAAGGCTCGTTGAGGAGCTTACTGGATCGGGAAGCCCTCGTAGTTCTTGTTATCCTGGCGCAGGACCGGATCGGTGTTCAGGTCGGTCTCTTGGATGATCGAGACGACCGAGCCGCTGGCGGAGGTGACGGAGATAACCGCACCACCGAAGCAGCCAGCCTTGACCGCACCAGCGGAATCCCACGTGCCACCACCGGGCAGAGCAGCCGAGCTGGGCTTGAACAGCGTCACCGAGCTAGAAGCCGGGATCTCGATGTTCTGAGCCGTGAAGGTGCCCTGGCAGGCGGCCGGACCGTTGGTCATGTTGTACGCAACCTGAACGGTGACCGGAGCGCTCGTGCTAGCGTTCTGGACCTGGATACCGGTGGTCTTGTTGGCGAACAGCTCTTTCACCAGAGGAACACCAACTTTGGCGCTAGCGGCGTTCAGGCCGAGGGCGCTGAAGGTGGTCTGGGTGTTGCGCACAACGTTGGCAGGCAGCGGCGTGTTGAAGGTCTCGTTGTTGATGGCAACAACCGGAACCGCGTTGCTCGTGCCGCTCTCAACAGCGGTGATCGTGGCAGCCGACAGCGAGCCATCGGGCAGATCGCCGCTCTTCGAGCTGGAGGTCGCGCCCAGGATCGCGTTGTTGAAGAAGGTGGCCGACGCGTTCGGAGCAACGCCCTCAGCCGTGTGGGTGAAGGTGTTGCCAGCGCACGGCCCAGTCGAACAGGAGAACGTCACGGTGATGTCGATGTTACCGCTGTTGACGTTCTGGACCTGGAGACCGTTTGAGCGGCTACCAAAGCGAACTTTGTAGATCGGCGACAGAACGGTGGTGTCCTGGTCGGCAGCGACGAAGCCGCGGGTAGCCTGCAGGCTGTCAGCGTTGGCGCAGAAGTGCTCAAGCACCACGCCAGCCAGGTTCTGGCTCGAGGTCACCGACAGCGCATATGGAGCATCGCTCGGCAGCGCCGGGGTGGCGGCAGCGGGATCGAACAAAACCGTTTGGCCGGGCTTGACGCCGGTCACGGTCTGGGTCGAGCCGTTCGAGTAGGTGGCGGTGATGTCACCATCGGCGGTGCCAGCGTTCTGGACATAGAACGTGGTGCACTTGTTGCCGAAGTTGTTCTTCGCCAGCGGGAAGTTCACGGTCGGGGCGACGCGCGAACCATCGGTGCCCTGATACTGCTCAGCAGCAACACCCTGCGGGCCAAGGCCACCGTTGGAGACGTTGACGATCGCAACGATCGGCTGGTCGGCGCTCACAACGCCCGAGCCATCGAACGAGGTCGAGCCGGCGGGATAGGTGGTAAAGTTGGCCGAAGCGCCCGGAGCAACCGTAGCGTTGGCCGAGGCGGCAGCCGTGCCGTCGCTGCGAGCATAACCCGTCAGCTCAATGGTGGCATCGGCGCTACCGACGTTCTGAATCTGGATACCAGTTGACCAGCCGGTGCCTGGCAGAGTATTGACGCTCTGCTCCTCAGCGGCGGCCATGCTAATCATCATGGCGCAGATCAATGCGAGGACGAAGCCTACGCGGAATTTGGACAGTACCTTCATGTTGAGTATCTCCTTGAGATGCACAGAAGAAAACAAGCCTTCGACAAATGGACGTTTCTGCATAGGCAGAATACTCAACTATCCCACAGTCCGCAATTATTCCTTAGAGCTAATCTGCCCGTTTAGCCCTTAACCCATGTGGGTTAATCGGCTGTTTAAGCCACTATTCAAGGTAGCCAAGGGTGCGTAAGCGATCAGCGACCAACGCTTCTTCCTCATCTGTCAGCCCAGAGTGGTCTGTATCTAGCCCTGTGATCGCCTCGCTGGTCTCGATGGTGTTTGTTGCAGCTCGATCTCCATTTAGCAGATCTAGCAGAACACGACCATCCATATCCTGCGGCACTGGATGTCCCATAAGGTGCAAGATGGTTGGGGCCAGATCAACAATACTAACTGGCGCAGATGTGGTTTTCTGGAATGCCGGTCCAGCCAACACCACCATGCCCTCAACCCGATGAGCAGCATTCTCACCAGTCGGCGGTGGTGTGAACAGCTCACCACCCTCTGGCCAGTCGTAGCTCTCACGGGTAATATAGGTAAGTCCACGCATCAGAACAAAGATATCTGGCGCTTCTGGCACATGCTGGCCATGCAAAATTTCATGTTTGAGAATCACTTGATCAACAACCGGCTTCCCATCGACTGGATGTTTCCAGGCGCGCAGCTGCTCAGCCACACGTTGACAGAGTTGCTCGTACTCTGCGCCTGGCTCCACTATCCCTTGCGGATCACGGCCTTTAAGATTAATGTAGATCTGGCCGATGTAGCCCATGCTGTAAGCTTTTGTGCGCTCCCAGTCAACCATATCGCTCACATGCGAACGGCTATCATTGGGAATAAGGTTCGCCCGTGCGCCGAGTGTCTGGCGCAGCCACGCCCGCAGCCAGCCAAGACCAAGCCGCGACAGCATTGGCCCGACACCTGAGCGTGTAAAGCCAACACGCCGCATCAACTGCGCTAACCGCCCATCCAAGCTGGCATTGTTGCGGCGCACTAAGAAGCCCGCCTGCTCAAGCCAGCGATTCAGGTACACATCGCGATAGAGCGGTCCAAAGCCATGATCAGATAGCACAATGACATTCACCGGAGCATCCTTCTCGGCGGCCTCAATCAGTTTGCCGATCGCGGCATCGGAGCGCTGATAGCTCTCCAGAATGGCATTTTGCCAGCGCTCAGGCGCAGGCTCATAGGCGGGATGGGTCGGATCCATGTAGCGCCAGAAGAAGTGCGGCACCTCGTCTGTGTGGCGCAAAACAAGCATGAATAGGTCCCACTGCTCACGCTCTAGATAGCGCAGCGCTGCCTCCAGCTGGCGCTCTGATGTTTCAAAAGCCGATGTAAGAAACGCATCTTCAGCTCCAGGCGCATAGCCGACCGGCGCGTTGACCTGATATCCCGCCGCCAAGAGTCCATCGGCCTCCTCGGGCGGATAGGTAAAATTGTGGTGGGCCGGCGTGCCTAAGCCGGTGACCATCACGCCGTTCACTTTTTCTGGCGGGTACGTCTGCGGCACATTCATCACACACACGCGCCGATCATAGTGGCTGAGGATGCCCCACAGCGTCGCTTCGTGCGTGCGCGAGGTGATCAACGTGCGGTAGTTGCGATAGTCACGCTGGGTAAAATCGAAAATGCCATGCTTGCCTGGATTTTTACCAGTCATAAATGAGGTCCAGGCGCTCGGCGACATGGGCGGAATAGTTGAGTCAAGCACGGTGGCTGAGCCTACATCCATCAACCGCTTGAGATTAGGCAGCAGCCCGGCTTCAGCCCACGGCTTGACCAGATCGAAGGTGCCACCATCTAAACCAACAATTAGAACTTTATGTGTAGCGCTCATAGCTTCTCCAAGGTTGTTTGTGGATCAGAGCGGATTGAACCGCGCAGGAGCAACGTAAGGGTGCGAATCTCTGGCTTAATGGCACCGAGTAGCCACAGCACGCCGATATAGCTTGCACCGCCAGCAACCACTCCGATGATCCAATGATAGCGACCAAGCCATGCAACAAGCAGCAGCGCTGCCAGGCTCGCCACAGCAGGCTGCCAGAAAATCCGCAGCAGCGACAGCTTCCACAGCAGACGATTAACACAATAGTGCGCCAGCAAGAAGAATACACCGAGGGTGAAAACCCGCGCCAGCGCCAACGCCTTCACGCCCCAGACTGGCAGCAGCAGCAGCAACAGCGTCTGGCTAGCAATAACTGATCCGCCCAAAATCAGCACAAGCAGCCAAAAGCGACTGGCCAAGATCAACATGCGTGTATTCGGAATCGTCATGTATGAAAACAAGAGCGACCACGCTGCAATCTGCAGTACGAGAATCGCCTCCACATACGCATGTCCAAAGATCGCGATCAGCAGCGGCGCGCCAGCGCTAATCAGCACCACCACACCAAAGCCCGCCAGGGCCAGCAGCCGATAGAGCCGCTCATACCAGTAGCGCAGCCCAGCCTGATCACTTTTATAGAGGCGGGTCAGCACCGGGAATACCGCCATCTGAAATGCCTGCGGCAGAAATGTAAACAGCGCAAGCACTGTCGTCACAGTGCCGTAGGTCGCGGCGATGCCTAGCGCGTCGCCTTCTGGATAGATGATGGAAACCAGCACCGGGCCGCCCTGGCTATCGATCATCCAGAAGATGTTAATCAGCGCAAGTGGCAACACCGTATGCGCCAGCTTTTGTAAGACCCCTGACCGCATATGCGGCCAGATCGGGATGCCGTTGCGGCGCAGCAATAGCGTATTAACGAGCGCATGAATACCGCTGATCATCACGAGGATGCCAGCCATCACCAGCAGCTGCGCCCCGGCGAGGATCAGGCCGCCAACAGCAAGCAGCCGTAGCGTTGAAATGCCTAGTGCGATGATCACTGGTGAGCGCAGCCGATCCAGCGCGATAAACAGCGCCAGCACGAGGTCGTTAAAGCCCTCTGTTATGACAAGCACTGCCATAACCAGGATCATCGAGTGTGTCAGCACCGAGTAGTCAGTGCCAAGCTCTAGAAATCCAAGAAAGCCTGCGCCGATGACGCCACACACCAACAAGCGCGTGCCAAGAAAGGCCGGAAATAAGCTTGGCGCAGCATCACGCTGGTGGGAAACATCGCGGATCAGCAACTGATCTAGCCCACCGAGCGAGATGACCTCCAGCAGCAGGCTGTAGCTGAGCGCAAGTGAGAAGACTCCTGCCGCTGTTTTATCGCGCCGCGCAAGCAGCGCAAATAAAATTGGGTTGGAAAGGCGTGTAGCCAAATTCAAAACCATCAGCAGCACTGAGTTTTTGAACAGGCGCTTCAGACCACTATGTGCTTGCATTAAGATTCCTGCTGGGGTGGCTTCGTACACAAACAGATGTAGCCGAGGGTTGCGTCGCACGTCTGATCAAGCCGATCAAGATAGTAAAGCGGAATGGGCAGCAGAAATAAGAAGATGACCCGCAGGATCAGGCTAAGGATGCGCCCCCACCATGTGCGCTTTCTATACAGCCCCATGCCTGGCAGCCAATAGTGCATCGTTTGTAGCTGATAGGAGAGATACCAAAAGAAGCCGCCCATTGGCCGAATAAACTCTGGTGTAAGGCCCGCATCCCGAAACATCATATCGAGCGCAAATGAGGTAAATCGGAAGAAGTCATGCGGCTTCTGGTGCTGATACCACGCCTGCGGCGCGGCGAGAAACAAGCGCCCACCAGGCTTCAAGACCCGCGCAAACTCGCGAATCACCTGCGGCGGATTACGCACATGCTCTAGCACCTGCGTGCACACAACGTTATCGATGCTGTTGGTGGGAAATGGCAGATGGAGCAGATCGCCCTCGACATCGAGCTTGGTGTAGTCCCAGCCCTCATCGCCAACGCCGATATCGACCGCAATATACTGGGCGTGATCGAGGTAGTGGCGGAAGCGCCCCTCGCCTGCGCCAGCATCCAGCACCGTCTCATGAGGTTGAATGAGCTGCTGCGCCTGCTGCATAAGATCTTCGAGATAGATCATGTTGACTTCTATCCGTCGGCGCCAAGGCTGTGGCAAAAACTCAGGCACGCGATCGGTCCAAAGGCGCTTGGGAAGCAGTCGCTTACGATTCTTCATGACGATACTTGTATCCTATTCCAGCTGTCTAGCAGCGCAGCGTGTCCATGCGCTGAGCCTAAAATCTCGAACCAGTATACCAGTTTTTGTAGTGCACCTATTCAGCGCAGCTATTTGCCACGCTTGCCCTCCCTTAAAAGGAAGGAGCCGCCCACGCCGAAGCGCAGGCAACTCCATGAACAGCACCCAGGTTCGGCAGAGCTTACAGCGTATCTAACTCGCAGACACCAGCCATACAGGCCAACTCCTGCGCCGCATTCGTCAGGTCTTCCTCTTCGTAGCGGTAGATCTTCGAGAAATCAATTGGCGGGAACTCGGCCGCAAGTCGCTCATACTCTTCTTTCGTAATCTCAACGTATGGCATTTGAGCGTAGTTCGCATCGAACGAGGGGAGGAACGCCATGCCGCCGATCACATCACGCTGCTCCCAGATCCACTTCATGAGATCCATAACCTCGTCCGGCTTGTACGAAATCGTCACTGACGGATTGTGATCTGTCCAGTTGAGCTTATTTTGCAGCCAATAGTCGCACTGCTCAATTGCCGAGCGGCTATTGCGTGTTACTGCGCCCTCAGGTGACTTCACCGGGAAGTGAATAACCCACGTCGTTGCATCATCGCGATTTTGCCCATTCTCAGGGTCCATTGGCACCCCAGCATCGCGCAAAACCTTGTACAGTGGAGAGTGCGCGCTAACCCGCACATTACGAATGTAGTACGGTGCCCAGCGCGCATGTAAGCCCGATGAACAATCCAAAAGCTGGCTGCTGTTGCCACTTGGTTTCACGCAGGTAACAGAGACCGACTGATTAATACCGAGCTTGGCAGCATACTCCTTGTTCACATCAGTCGCCACCTGCCGGAGACGGCGCTGCACATCGGCATCCTGAGCTACAAGGCTATCCATCTGACCGGTAATGTCTACGCCGAGCAGTCGCTCCTCCTCACAGTTCTGCTGCCACTGCGGGCGGAGACCCGGGAAGTGCGTAGCCATGGACTGAATCGTCCCGAGAATCGTCGCTACCTCAACCTTATCCTTCAAGCTCTCAAAGGTATCGTCAGCGCGCGCGACAGCCGCCGTCAAGTTGCAGAACTGCATCGGCCGCAGGATGATTTCGCCGCAATTATGTACGTATAATCCATTCGCATCAAAGGCATTGATATTAGGTACCGAACAATCGTATACCATTTCTTCACTATCAGGTGCAATGCTTTCTACAATAGCAACGAAGCGTTCACGATTAGCTGACCTTTGATAAGAAATCAGTCTTTCCTCAAGCCGTCTCGACTTACTAGAATCAGAGAATCCTATAAGTTCTGCGAACACTTGTAAGTTGTCATTACTAATAACTAGCTCATGATCAGCTTGGCATTCGTATTCTTGCCAACCACCTTTACCATCTGGAAGCGATCTGTAGCCAGCTATACGACGATTCTGGTATAAAGTTGACACAATACCTAACCGTAGCAGCATGCGTTGTACACCCTGTAAAAGATGCAGGTTTGATTGTGCCAAGCGTACACTCACCCCTTTTGTTTGGGTGCCAACAACTGTTCCATCAGCATCAAAGAGTCCTTGGAGAAAACCCTGATAAAATGAACTTGATGACTGTTCAATGAAAGGGGTTATTGTTTTATTACCTTTGTAAACCCCATAATCGGCTGCCAGATCACGTAATCCCGCAGAGTACACGATAGTACGATCATATTCACTCTGATCATGTCCACTTAGATCAGCCCGACATCGTACAGTACTACGAAGCATGGTAATAGCTTGATCAGCCATTGCTGAACGGTTTTCGCCCCAGAATGCTAGCTTGGCAGTAACTTTATCGAAAGTTCCATCTCCAATAAGAGAACCAAGAAGCCATCCTTCGTCAAAACATCCATCACCGTCCCATGTCACAGAACGATGATTATTTAATTTAATCCGATCTCCTGGATTGAGATTTCCAGCTTCAATCCATTCAAAACGTTCAGTTTTACGAGACATGTATGGAACTGCTAAAACTTTATGGTTTGCTGTTAATCGTAATTCGTATCCCTCTTTAGTTCGCAGTTTCAAAACTGGTTTTACACCCGTTTCCCAGAAACCCTGATCTGTAGTTGCATAACTTTTTCCATCAACAATGGTGTTATGAGCAACTTCAATAAGGTCACTGACCTGCCGTGGTCCTCGATCTGTCATGATCCACGTATCACCAGTGACGCATGGGTTTGTGCCAAACTCGGCCGCTTTGCGCCGCTCTGGACGCATATTGATGGCTCCCTGGCGGTTGAAGATACCTGGCTCGCCGCGACCTGACGCGACCATGTCAAGCACCTGCTGCGCAATTTCTAGCTGCGTCTGGCCATGCGCAGGCCACACCATCGAGTTATTCGCATTCCAGCGCTGCGAGTTATCGTGCTCGAAATCGCCATCTTTCGCATGCCGCATCTCATGGTCGTCGTGATCAAACAGGCTGATCATCGCCGTGCGGCGCACACCACCGCTCACAGCTGCATTGCCCACCGCACACATAATGTCATGCGCATCAAGGGGCCGCAAAATTGAACCCTGGCGCGACAGAATACGTGAGCGGGCGAAATCTAACATGACGCGGAACGGCTCTGGCCCAGAGGCACGCCCGCCCTTGGTGCGCAGCGGGGCACCGGCAGGGCGCAACTGCGACAGATCGAACTGCACGTCGCCGCCTTCAAACCATGTTTCTAAGCCAAAGCGCAGCGCCTCGGCCCAGCCTTCGGCTGAGTCTTCAACCACGAAGCGCGTTGGGGCAGCGCCGGTTTGGCGCTTCACGCGCGGCAGCTGCTCAACATATACCTGCTCAACCGAGAAGCCTACTCCGCAGCCACTCATCGAGATAATCAGTGCCTCAACAAAGGCGTCAATGCTATCGACAGGCACGTAGGAGCAGTTGTAGATCGCGATGTTGTTGCGCCGGGCAGCCGGTCCAGCCATCGCCAGCAGCCGCATCGATGGCATGGCGCGCATTTCAAGAATCGCGGTGCGCAGTCGATCATACACAGCGTCTTCGAGCCGGTTCTGTGAGATCTCGCGCAAAAACGCTACTGAGCGGTCAACAGTCTCAATCCAGGTTTCGCGGCGACCAAGTTCATAGTCGAAGCGTGAGTACTTATCAAAAAACTGAAATTTCTGGAGCGGTGAGGGAAAATAGCGGTCTGATGCAGAAAATGCTTGTCGTATGCTCTCGGGGATCGGGCGCATTTCACGCTTTTGAGCATGCTCAGCGCGATAGAGAATATAGCGCTTAGCAGCTTCAAACTCACCAGCAGCCTGCAAGACAAGCTCAACAGTATCTTGCACCTCTTCAACTGATGGTGCTTGCGTCAGATGCTTGGCGGCAATAATGTTGACAACGCGCTGGGACAGTTCTGCCACATGCGTGTGCGGTCGCCGCCCAAAACTGGCAAAACAGCGCGCCAAGGCATTTTCGATGCGCCCAACATCAAATGCAACTTCCCGTCCATCGCGTTTGATGATAGTTGTGGGTATCCGTACCGACAGGTCATCAAGGGCCTGCCCCGAGTCCAGCAACGACTGTTGTTCTGTCATCGGAGTTATCCTTCCTTCCAAAAAGCGGACACAAAAAACCAATCCAGCAGCGCGAGGGCGTGCCGGATTACTGGAAAGTACAAGTTAAATCTGAATTGAGAAATGTTCAGAAGTATATGTGCATTTGCTTTTTTCAAACGCAGACACAATATATAGTAGGTTCTTCAGCCTGTCAACACAATATCTAGTGTTTTATGGCAAGTTACGGCACCAGCCACGCGGGTGTTTCCACAAGAATTAGGGCCTAGAAATGCGCCAAATCCGCGTTTTCCACAGCGCCGTTTTTAATAAAAAACCAAGTAAATCTTTAATCTACGAGCGTACGTCATTGCGTATCGAGTAGCGTATTATGTACACAACCAGTCGGGTTTTGTAATCGCCTATACCAGCATCGACACAACGCCTACGATCTGTATGCACAGTCCTTGCTAGAGACACATATAGACAAGGTACCTACTTCTCAGCTAAGATAGAAAGGTCTAGTCAGTAACGAGCAGCCTATGTCGCAGTCACCCACCGCTAGCCAACCCCAAGCCCAACGATGGCTCCGCCTGATTGTGGTAGCCTTCATCGGCCCCTGTCTGCTGGTTTTTTTGCGGACCATCAAACCTGGTTGGGACTACCGCATCCAATCGCCAGTTGGCCACTTTTGGGTTGTAACGATTCCATCGCTCTTAGCGGTGCTGATGGGCATGCTCGTGCTGCGCGTGGCGCTCGTGCGCCGTGATGGGCGTGCGCTTTTGATTGGCCTCAGCTTTCTGACACTGTCGCTCTTTTTCTTCATTCACGCGATATCCACGCCTGGCGTGGTCTTCACCACCACGCTGCATGCAACCCAGTGGTCCACCCCACTGGCGCTGTTCTATGGGGCAGTCATTCTGGCGCTGAGCACATCGCAGCGTCTAGCCCAGCAAGATTGGCTGCTGCGCCACTGGAAGCTGATCATCGGCGCGGTGCTTTTGAGCTGGCTGGCCTACGCCTGGTTTATGATGCTCTATGTGCCGCAGCAGTCAGCCGCCGAGACAGCAGCAAACGCCACTGCCGGGCTGGAGCCCAATCCACCGACCCTCCAGCAGGATCTCCTGCGCATTGGCAACGTGTTCTTTCCGTATCTCACGTCAACCACCATCTTGCTGTACTTGTGGGCCGCCTGGATCTACGGTCGGCGCTGGTGGCAAACACCGACACGGCCCCTCGCTGCGCTGACCTACGGAGCGCTGCTGCTGGCCCAAACGACGCTTGCCGCCGAGTATGGCCTTGTGTGGCACCTTTCGTTCTGGCTCTACCACGCGCTACTGCTGATCTCGCTCGTGACGATCACATACAGCGCGCTACTTGGCTATGAGCGCACTGGCTCGCTCAGCAGCACCATGGAGGGCCTGCTGCTTGGCTCAACGCTTCAGCGCCAAGAGGAGGCGTTCCGCTCCGGCATGAAGTCGCTGCTGCACGCTTTTGAGCTTGGCGATCTGCGCTCTATTCCGCAGCTGCGGCGTGAGCTACGCGAGCGCTTTGCTCTCGCTGAAGATCAGCTTGATCTGCTGCAGCAAGCCGTTGCAATTGTGGCCCAGGATCGTGAGCAGGGCCGTCGCCTGCAGGGACTGGCCGATATCGGGCGCACCGCTACGCTCGATCTTAACGCCGATCATCTGCTGCGCACCGTCGCCAGCACGCTCGCGCAAGTCACCAACGCGCGCATGGTAGCAATTGGCCGCATAAGAGCCGACGAACAGCTGCATGTCGCTGCCGATCATCGCCTGATCGGCGGGCAAGTGGCAACAGAAGCGCTCACAATTCAGCGCGAGCAGCTGCCGCTCACGTGGCTGCTCTCCACCGATGTGCCGTACAGCGAGCCGTTCGCGCCAGAGCTAGCTGCGCTCACACCCTATCCTGAGCCAGCACCGGTGCTGCTGCCGCTTATTCAGCGCACCGAGCTGCTAGGCGTGCTCGCCTTCCAGCCTGCGCCTGGCAGCACAATCGACGAGCGCCTGGAGAGCGTGATTCAATCGGTCGCGGCCCAGCTGGCCACAGCGCTCGCCAATCACCAGCTCTACCATGATCTTCAGGCAGAGCACGAACAGCTGCAGCGCTCAGAGCATAGCAAACAGCAGCTTACGCAGATGATCGTGCACGATCTTAAAAACCCGCTCACCGCAATTATGAGCTACCTCGAGATTCTGCGGCGCGATGCCCTCTCCGCCGATCAGCACGAGATGGTTGATGGCGCACGCCGCAGCAGCCAGACGATGCTGGGGCTTGTCTCCGACCTGCTCAATAGCTCGCGCCTGCAGGAAGGCCGTCTAGAGCTAAAAAAGGAGCCGGTTGTTGGGCTAACGCTCATCGAACAGTCGGTTAAGGATCTGCGACCGTGGGCGCATCAAGATGATAAAGCGCTCGTAATCGACGTACACGCGGCGGATATCAAGCTGCTGGTCGATCCTAGCCTGATCGAGCGCGTGCTGGTTAACTTGATCTCAAACGCGATCAAACATACGCCACACGCCACAACCATCACTGTCGGCTCAGCGATCAAGGGCGAGTGCTTCCACCTATGGGTTCACGATACTGGTCCAGGCATTCCCAGCGACCTACAGCCGCTCCTGTTCGAGCGCTTCCGCACCGGCAATCAGGCCAACCAGCATAAAAATAGCACAGGCCTGGGCCTGTACTTCTGTAAGCTCGCAGTCGAGGCCCATGAGGGCACGATTAGCGTGCATAGCAACGCGTCCGATGGCACAACCTTCGACATTCGGCTCCCCATCAGCGTCGTTGTGGCCGAGGCACAGCTCGTCTCAGCCTAAGCTGAACCTTCTGTTTCCAAGACAAGCAAGGTTATGTCATCGTGCTGAAGGCGGGTGCCAATAAACACGTTGATTGTCGCCAAGATATGCTCAATCAGCATAGCTGGCTCAAGCGTTCGCCCAACCGCCTGAAGGGTTTCCTCTAAGCGCTCGAACCCCCACAGCTCGCCAACCTCGTTCTGCGCCTCAACCACGCCATCGGTATAGAAAACGACGCGATCACCGGCGCTAAGCCGAAACGTTGCCGCTTGATAGCCGGTCTTTGGATCGATCCCTAGCGGCAGGCGTGGTCCAGAAACATGCAGGTACTCCAGGCTGCCATCGGCGCGCAGACAAATTGGCTCTAGCTGACCAGCGTTCGTTAGCGAGAGCAGCCGGGTACGGGTGTGCAGGGTGGCATAGGCCAGCGCCACAAATGAGCGCTGCGGCACATCAAGGCAGATCCAGCGGTTCGTCTCGGCCATCACAACCTCTGGATGGTTGTGATCACGCGCCTCCGAGCGTACAACCGAGCGTGCGACAGCCATCAGCATCGCTGCTGGAATACTTTTGCCTGACGCATCGCCAACCATAAAGGCCCACTGCTCTGCATTCAGCTGCTGCACATCATAAAAATCACCGCCGGTTTCACGGGCAGGGATACACACACCGCTAATGCGAAACCCGCTGATCTGTGGCAGATTGCGCGGAAACAGATTGCTCTGAATCTGATGTGCGATCTCTAGCTCCTGCTCAACGCGCGTGACGGACTCTTGGTAGAGGCGGGCGTGCTCGAGCGCTGTCGCCGCCTGATTGGCAAAGGTCATCGCAATCTCAACATCACGCGGGCGGAACGCATTGGCGTTCAGCGAGTTAATGTTGAGCACGCCGAGCACTGTGCCTTTGCTGATCAGCGGCACGCCGATCCACGAGCGCACCACATTCTGCATCGGGGATTTTGTCCAGTTCGGCTCATCCAGCGTATCGTTGATCACCAGCGGCTGGGTGGTGAGCATAACACGGCCAGCACCATTGGTTGCTGAAATCGGAAAGTGCAGCTCGCGCCACTGCTGATCGGCGTCGTTGCTATGCTCGGACTGGCGGGCAACAATGCGCAGCACTTTATTCATCGGCAGCATCACCGAGGCGGAGTCGTAGGCGATGACCTGCTTTAGCTCACGTAAGATGAGCGCAAGCACCTCGTCGGGATTGAACGATGTATTCAAAACACGCGCAATCTCCCGCAGCGTCTCAGCAGTGCGATGGGCCATCTGCTCGCCAGCATACAGCCGGGCGTTACGCACGCTCAGCCCCAGCTGACGACCGACATTGAGCAAAAACTGCTCATCACGGGCAGTAAAGGCCTGCTCACGATAGGCCCGCAGCGCTAGCACACCAAGCGCATGGCCCTGCGCCTCGAGCAGCGGCACGCTTAGCCACGATGGTTTTGGGCGGCCGTCAGGCGTGTGCGGCGCAGTCAGGCCGACATAGTTTGACCACTCTGTATAGACATTCCCTAGGCGCAGTGGTCGCGCATTCACGAAGGTCCAGGCGATAAAAGAGCCTTCTGGCAGCTTACGACCTACGACTTTGGTTTGCACTTCTTGGCCTTGCTCCCGAATAATTGCCAGCTCAATGATGTTGCGCTCGTTATCGTGCACCATAACCTGCGAGGCATCGGCGCGCAGAAACGCGCTGAGGATTTGGTCGATCGAGCGCAGCATCGGCTCCAGCTCCAGCGTAGATGTCACCAGCTCGGTAATGCGCTGGAGCGCATCCAGCTCGGCCAACTGGCGCTCGCGCTCAGCAAAGAGCCGCGCATTCTGCACGGTTAGCGTCAGCTGTCGCGCAAGTTGAAGCATAAACAGCTCATCACGCTCGGAAAAGTGGTTTACTTGATAGCTTTGAACTGTCAGCGCGCCAAGCACCTGCCCCTCACGTGTAATCAGCGGCACGCCGAGCCACGACGCCGCGCCTGGCTCGGTCATGGTGAACGGCTGAATCTCTGGATGGTTGGTCAGCTCCTCGGCTACATTGTTGAAGCGCAGCGGCTGACCATGGTTGATGACCCACAGCGTTGGAGTACGTGGTGGGAGCGGCTGGCCAACCAGATGATCGAAGTACTGAACCTCGCCGCTTTCCAGAACATAGAGACCGTCGAGGATCTGCTGCTCGGTGTTGTAGAGCGCGACAAAAAAAGCATCAACACTCAAAAACGAGGTCAGCACTTCGTCGATCGAGTGAATCATTGCCTCTAGGTCGAGGGTTGAGTTGATCAGCTCGCTAATGCGCTGGAGGGCATTCAGCTCGGCCAGCTGCCGCTCACGCTGATGAAAAAGCTGCACATTGCGCACATGCAGGCTCACCTGACCAGCGACAGCCTGGAGGAACTGCTCATCACGATCGCTAAATGCATGGGCGCGGTAGCTCTGCACCGAAATAACACCAAGCGGTCGCTCAAGGCCATCGAGCAGCGGCACGCCCAGCCATGTCTCCGAGGGCAAGCCTGAGACCGTGCGCCGCCGCAGCTCAGGATAGTTGGTCAACTCGGCGCTGACCTCCCGCAGGAACAGCGTCTTGCAGTGATCCAGCACCCATTTCGTAAATGTTCCGTCCATTGGTGGACGCTCGGACATTTGATAGCGCTCTTCATGGCCCGACTCAATGGCGACGCTATCGGTGAGCACGCCACGGTCAACATCGTAGATAGCCATGTAGAACACGTCGATTGACATCAGGGGAAACAACGCGTCGTGGATATCGCGCAGCAGCGTCGATGTGCTCAGCGAGCGTCCTGCAGCATAGCTAATTCGGCCCATCGCCTCTAGCTCTGCAATCTGGCGATCGCGCTGCTGCAGGATGGTGCCATGCTCCAGCGCCAGCGCCAGCTGATTGGCGACAACCTGGAGCAGCTCAATCTCCTCCTCGCGTAGATGGCGCGGAGTAGAGCTACCAACCAGCAGGGTACCAATCACAACATCGTTGCGCAGCAGGGGCACAACCAACACACGCTGCAGAGCAGCCAGCGCAGGTGTCGAGATATCGTCGATGCGCTGATCTTGATCAAAGGAGACGGTGCGCTTCTCGGCAATTGCGCGCCCGATCAGCGTTGGCTGACCATTGATCAGCGTTGGCAGATTGCCTTTAGTTAGCCCGCGCTGAGCAATCAGCATGTGTTGATCATCAGCATAGCGACTGATCGCGCCGAGCGAGAGGCCCAACGAGTCAAGCAAGAAATCCAGCACCGTGTCGAACACTGTTGGAAGGGCTTGCTGCTGCGTAAGCATCGCCGCAATATCGCTAATCACGAAGAGATCGGCGTTGCGCAGGGCGACCTGCTCGGCGAGCGAGCGGCTCAGCTGTGTCTGGCGATGTGCGAGGGTTGCATTCTCAAGCGCGACAGCCATAGCAGCACCCATCCGGGCGAGCAGGTCAAGGTCAGATGCGCTAAATGCGCTTACAGTGTAGCTCTGCAGCGACACCACGCCCAGCGCATCCTGACCGATGAGCAAAGGCACGCCCATCCAGGCGCGTGATGGCTGCTCGGTGCCAAAGAACGTAGCTGGAGGCAGACCAAGCTGCGTGCGCTCAACCAGTAAGTCATTGACGAGTAAAGGCTGCCGCCGATCCAAAACGTAGCGTGTCAGCGTGCCAATCTCATCAAACTCGATAAACTCTTTCGCGTCGCCGTCTATGAGCAGCGCAAGCCGATAGCGGTCAGGATCATTGCTGTCACAGAGGGCAACGTAGCAAGCATCAAAGGCCCAAATTGTCTGAAGCTCATCACAAATTGTTTGCAGCAGGACACGGGCGTCGTGCACTCCGCGGCACACAAGGCCAATGCGATAGAGCGCATCAAGCGCACGCTGTGTTTGCTGGCGTTCAGCCTCAAGGATATCAATTTGTTGACGGAGGGTTAGGCTTCGCGATGGTGTGCGCGGCATAGATAAAGTCTCTTGTGTATAGCCAACGTCAAGCGTAGCACAGGCGATTTAGCCTGTCAATTAAGGACGCGCCGGAGATTGATGCTCGACAAGCTCTGTTAGTACGCCATGAACGGCCTTTGGATGCACAAAAGCGACGAGCGTATTGTGGATGCCAGGACGTGGCTCACGATCAATCAAGCGCACGCCTTGCGCTGCCAGCTGGTCAAGCGCAGCGCGAATATCAGCAACGCGATAGGCAACATGATGCAGCCCTTCACCGCGCTCCTCCAAAAACTTATTGAAGGCTGCCGCTGGCGATGTTGGGGCGATTAACTCCAGCAGCATATCGCCCACCTGGCCAACAGCAACCTCCATAAAGCGCTCCGGAAGCGCAATAAACTCCCACGCTTCAACAGCAAACTGCTGGCGATAGGTAGCAACAGCAGCCTCTAGGCTGCGCACGGCTATGCCTAAATGATCGACACGCTCAAACATGAAGGTTACTCCTTAATCATCGTGCAAACCGCTGAGCTAGCCAGCGAACGTTGCTGGCAGCCTCAGTGTATATTAACCACCATTTGCAGAGACCCTAGTGAATATGGTAGGATACAGAGCAGAACGTCGGAGCCGACCATTTGCATATGCAGGTGAGTTGGCTTTTTTGGTGATATCCATGACCGATAAACCACTACGGATTCTATTTCTTGCCGCTGAAGTTGAACCATTTGCCCGCACAGGCGGACTAGCCGAAGTAGCTGGGGCATTACCACGAGCGCTCCGTGAGCTGGGCCACGATATCCGCATGATTATGCCTCGCTATGGTCATGTTGATCTTGCCCGCTGGGAGCTTGAGTGTATTGTACCCCACCTTGCTGTTCCGTTGGGCAACCGCCGCGAGGATGCCAGCGTATATGCAGGTCACTTGCCCAAGAGTGATGTTCCCATCTGGTTCATCGACAACGAACGCCTCTTCGGCTCACCGGAAGTGTACCTTGGTGAACAAGATGCCGAGCGGTTCATCTTCTGGTCACGTGCAGCACTAGAGCTATTGCGCCACCAAAACTGGGAGCCGGACATCATTCACTGCCATGATTGGCATGCAGCTATTGTGCCAAACTGGCTGCGAACAACCTACCGTCGCGATCCTCTCTTTCGCACGACAGCATCAGTGTATACGATCCACAACTTAACCTACCGTGGGGTGTTTGGTCAGCGTATTCTCGAGATTGCAGGTGTTGCAGAGTACGGCTACATTATTCATCCAGCGTTGCCGCAGCTCCACCGTGTTGTCGACCTGATGAGCCGCGGCATTTATTATGCTGATATTATCAATACCGTGAGTCCTACCCATGCGCGTGAAATCCTTACACCTGAATATGGGCATGGCCTCGATCCGCTACTTCGTGATCGGCGTGATCGCCTCTACGGTATTCTCAATGGCATCGATACAGAGCGCTATGATCCGGCCCATGATGAAGATCTCGCAGTACCATACACGCACGAAAACTTAAGCGGTAAACAAGCGGCAAAAGCACAACTGCAAAAGCATTCAAATTTTGTTGTCCAGGCAGATATCCCTATTTTTTGCTACATTGGCCGACTCAATGATCAAAAAGGGTGTAATTTACTTGCTGAGGCGCTAGAGCTACTGCTCCCACATCATCAAATTCAAGTCATCATTATGGGAACAGGCGAACAGCGCTACCATGAGCGGTTTGCTGCGCTAGAGCAGCAGTACCCTGAATGTGTGCGAACAATTTTCACATTTAGTGGGGCGCTAGCGCATCAGTGCTATGCAGGCAGTGATATTTTGCTTATGCCTTCACTTGTAGAGCCATGTGGAACCAACCAGCTTATTGCTCAGCGCTACGGTACACTACCACTCGTTCGAGCAACAGGTGGTCTAGTCGATACAGTTCAAGATGTTGATCTGTATATCAACCAAGGAACAGGATTCGTCTTTCAAGAGGCCGCTACCCAAGCACTGTACGGAACATGTTTACGAGCACTTGAAACCTATCGGCATACCGATCTATGGCAAGCAGCAGTCCGCCGCGCCATGCTCCAAGACTGGTCTTGGCGTCGTTCCGCTCATGACTATGATGACCTTTATCGTCGTGCGATTACCAGTCGTCAAGTTCGGAGACCGCGCTCGAAATATTCGATTTCGTAACAGATAGGTTTTTCTATGCAGCGAGGTTCGGAAATTTCAACGTCCGCACAACCCCAGAATAAAACACCAACAATCAATGACCTACCTAGCTTAATCGCAACGCTGCCAACACCGCTAACGAAGCTGTGGCAACGGTTCTTTCACGTCGATGTCGCTGTGGGCCAGCTTATTCCACCTGAACGCATGCATGCGTGGATTGAGCGCTCATTTGGAAGTGTGGATGCCGTCGTGCAGCAGCAAACTGTACGTGTCACAAATATCCACACGCTCGAAGGGGCGATCTTCAATACAATCCGCAACTTGCGGCCTCAACAGGGTCGCTACCAGTCGGATATCGACGAAATCATTGCTGCCAATGCCGGCTCAAACGATACATCAGGCTTTGCGACACCTGAAAGTGGCACACCTGAAGACGTATTCGGGCGCATTCGTGGCCGCTACTGCTTAACCGCCTCGAACATAGCGAAGTACGATGGTTGGCACAGTGTGCTTATTTTTGATCAACACCACCCGCTGAACTTCAATCGAGAACGGATCGAAGATTACCTCCAAACAGCGCAGCGCTGGTTTAACACAGTGCATACCCACGATAGCAATGCTGTTTACCCCTTCTTCATTTGGAACTGTTTGTGGCGCTCCGGAGCATCTGTAATCCATGGCCATGCCCAAATGTCGGTTGCGAAAGGCATGCCCTATCCTAAAGCAGAGCTGCTGCGACGAACAACAGTAACATACCGCCAGCAGTTCAACAGCAGCTACTTCCAAGACTTGTGGAAAGTCTATCGACAGCTCGGTCTGGCATTTGGACGACCTGGGCAACACACCAAAGGCTATGTCTCACTAACGCCAGTCAAAGAAAAAGAGGTTGTGCTGCTAAGCACGGATCTACAAGATCTCAGCCAACATCTGTATCAAGTCTTAGATTGCTTTGTGGCAGAGCTAGGTGTCCAGAGTTTTAATGTAAGCCTGATTATGCCACCGCTCAATACAACCCCTGACTCGTGGGAAGACATGCCATTGATCTTGCGCATTGTTGATCGAGGTGATCCAAACAGCCGTGGCTCAGATATCGGGGCCATGGAGCTTTATGCAGCGGCGGTCGTTGGCAGCGATCCGTTTGTGGTTGCACGTGCGCTTGCAGGCCGTCTTGCACTTGATGCCCGCTAAGCAGCTCACTTCTTGTGGTTAGTTTTTCTCAGGCAACTTAAACCTAAAAAAGCCAGCGGCCACTTCCGAATGGAAGTGGCCGCTAGCAGTTGGACGACGCGCATCCCCCTACGTTCCCACGGCGCATGCCGCAGTAGCC
>JABXJS010000257.1 GCA_013538855.1 Herpetosiphonaceae bacterium
ACGGTTCCTTTCTTGGTTGGCACCACAAAGGATACCGCACGATTCGGCCGCCACACCGTTTACCCTGGCCCCAGGGAGTCCTGTGATCTACTGATGTTGACATACGCACATCCTCTTGTGGTTGAAATTCTAGGCGCATTGTAGCATATCGCTGGTGCTCATACGAGTATACTCAGCGGTGCCGACACTGGCAATCGCAGGGTGATGGTGGCTCCATTCGAGCCATCGATCTCGATTGTGCCGCCTAAACGTTGTGCTCGCGCCTGAATCTGCGCAAGGCTCCCTTGCTGCTCAAGCGCATGCTCGGCGAGGCCCACACCATCGTCACTGATGGCGAGTACAACGTGATCTTCATCGCCATGGAGATCGACAACCACATGGCGAGCATTCGAATGATGTTGAACATTGTGCAGCAGCTCTTGGATTGCGTGAACGATGAACTCGGCGATGGCGGGGCTAAGCAGCGGCATATGACCATCGTAGTGAAAATCACTGGTGATGCCATGGTCTGTGTGCAAGCTATGCAGTTCGGCCGCAACCAATTCAGCGAGTGTTTGTTCGGCGAGTGGCGATGGGCCAAAGGTGCGTAGCGCCCGCTGAAGCTTGGCCAGACTGTGCTGTGTTTGGGTGAGCGCATTGCCAAGGTTGCGATCAGCACTGATTAGGTCGCTGGGCATGGCGGCATCAGCGGCGTGCAGGAGCTGGCCTATATGCATCAGGTGGACAGCAGTGTGCTCGATCAGCTGGCGCGCATTGCGTAGCTGCTGCTCATTAACCTGCTGTGCCTCACGCTGCACAAGATCGCGTCGTGTGCGCGACTCCGTCAGAGCCGCAGCCCACGTGCCGAGCGCGGCGGTGACACTCTGAAAGATGAAGACCGGCAGGGCTGTGCGCCACGGCAGGCGTAAAAAAAGAATCGCAGCATCAACCAGTAGCACCGTTGCGAGGGTGATGCTGCCGCCAAGGTAGCTCCACCAACGGCCAGCTGCTACCAATATCGGAATGAGCATTAAGGCCCACAGGCTGCCACGCGCCAGCAGATCGCCGGGCGTGTACCAGAGTAGCGCGGCGATGTGCACGATGTCGATCATCAGGAGCGTAGGCAAATACAGCCAGCGTAAAAGCTGCCGCGCTTGTGGGAGCAGCAGCAATCCGACCAGCACACCGCTCCAGAATATGAGCAGATTAAGTGGGCGATCCTGCAGCACATCCAAAAGTAGTGCCAGCCCGACTGAGAAAAGCAGTTGAAAAGCAAAGACAAGGCGCAGACCGCGCAGAACTCGGCGGTGACGTTGGCGAATCCATTCTGCTGAACGGTTCATTAATCATCCTCAATGATGGCTAGTGTTCACTGCTGATGCTTGCTGTTGCCGTGTGCTCGCTCACGATGATCTGCAGAACTGCATCGCCCCACTGTGCCAGCTTTTGTGGCCCTACGCCTTTGATTGCGCTGAGCTCGGCATGGGTGGTTGGCTGAAAGACGGCGATATCCCAGAGCACACTATCGGGAAAAATGATATAGCGGGGCTTGCTGATGGCCTCGGCCTCGCTGGCCCGCCACTCCTTTAAGCGCTCTAGCAGCTGGAGGTCTGGCTGCTGCGCTGCCTGTGTCAGCGTGGAGGTCGGCTTAACATGCAGTGTTGGCAGCTGCTCAGGCTGTTCGAGCGCAGCCTCGCCGACAGGGGTTATGTGCAGCAGGCGCATACGATCACGCTCATCGCGGGCGACTAGGCCCGCTGTAACCAGCGCCTCGATAATATCCTCGATGGTGTTAATGGCCAGCTGGCTAAGTGCGCCATGATCGGGCGAGCGCTGTGGGCCAACAGCGGCAGACGACGCGCCTTTGAGCAAGCGCGCTAGGCCGGTGCGCCCAAGCCCGAACGGCAGTCGCGTGAGGCTACGCAGTACAGTCAGCACAGGCTCGCTATCAATCGTGCTCGCTTGATCGGCTGTTGCGATGAGCGTTGCGCCGCGGTAGGCGAGCTGTCCAGCCTCGACCAGCACGTCGATCTCCGCGCGCACAGAGTCAAATGAGCGATTGCCCAGAGCGCCGTAGAGCGGATGGTCGCCATAGCCACGCGACCCAGTCAGGATGTGGGCCAGATCGCGGCTGCTCAACGTGCCTGGGTGTGAGCGCACAGCTTCAATGATGATCCGATGGTGATCAAGCAGCGGTTGTATGCCCCAGGTGCTGGCCGCTGGCGTCAACGGCAGCGTGTGGGGCTGGTTGAGTGGAGGGGCTTCAACTGCACGCCCACGAGCACAGATATCGCATGCATCGCCGCATGGCTGGAGCCGTTGGCCGAAGTGTGCAGCCAGCATGCGGTGGCGACAGCGTTTGGTGTGTCGGGCATAGTCGCCGATGGCATCGATGCGCTGATTTTGCGCGCTGCGGTACTCTTGGAGCAGCCGTTGGATGCGCTGAGGTGTATCTTGCGGCGCAGGCAACAGCTCGAGCAGCAGCTCGCGGGCGACACCATCGTACTCGATCCAGCCAGCTTGGTGCCACGCAAGCAGCTGCGCCTCGATGGCGCTGAGCGGTAGGTTCAACACTGGAGCGAGGTCGTACAGCGACCACTCTTGGATGCGCGTGGTTAGCTCTAGCTGGCTGCAAAATGCCAGCGCCTGTGGGTCATTGAGTGGGGCTTGGCCACGGGCTAGGCGCACGACGCGTGGCGCATCGAAGTGCCGCCGTAGCAGCTCTGTGCGCTCAAGCATGCCCAGCGCGACGCGCAGGCGGGTGTCCTCCAGCCCGCTGTGCTGCGCAAGTACCTCGAGTGCGACAAGATTTTGCTGTTGGCCTAGCTGCTGCAGTAGCACGCGGTAAAGATCGCGTAGCTCTTCGAGCGTGAAGGCCTCCTCCTGCATCCAGGTGGTGAGCTGGCCTTTGTCGCTGGAGGTGTAGAGCAAGATACAGCGGGCAGGCAAGCCGTCGCGGCCTGCGCGCCCGGCCTCTTGAGCATAGTCATCGAGCGATTTCGGCAGATTCATATGGATGACGGCGCGCACATCCGGCTTGTCAACGCCCATGCCAAAGGCGATCGTGGCCGCGATGACCCGCGTCTCGCCGCGCATAAAGCGATCTTGGATCGCATCGCGATCAGGGCATTGGGCATGGTAGGCTTCGGCTTCGATACCAAGTTGACGTAAGCGCTCGGCAAGCCGCTCGCATCCTGCGCGTGAGCGCACATAGACAATGATGGAGCCGTCGATGGTGGCGCACAGCTCCTCGGCAACCGCTTGGCGCACGCTATGGTTGGCAGCACGAATGACCTCAAGCTGAAGGTTGGGCCGAAAGACATTGGTGCGCACAACCTCTAGGTCGCCAAGATGCTGTAGAATCTCACGCTCGGTGATGGGCGAGGCGGTGGCTGTGAGCGCGAGCGTTGGTGGGTTGCCCAGCGTCTGCAGCGCCTCGCGGATAAACAAGTAGTCAGGCCGGAACGACAGCCCCCAGAGCGAGACACAGTGGGCCTCATCGACAACAAAGAGCGAGATGCCGACGTTTTGCAGCGCGGCTAAAAACTGGCGCTGGCGCAGGCGCTCTGGGGCGACATAGACCATTTTATAGCGCCCAGCCGCAAGATCACGCAGCCGCTGGCGAATCTCGGACCATTCGAGACTGCTGTTGATCAAGGTGGACTGCTCGCGCACGGCTGGCGGCAGACCGTCGATTTGATCCTTCATCAGCGCGATCAGGGGCGAGATAACCACGGTGGCATGGGGCAACAGCAAGGCTGGCAGCTGATAGCACAGCGACTTGCCTGCGCCAGTCGGCATCAGCGCCAGCGTTGAGCGCCCCTGCATCACGCGCTCGATCACCCGCTGCTGACCAGCTCGAAACCCTGGTAGCCCAAAATGGGCCGTCAGGGCACGGTTAAGTTCGATCGATAAAAGCTGGTCATCGGCGCTAGCGGCATCAAAATCGAACAGCTGAGTCTCTGGATCGTCCAAGTGCATTCCTGTCCTCTCGGTTACGTGAGCATTATGGGCTGGTTTTGGGCTGCGTGTGTATTTGCAGACAGTGGAACTGATGTACTTCTTTAAATGCAACGGTGTTGCTTTTTCGCCCTTAGCATACCACAGCCGTCGGCAATGTTGGCAGCAGGGCGGCGCGGCCATGGTAAGATGGCCGCATCAAGAAATGAGGTGGCCTGTGTTGGATGCATATCGTTTTTTAGTGACTGCTGCGCCGGATGCACTTGAAGCGGCGCTAGAGGAGCTGCGGTTCAAGCCGCATCATACCGTATGGGAGGAGGTTGCGCCAGGTGTTGCTTTGCTGGAGATTGAGCAGCCATTGGCGGAATGGTGCGCATGTATTGACGAGCGCCCGCCTGTCTTTGTGCGCCATATTAGCCCAGTGCAGCGCGAGCTGGTGCTTGAAGGCAGCGATGCCGATTTGGAGCGCCTAACGCGCGTAGCGCAGAGTCTCGCTGCCGAGCTGACGCCAGGGCGGCCCTTCGCCATCCAGACTCGTCTGCTTGACAATGATGTAACCCATCTGAGCCGCTTTGTGGTAAACGAGCAGCTGGCGGCGGCTGTGCAGGCGGTAACCAACGCCCCGCTTAACGTGCGCGAGCCAAGTGAGGTGGTCTCGGTGGCGCTGACGCCAGCGCGCGCCTACGTAGGCGTGTCGCCAGTGAGCTTCAATCGCTCATCGTGGGCGGGTGGGGCGCAGCGCTTTGCCCGTGAGCAGGGCCAGATTAGCCGGGCTGAGTTTAAGCTGTTGGAGGCACAGGCCGTCTTTGATTTTGACTGGCCAACGTTTGGGCAGGCGCTTGATCTTGGCGCAGCGCCTGGCGGCTGGACGCGCATTTTGCGCCGGGTGGGTCTGCCGGTGGTAGCGGTTGATCCAGCAAAGCTTGATCCGCGCATTGCCCGTGATCGTGGCGTGCGGCATTTGCAGATTGTGGCGCAGCGCTTTTTGCCTACCAGTGAGCGATTTAGTGTGATCGTCAATGATATTCGCATGGATGCGCGCGACTCAGCGTGGCTGATGGTTGAGGCCGCGCCTGCATTGGAGCCAGACGGCCTGGCTGTGGTAACACTCAAGCTGCCGCAGGCGCATATGGCGCGTGTGGCCTATCATGCGCTAAGCATCTTGCGTGGTGCTTATCACGTCGTTGGCGCACGCCAGCTGTTTCACAACCGCTCGGAAGTGACCGCTGTGCTGACGCCCCGTGCGCAGATCGAAGCTGAGGTGCGTGATCGTGCAGTGCAGCAGCGTCGGCGCTATCGGCCTGCGCCAACCAGTGAGTAGCTCCTGGTTTCATACAGAGTGTATGCCGCAGTGCGTTGTGGACTAGGCTGCTCTAGGAGCGGATAGCTACCTTGAGGTGCAGTAAAACGGTGGTGCTTAGTTGCACGTAATGCTGCTATGCATTATGATGATGTGCACGAATAAAAAATGAGCAACAAGGAGCGGGGTATGCGTCGAATCAAAGCCGTGGCTGCATTTCTATTGGGGTTGATTGTGGGTCTTGTAGGTGGGGCGGCGCTTCTAGCCTATGCCTATCAAACGGCAGGTCTCTACCCTCCTGATGATGCCACGATCAAGTTTATTGCACAGGAACGTGGCTGGTTAAACGAAGCTGCACTGCAGGGCGAAGCCTAAGACCTCTGCCTCTATGTTACGCTATAGCGCCCACTGTTTGCTCTTGTTGTCTCCAATGATCAGGAGGGTATCGTCGTGGATACACGCTGGACGCAACACTATGAACCGGGTGTGCCAACAACGCTCACATATCCTACCACGCCGCTAAGTGCGCTGCTCGATGATGCAGTGAAGGCGTATCCAAATAACACCGCCATCAATTTTGTATTGAAATATATGGCGGGCGGCCATGTGGCCATGGGTGGCAAGCTCACCTATCGTCAATTAAAAGAGGCCGTGGATCGCTTTGCAACGGCGCTGCATGCGCTCGGCGTGCGCAAGGGCGACCGTGTGGCGCTGATGCTGCCCAACACACCGCAGTTTGTGATTGGCTTTTTTGCGGCCGCGCGCCTCGGAGCCATCATCGTCAATATCAATCCCACCTATACGCCACGTGAGCTTAAGCACCAGCTTGAGGACTCAGGTGCCGAGACGATTGTGCTGCTCAACTTGTTCTTGCCGCGCCTGCGCGAGATTCAGGCCGAGACGCAGCTTAAGCGCGTCATCGCTACGCACATCTACGACACGCTGGCCTTTCCCACCAGCATGCTCGTGCGGCGCGCTCAGCAGAAAGAGCCGGACTGGGTGCAGGTGGAGCCAGACGAAAGCACCTTCTTGTTCGATCAGCTTTTGGCGGACTACCCGGCGGCTCCACCGCTCATTACCGTGGAGCCAGACGATGTGGCACTGTTCCAGTACACTGGTGGCACCACCGGCGTCCCCAAGGCGGCGATGCTCACGCACCATAATCTCATGGCCAACACGGTGCAGCTGATGGCGTGGATGCCCAGCCTTGAGATGGGCCGCGAGCGCGTGATGTGCGCGATTCCTTTCTTCCACGTCTACGGCATGACAGTGGCGATGTGCTTTGGCATCGCAAAGGCCGCCGAGCTGATCATCCTGCCCAATCCGCGCCCGATCGATATTGTGATGGAAGCGCTGCACAATGAGAAGGCCACCGTCTTCCCTGGCGTGCCAGCTATGTACATCGCGATCATTAACCACGACGACATCAGCCAGTACAACCTGCGCTCGATCAAAGCCTGTATCAGCGGATCGGCCGCGCTGCCAATGGAGGTTCAGGAGACCTTTGGTGAGCTGACTGGAGGGCGGCTGGTAGAGGGCTATGCTCTCACGGAGGCGGCCCCAGTCACGCACTGCAATCCGGTCTTTGGCACGCGCAAATCTGGCTCGATCGGCATTCCGATGCCTGATGTCGAGGTGCAGGTGCTCGATCTTGAGTCCGAGCAGCCGCTGCCGATTGGCTCCGAGCGCGAGGGCGAGCTGCTGCTGCGCGGCCCGCAGATTATGAAGGGCTACTGGAATCGCCCTGACGAGACCGCCAAGACGACGCTCGAGGGCGGCTGGCTGCGCACCGGCGATATTGTGCGCACCGATGAAGATGGCTACTTCTACATCGTTGATCGCAAGAAGGATCTGATCATCGCCTCGGGCTACAATATTGTGCCCCGCGAGGTTGAAGAGGTCCTGTTTATGCACCCGAAGGTGCTGGAGGCCACGGTGGCCGGCATCCCCGATCCCTATCGCGGCGAGACGGTCAAGGCCTATGTTGTCTTGAAGCCAGGTGAGGAAAGCTCGCGTGATGAGATTCGCGCCTTCTGCAAAGAGCGCTTGGCTCCCTACAAGGTGCCAACCCATGTTGAGTTTCTTGAGGAGCTGCCGAAGTCGCAGGTTGGTAAAGTGCTGCGGCGCGTGCTCGTCGAGCGCGAGAAGGCTAAGGCGAATCAGGCTGAGCAGCCCGCACCGTCGGCTCATGCGTCAGACATGCCTGCAGCAGCCGAGCCAGCCGAAACAACCACAGCGGAGTAGTTATGCATGAAGTGCCGTTGATCGGCCAGTCGCGACAGGAGACGACCGAGCTGATCTGTCCTGTGTGCCAACACGAGTTCGCCGCACCAGTCTGGCTCGTCGTCGATGCCCAGGAGCGACCAGATCTCAAGGCGGCGATCCTTGATGGGTCGCTACAGCAGTTTGCCTGCCCCAACTGCGGCGCAGCCGGAACGATCACGGCACCAATGTTGTATCACGATGGAGCCAGTGCCATGTTGGTGCTGGCTTTGCCGCTTTCTATCCAAACGCCCGCCGCCGCCCAAGAGCTGACCGAGCAGCTACACGGCTATTTGATTGAGTCGCTGCAACCCTTGCCTGCCACGCCACCGGCGTACTTGAGCAATGTTCAGCTTGCGGCCGAGCTTGATGGGCTGCAAGCTGCGCTAGCCCAGGCTCCCGATCCACTGACTGTTGCGCTTGAGGCGCTGCTGGCCGCTGAGGATGCGGCAGCCTTCAATGCCGTGTTGGTGCAGCATCGTGCGGCGCTGATGGAGCACGCCGCCGACCAGGCGCTGGCGCAGATCGCGGATCAAGCGCGCGAGATCGATCCTGCGCTGGCCCGCCGTGCCGCCGACCAGCGGGCGACGCTCGGTCGCTTTCGTGCGACGCTGCAGAGCCGCCGTGCTGGGATGACGAGTCTGCTGAGCGAGCTAGGCGCGCTGACCGCTGCTGAGCAGGCGGTGCTGCCAGCGCTGGAGACGATGGTCCACGCCGTTGATCCACAGGCCGTGTACCGCCAGCGCATCGCACTCGATCAAGCGCAGCAGGCCCAGCTTGATCGGCTTATCGAGCGTCTGCTTGAGCTGGCTGAGACCGCCCGCCGCAGTGATCTGACAACATTTTTACTCACCTTACAAGATTTGCCGAATCAATGAATATTTCTTTTGCCCAACCATACGATCTGGAGTGTCCAGTTTGTCATAGCGCGTTTACCTTTGATGCATGGGTCATCGTCGATGCGCAAGAGCGGCCTGACCTGGCGCAGGCGATCAGCGATCTCACGCTGCACGATACGATCTGCCCGCGCTGTGGTCAGACAGGCGTTGTTGCTGCGCCGCTGCTGTACCACGATGCAGCGACACGCGCGGTACTGTTCGGGGTGCCGCGCGATATGGATGAGGCAGCGTGGCGTGAGGTCGCCCAAGGCTTGCTGTGGATGCTCATCGGCGCGCTGCCGCGCGAGCAGCAGCTGCCCTACCTTGGCGATGTGCAGGCCGAGGCCGGGCTGGCCGGGGTGGCTGCGGCGCTCCAGCACCTTACACCTGTGCCGCAGACCGCCGCCGAGGCGCTTGGCGATGCGCTTGGCAGCGAAGACGATGCGAGCATGCCGCCGCTGGCCGAGGCCATTATGCACCTGCTTGAGGCCCAGTCAACCGCCGATTTTGAGGCACTTTTCGCCCAGTACCCGTTTTTGCTTGATGAGGCTATGGACGATGGCCTGGCCGGTCTCGCCGAGGCGGCGATTGATCAAGGTGAAATTGCGGTTGGACAAGCCTTCGAGCGCGCACGGCTTGTGCTAACACAGCTGCGCTCGACGCTCGACCAAGCGACGATCTCGTCAGCGCCGCAGCCAAGCATAGAGCTGCCCGATCCGCCTGCGGAGTGGCAGGCGGCCGTGGCTGCTCTGCGGAAGGCCGAGACAGCTGCCGATATTGCTACCTTAGTTGCGACCTACCCGGTGCTGCGCGATCAGCACGCTGACGCATGGCTCGCAGTCGATGAGCAAGCTATCCGTGATGTTGGCGATTTAGCTGCGGCACAAATATTGGCTGAAGCGCGGGCTTTGCTCCGTGGTGAGCGGAGCTAACAGCGCGATCACTGTTCTCACGAAGGAGTTGTACGATGCAGGATTTTTTTGAATTTCGTCTGACGCCACGTGTGCTCTACAAGGTTGGCTTGGCGTGCGATATGAATACGGAAGTGGCAGCGCTTGGCGGCACAAAGGCGTTCATTGTGACTGATGTCGGCGTGCTGAAGTCGGGCCTGGTTGATCGCATTCGCGATGCGCTGCAGGAAACGATTGAGGTTGTCGGTGTCTATAGCGATGTGCCGCCGAACTCGTCGGTGCGCGTTGTTGAGGCGGCGGCGGCGCAGGCGCGCGAGGTTGGCACAGATATTTTGGTCGCCATCGGCGGTGGCTCGCCGCTCGATACGGCCAAGGGCATGCGTATCCTGCTCACCGAGGGCGGGCGTTTGCTCGACTACGAGGGCGTCAATGTGCTTACGCGCCCGCTCATGCCCATGATCGCGATCCCGACGACCGCCGGAACTGGCTCGGAGGTGACCACCTTTGCGGTGATCAAAGACGACGAGAATCATGTTAAGCTCTCGTTTACCAGCCCCTACTTGGCCCCTGAGCTAGCGGTTCTCGACCCAGAGATGACGGCGACGCTGCCGGCCCATCTGGCGGCGGCAACGGGTATGGATGCGCTGACACACGCCATCGAGGCCTATGTCTCCACTGAGCAGGAGCCGATGAGCGATGCGCTGGCGCTCGGTGCCATTGAGATGATCTCCAACCATCTCCGTGACGCCTGCCTGCCAGGAGCACAGAATGAGTTCGCCCGCGGCCAGATGCTGATCGCCTCGTGCATGGCCGGTATCGCTTTCACCAATGCCTATGTCGGCGCGGTCCATGCCCTGGCCCACGCCACCGGCGGCCACTATCCGGTGCATCACGGCCTAGCAAACTCGATTTTCCTGCCCCACGTGATCCACTTCAACAGTGAGGATGAGGTGACGCTGGAGCGCTACACGCGCATCGGGCGCGCCTTTGGCATTAACACCGGCGGGCGCTCGCGCGAGGAAGTGGTGGCCGATCTGATCGCGGCGATTCAGCAGCTTGCGGCGGACTGCGGTCTGCCGATCCGTCTGCGCGACACGGACGTGCCAGAAGATGGCCTTGAGCTGCTGGCAGAGCAGGCGTTTACCGATGGCGCGCTATTCCACAACCCACGCCTTGCCGAGCCTGAAGACTTGCTCCAGATTCTGCGTGCTGCGTGGTAGTGTGAAATACTGGTTGGCGGGCGCTAGTCTGATTCTGCTGGTGCTAGCTGGGCTGACTCTGGCTTTCCAGCGCCCGCTGCAGCTGGCCTTACACATCGGGCGCGACGAGGGCTGGGAGAATGATCAGCCATTTGTCGTTGGCTTTCACGAGCCAGAGTTTCGCACCGATACGCTGGAGCGCTACCGCTGGACCACGCAGGTGGCACAGCTGGTGTTTCCAGATTGGCCGCGGCGTCCAGCTGTGTTGACTCTGACGCAAAACAATGGCGTTGCGCCCACGCTGACACTCGCTGGCTGGCAGCTGCAAGGCCTTGATGTTGGTCGCACTGTGCATCTCTTTGTGCCGCCAACGACGCACCTGACGGTTGGTATCAGCGTGCCACAGCTATTTGATGGCGCTGCTGGCGATCCGCGCGAGCTTGGTGCGGCCCTGCAGGGTGGCTCACTCTCAACCACTGCGCAATGGGCCTGGCCGCCGCTGAGCGTGCTGCTGAGCTGGGCCGCCGTGCTTGGCGCGGTGCTGCTGATGGTGCAGCTTCTCGGCGGCGGCGTGAGCGAGGGCTTGCTCTTTGCTGGCTTCACTGGCGCTGGCGGTGTGCTTGCTACGTGGGCTGCGCCGCTACGGGTAAGCTTGGCTGCGCCTACGTTGGGCTTGACGGTTGTCTATGGCCTGGCGCTGGCGATGGGTTTGCTGCTGGCGCTACGGCGCAGCCGCTTTTTCGCTGCTGTGCCACCAAGCTATCTGCGCTGGCTGGTGCTGGCTACGACAGTTGTGTGGTCGCTGAAGCTGGGCGGGCGTATGCTGCCGGCGAGCATGCCTGGCGATATTGGCTTTCATCGCAACCGCGTGCTGGCGGTGATGATCGGCGATCTGTTTCGGCCTTCGCTGCATCGCGGGGTGCAGTTCCCGTATCCACCGGCGTTGTACGTGCTGCTGCAGCCGCTGACGCTCACCGGCATTTCGATTGAGTGGCTGCTGCAGCTGGCAGCGGCGGCCTGCGAGGCGCTGGTGCTGCCGCTGCTGTTTGCGCTGGTGTATCGGCTGACCGCGCAGCCGCGCGCAGCACTGCTGAGCGCTATCTTGTATGGGGCCTTTCCCGCTGGCTATATGGTCTCGGCCTGGTCTTTTGACTCGCACATATTCTCGCAGGCTGTGACGCTCGTTTGGAGCGTGGCGCTGATCTGGCTCTGGGAGCGCTGGGCCGAGCGGCGCGTGTGGCTGGGTCTCTTGTGTGGGCTGATTCTGGTTGCGCTAGGGCACTTCGGCTTCTACATTAATATTTCGCTGCTGAGCGGTTTGCTGATTGTGCTGCTCTGGTGGCGTGGCGCGCGCCGCGCTGCCAAAACACTCGCGCTGCTGCTGGTGATCACGCAGGTGATCGTCTGGGCCATCTACTACTCGGCATTTATCGATTTGTTTCTCCGGCAGGGCGAGGCAGTGGCCGCCGATGGCGTCAGCGGCATCAATCATCGTGCAACCATCCCGCGTGGGCGGCTGGCCTGGGAGACATTCTATCTTGGCTTTGTATGGCACTTTGCGCTGATCCCGCTGCTGCTGGCCCCGTTCGGCTGGCGTCGGCTCTGGCGCAGCACGGCGGGGCGTCCGGCGGCGCTGGTCATTGGTGCAACGTGGTGTGTTAGCGCTGGCCTAGGACTGCTACCGATTGTTACTGGAGTGCCGCTGACGACGCGCTGGCTGATGTTCAGCGCGTGGGGCCTGGCCGTCTGTGGCGGCGTGGCCCTCGACTGGCTGTGGCGCTGGCGACCGCTAGGCCGCTGGGCTGCGCTGATCCAGGTTGGTGTGATCGTGGCAGCCGGCTGGGCTGTCTGGCTGCAAGCGATTGTGTATCGGATACGGCCTCCAGAGCCGTTCTAACACCAACGGCCGTATTCCTCGCGCATGCGAAAAGGCGGGTTTTCCGCGGAGGTTTTATGAAAGAAGTAGTTAGTATTACGCTGGGCCGCTCTGCTCGGGACTACGAGTTTACCACCACATTGCTGGGCGAGACGGTGCATGTGCGGCGCATTGGCACCGATGGCAATGTCAGCCGCGTCAAATCGCTGATCCAAGAGTACGATGGTAAGGTCGATGCGATTGGCCTCGGCGGCATCGTGCCGACATTTCACGTTGGGTCGGCGCGCTACACCCACAACGAGGCGCAGTCGATTGCCAATATGGCGCAGCAGACGCCAGCGGCCGACGGTGTGCTGCTTAAAGGTACGCTAGAGCGCTGGGCGGTGGCGCAGGCGGTGAAGCAAGAGCCAGGTCGCTTTAACTATCGCCGGGTGCTGGTGTTCTCGGGCATTGAGCGCTATCCGCTGGCACAGGCGCTGAGCACCTACAATATTGACCTGCGCTTTGCCGACCCGAAAATTCACTTTGGGTTGCCAGTTACGCTGCCGTCGCTGAGCTGGCTCGAGCGCTATGCGAAGTGGGCTATGCCGCGCTTAATCGACAAGCCCTACTATCGCATTCACCCGATTGGCCGCGATATGCCGACCGATCAGCGGCTGGAGTCCGACTGCAAGTGGGCTGATGTGCTGGCCGGTGACTTTGCCTTCATCCGCCGCTACGCTCCGCACAACTTAAAAGGGCTGACGATCTTCACCGACGATCCATCACGTGAGGAGATCGACGATCTGAAGCAGCGCGGCGTGCATACGCTGATCACGATGACGCCGCCAATCTCCGACGAGCGCCCATTTGTGCCCGCCGATATCTTAGAGGCCATGGTGCTGGCGGTCACTGGCCGCAGCAGCCTCGATGAGGCCTCGGTGATGCAGGTTATCTCGGAGGCGCAGTGGTCGCCAACAATCCAGCGTCTGACCGACGAAGCGGAGATTGATAAGTTTGCCTTTGTGATCCATCCGCTCTCGACGCGCTTTATCTACAACCACCCCAAGCTGCGCATCTTCCGCTTTTTCCCGCAGCGCCTGGTCGAGTGGGTCGCGGCCTATATGCCGCCGCTGTACATCTCCCGTATTCGTGGCATCAAGTCCGAGGGCACCGGCAAGGAGATCGAGGGCATTCTGCTGACCTTGGGCGGCACGCCGCGTGAGTTGATGCGGCGACCGGAGAGCTTCACCTACCGGCGGCTTATCCGCGCCTCACGCATGGCCGAGCGCATGGGCGCGAAGCTGATGGGCCTGGGCGCATTTACATCGGTGGTCGGCGATGCTGGCATCACCGTGGCCCAGAAGTCAGACATCGGCATCACCTCGGGCAACTCACTGACGACGGCGGCGACGCTGGAGGCAGCCAAGCAGGCGGTCAAGCTGATGGGCGGTCGGGTTGATCGCGGCACGGCTGTGGTGATCGGCGCAACCGGCTCCATCGGCGCGGTCTGCACGCGCTTGCTCGCGCAGGCAGTCGGTGATGTGATCTGTATCGCACCGCGCCCCGAGCGGCTGCTGGCGCTCAAACAGCGCATCGAGGCCGAGACGCCAGGGGCCAAGGTGACAGTCGCCACCAACGCCGATGACTATGTTGGGCGCGCCGACCTGATTGTCACCACCACCACGGCCTTAAATACCAAGATTGTTGATATTGAGAAGCTCAAGCCCGGCGCAGTTGTGTGTGACGTGGCTCGCCCGCCGGATATCACCGAGGAGGAGGCGGCCAAGCGCCCAGATGTGCTGGTGATTGAGTCCGGCGAGATCTTGCTGCCAGGCAACGTGGACTTCGGCTTTGACATCGGCCTGCCGCCTGGCACCGCCTACGCCTGTCTGGCGGAGACAGCGCTGCTCACGCTCGATGGCAAGTTCGATGACTACACGCTTGGCCGCAACATCGACATGAACAAGGCCAAGGAGATGTATCGGCTGGCGCAGAAGCATGGTCTGAAGCTAGCGGGCCTGCGCTCGTTTGATCGCTACGTCACGCCAGAGATGATCGCTGAGAAGCGCCGCCTGGCCGACGAGCGCCGCCGTGCTCTGGGCATCCCGCTGGAGAACGGCGACGAGCAGATACCCACCGAGATGGAGATGCACGTTTCCTAGAACCAGCGCTGACAGCGCCTAAAAGCAAACAGACGGGCCAGCGCGGCCCGTCTGTTTGTATCTGCTGCGTCGTGTTGGCGCTCGGCTTACAGCGGCAGGTTGAATGCGGCCTGCCACGTGTTGGGGCCGACAATGCCATCGACCGTGAGGCCCTTGCTCTGCTGCAGCTGCTTGACAGATGCCTCGGTGCCGGAGCCGAAGATGCCGTCAGCCGTGATCTGGAGCAGGGTTTGGATGGCGCGGACGGCATTGTTGTTGTCGCCCTTGCGCACGGTGGTGATCAGCTTTGTAAAGGTGGCGGCACCAATAACGCCATCGGCGGTGAGTCCGTTGGCGCTTTGGAAGGCTTGGGTGGCGCTGGTGGTTTGGGCGTCAAACAAGCCATCGACTTTGACCGAGTAGCCGCGGTGGCGCAGCAGGTACTCGGCGGCAGTCACGCGGCGGTTCCAATCGCCCTCGCGCAGCAGCGGCCATGTTTGGGCCGGGCCGCCATCGAGTGCGGCCTGGACATCGCGGCGCAGCTGCGGCAGCATGGCGTAGAGGGCATCGCCAGGGCAGTCCGTGGCATTGAAGTCGCGGTGGCCTTTGATCTCGCTGGTGCTGATGCCGTACTTCTCGCACATATAGGCGCACAGGGCGACGAGCTGATTGTAGAGCGCGTTGGGCGGTGTGATCGAGCCGTACGAGCCTTCACACTCGATGCCCAGGTGGGTGGTGTTGTAGTTGTGGGTGTGCGCGCCAACACAGTGGGTCGTGCCGCTGCTGAGCGCCTCGAGGCTGCGGTGGCGACCCTCAAGGATGTAGCCGCCGCGGCTGATCGTAAACTGCTGGCCGGTGTCGATCCAGCCGCGCTCATAGATGTGGCTGTACTGAATGCTACGAGCTAGCTCGTAGGCGTGCCCTAGGCTGTAGTCTGTGGAATTGCCCGACTGTGTATTGTGCACGACGATGCCGGTCGGTTTGCTGTTAATAACCTGGACTGGCTCTGTGGCAGCCCGTGCGCCCCAGGCGCTTGTGCCAGCGATCGCCGGCGTATTGACGGCGGTTGGTGCGACTGCGTGAGGCGCGTCGTCAATCGGCACGACTCGGTCAGTTGGTACAGGCTCTTCACCGCCGATGGCGGTGTCGGCTGCAAGCGCGTGAGGTAGAAAGCGCAGCTCAACCCCACCGATCAGCACGCTGGTCCCGAGGCCTAAGGCGAGTTTCCCGAACGCACGACGTGACATCGACTTCACTGGCGAAATCCTTTCTGTAAACGGGAGAGGTGGCGAGTGGAACAAGGCGTAGTCCCGTAGCGACAACTGTGTGCTTAATATAAGGCTTACGTATTAACAGAATCTTTAGGTTTGCTGGCGAGAAAGCGCTGTAGCGTGCGCATCCCCGGGCGCATCAGCCTCACGCTGGAGCGTAGAGCAGCAGTGGGGCTGATCGACATAAAGAAACATATGTGCTAAAATTGTCATCTACCATAGGTATTGGCAAGAAGCGCATATGCTATACTGCTGGTACTGGTGCCCGCAACTATGTGACAATTCGGCGCTGATCGGCGGGCTGATCACCGTATTCAGACGCCCACAAGTGCGGAATGGGTTTCCGGCGGAGGTTTCTATGAGTGCCGCATCCTCGCGAAAGGCGGCGGCTGCCCGACGCGACGACGACCACGAGCTACGTAACTATCGTTTAGAAGAACGCATCGGCCAGGACGAGCTGGCCACACTCTATCGCGCCCGCCACCTAACGCTGGATCGGCCCGTTGAAGTACATGTCCTACGCCGCTCGGACTGGGTCTCGGTAAGTCGATTTCAGCAGGCAGCGCGGCTCGCAGCGCGTCTCAAACACGATCATATTCTTCCAGTCCTAGACGCCGGCCACGATGATCGCTTTGGCTACTACTTGGTGACGGCTCCGCTTGGCGGGCGCTTGCTCCAAGATGTGCTTGACGATGGTCCGCTGCCAGTGGCCGATGTTGTGCGCATTTTTTCCGATATTGCGCGCGCCCTCGATGCGATCCATGCCGAGCAGATCATCCACCGCGATATTCAGCCCGGCTCGATTATGGTCGTGGAGCAGCCTGTCGCGAGCGGGGTCGTGCGCCACGCCTTTCTCACCAACTTCAGCCTCGCCTGGAGTCCTGATGGACCCGATTTGTCGGAGCTTGAGGAGGCCGACTATCTGACGGCGTATGCGCCGCCAGAGCAAGATTTCAAGCAGAATGCCACTGCGCCAGCGCTGGATATCTATGCGCTTGGCGCGGTGCTCTACCATATGCTCACCGGCGAGGTGCCGCCGCCGCCGGGCCAGTCGCCGCGCCCGCTCGGTGAGTTTGATGCTGCGCTGGTGCCCGCCGATCGGATTCTGCGGCGCATGCTCTCGCCACAGGCCAACCTGCGCTACTCGACCGCCGGTCAGGCGGCGGCGGCGCTGCGCCAAGCGCTCCGCGATGTCGTTGATGTAGAGCCACCAGCGTCGCCGCTGGCCGCCCCCAGCGCTCCCGAGGTCGAGTGGCTGGAGAACCCGGTCGAAACAGTGCTCAACCAGTATGTCGACGCAGATTTTATCGACGAGGGGCGCACCTGGGCGCGTCAGCTGCAAGACCCGCTTGTGCTACGGCAAGTGCTTAACACCTGGAGTCGCAAAAGCATGCTGCGCCGCCGCAATATGGGCAATGTGCTGGTGCCCGATCAGGTGGTCAGCTATAACTTCTATATCTATGAGCTGCGCGCCTACTATGAGACGCGCACCACGCCGCAGCCGCGTGAGAAGCCGTACCAGGGCAGTCGATTAAGCGAGCGCCACTCCCCGCCTGGCGTGTGGCAGATCCCGCTGCCCGACCCGCACCCTTTCGATGAGGTGCGCCCGCAGGAGATGACGGTGCCGCACTCCGAGCGGGTGGAGATGTGCATGTACTGCGGCGGCAAGGGCGATATTAACTGCACACGCTGCCACGGCCGCGGCCTGATCGAGGAGCGCCAGCTTGTGACCAACCCCGACGGCACGCGCGAGCGCCGCGTGGTCACGCTGGACTGCCCCGGCTGCGAGGGCGAGGGCCAGAGCGACTGCGAGCGCTGTCAGGGCACCGGCCAGCTGCTTACGGAGGATGTCTTTACATGGTCGCGCTGGGGCAAGCTCTGGGATAACACCGATGATGAGACCGATCTGCCGCTGGCTGATATCCGTGCGCGCGCTGCGCCAGTGTACTCGGCCCAGATCAACGTGCGCGATCCGCACTGGCACGCGATCGCCCCGCTGCACGAGCTGCTGCAGGCGGCAGAGCAGGTGGACGAGGATCAGCAGACCCGCATCCTCTATGCTGAGCTGACGATCTCGGGCGCGCACATGAGCGAGGTGGACTATGGCGAGCGCGGCAAGAAGCATCGGCTCTACTTGATCGGCACCGAGCAGCCAACTATTCGCGGCGATCTCTCGATCTACGATTGGGAGCGCATCGGGATGTATAGCGTTGTGGTGCTGTGTGTGCTAGTGCTGGTGGCGATTCTGGTGCTGTAGCGCTGCCACGCCACGCGGCTGTGATATAGTTCAATGGTGCTCAGCGGGGCCGCTACGTGTGGCCCCGTTGGTATGTGAGCAGACTCTACGAAGTGATAAGGATTTGAGAAACTATGCGTGTTCGATGGATCGGTATGGTGGTGTTGGTCAGTTTCCTCGCTGGCTGTGGCGGCAATGCGGCCACGCCGACGCCAGCAACAACGGTGCAGGCGGTGCTGGCGGCCTCCACAATCGTGCTGGGGCCAAATCGGCTGCCGATTGGCCTAGTTGTTGATGGCACGCCCATCAATGAGCCACAGGCCAAGGTTAATCTGCGCTTCTACTATCTTGATGGCGATCCAGCCCAGAAAAATAAGGTGGTCGGCGAGAGCGAGGCGACCTACTTCGGCCAGAATCTGCCGATCGGCGTGTACGTCGCCTATCCCGTATTCCCCAAGGCGGGCGCGTGGGCGGTCGATGTCGAGGCGACGCTGCCCGGCCAGCCCACAGCGGTAAGCCGCCTGCGGCTCGATGTCCAGCAGAGCGATCCGACGCCACCACTTGGCAGCCAGGCTGTCGCTGTGGACACACCAACAGTCGCTACAACCGACGATCTGACGAAGATCACCTCGGACCCTGAGCCAAACCCAGCGCTGTACCAGATCAGCCTGGCCGATGCGCTGCAGCAGAATAAGCCGGTGGCTGTGCTGTTTGGCACGCCGGGCTTCTGCAAGACCGCCACGTGCGGGCCGAGCGTCAAGGTGCTGGGCCAGCTACAGGAGCGCTACGGCGACCGTATGAACTTCATCCATGTTGAGGTCTATCAGTACCCCTTCGGCGAGTCGTTCAAGGCCAATCCGCCGCACTTCTCCGAGGGCATGCAAGCCTGGGGCTTGCAGACCGAGCCGTGGCTCTTTTTGATCGACAGCCAGGGCGTTATTCGCGCCAAATACGAGGGCGGCATCACCATCGACGAGATGGCTCCAGTCGTCGAAGATCTGCTGGCGCAGTCGTAGCTGGAGCGGGCTGGCTTGGCTGACAACGAGACGATGTCGTATGCCGCGCCAGCCAACTTCCCTATAACCTTTGCGCCGAATATGGTATGATTGAACCAGCATAAGTACCCGCCCCGGAGGTTTCTACATGGCAGCGTTTGAAGGTTTCTCGACCGAGAATCTGGTGCCGCTGCCCGCGGCGTTTTTCACCGATGTACTACCACAGATCACCAACGCCGCCGAGCTACGGGTGACGTTGCACGTCTTTTGGGTGCTCAGTCGGCAACGTGGGCGGGCCAAGCGTGTGGCATGGGATGAGCTTGTCAGCGACGAGGTTCTGGCCCGTAGCCTGCGCTCCGTTGCGCCAATGCGTCCGCCAATCGAGGTGTTGGAGGAGGGCATTGCGCTAGCGGTTGAGCGCGGCACGCTGCTGCATCTCGCGAGCACAGCCCCAGGGCGCATCGAGAGCTGGTATCTGGTTAATACAGCGGCGAACCGCGCCTGGGCCGAAAAACAAAGTGGCTCGCGTCTATCGCGTCCGCCCAGTGAGCCAGCGGACCGACCCTCGATCTTTAAACTCTACGAACAGAATATCGGCATGCTAACCCCGCTGCTGGTTGAGGAGCTGCGCGAAGCGACGCAGCACTATCCCTACGAGTGGATTGAGACCGCAGTTCGCGAAGCCGTGTTAATGAATATCCGCAACTGGCGTTACATACGCCGCATTCTAGAACGGTGGGAAGCTGATGGACGACAATCTGCGGCGAATCGACCTGAGCAATCTTTCGACCTTGATAAATACACAACCGGCAAGTACGCCGCCTTCTTCCGACGCGATGGCGACGAGTGAACCTGCCTGTCCCAAGTGCAAAGATGCAGGCTACTACTGCTTAGATGTGCCAATTAGCGACCCCAACTTCGGCCACTTGATCACCTGCGACTGCCGCTTGGAAGAGAAAGAGGCGCGGCGCAACCAAGAGCTGCGCAAGCTGAGCAATCTCGATGCGTTCGACGACAAGACCTTCGAGACCTTCAACCCAGATATCCCTGGCGTGCGCGCAGCCTACACCCGCTGCCGCGAGTACGCACGCAACCCACAGGGTTGGCTGTTTCTCTATGGCCAGTTTGGCTGCGGCAAAACACACCTGGCGGCGGCGATCGCCAATGAAGCGATCAATCGCGACATCCAGGTGATCTGGACGGTCGTGCCTGATCTGCTCGATCATCTGCGCTCGACATTTGGGCCGTCGTCGGAGGTGGCCTACGATCAGCGCTTTGAGACCATCCGCAACACCCCGCTGCTGATCTTAGACGACTTGGGCACCGAGAGCGCGACGCCCTGGGCGCGTGAAAAGTTGTTTCAAATCATCAATCACCGTTATAATCTGAAGCTACCAACGGTGATCACATCCAACCGAGATCTTGATCAGATGGACCCACGCATTCGCTCTCGCTTAAATGATGTCGTCCTGTGCTATCCCGTGCTACTGAAGGCGGGCGACTTCCGGGCATTAAGTGTCGAACAACGCTATGGCTCGTTTCGATCGTTTGGGCGCTGAGCGCTAGGTTTGTGCAAGTTCGGAGGCTCCGATGGGCAATCAGGCAATATTTGATCGTGCGATGGAGCAGCATCAGCAGGCCGCCCGTCAGGGTGACTGGGGCACTGCGCTCAAAGAGGGCGTGCGCGCCATGCAGGAGTTTCCGCAGCATGAGCAGGCGCGGCTCGCTGTGGCAACGGCGCTGTTTCATAATAATAAGCTGCCGCAGGCGCTGCAGCTGTTCCGTGAACTCTACCAGGCCGATTCCGATAACCTGGTGCTGTTGGAATATATCGCCCGTATTCAGCGTAAACAGGATCAGCTCGACGAGGCAATTCCGCTGTATATGCAGATCGCCGAGCGCTATGCGCAGCAGAAGCTGCTGCAGAAGGTCGTCCAAGCCTATCGCGAGGTGCTTGAGATGAACACGCAGCACGAGGAGGCGCGCATCCGCTTGGCGATGGTACTCGCCGAGTCCGGCGATAAACCTGGCGCGATCCGCGAGTTTATTGCGCTTGGCCAGCGCTACCTCGATGTCGGCGAGATCGACGCTGCCAAGGATGCAGTGCAAGAGGCGCTGAATGTCGATCCTTCTAGCCTATCGGCCCAGGACCTCCAGAAGCGCATCGCGGCGGCGCGTGCAGAGCAGGAGGCGGCCAATCGGCCCCAGGACGATGGTCGCCTGCGCACCAAGGAAGAAATTGAGCGTGCCGCCGCACTGGCGATCGAGTATCAAAATAATGGCCGTCTTGAGGAGGCCGCAAAGCTCTATGAGAAGCTGGTCGAGGCCCTGCCGGATCGTGCCGATGTGCGCTATAGCCTCGGCCTCATCTACGAGGAACTCGAGCGCCCCGATGATGCCCTGCGCCTGCTGGAGCAGGCCACGTACAATGATGAGTATGCGCTCTCTGCCCACTATGCCATGGGCAGCGTCTATCAGAAGATTGGCAAGCTCGAGCGCGCCGCCCAAGAGTTCGAGCAGGCGATTCGCTATGTTGACCTCCAGTCGGTCGGCAAGGAAGAGTCCGCCGACTTGATCGATATGTACGAGGCCACGGCAGCGATCTACCAGGAGCTTGGCGATATCGCCCGCGCCGCCTCGCTTTACTCAACACTGGCCGGGTTTTTCCAGGGCAAGCGCTGGGGGGCCGACCAGGCCACCCACTACAATACCAAGGCCAAGGAGTTAACCGACCGCAGCATGATGTCGAAGCTGCGCATGCTTGGCACCGGCTTCTTGACCACCCCCCAATCAGAGCCAGAAGTCGCCGAGCCAGAGCCGGAGGCCAACACAGAGACCTGGGGGCGCATGCCGTCGATCACGGATTTCTTGCAGCCCAAGCGCCCGCCCTCACCTGAGGACGAGGCGGTTGCCCAGCTCGATAGCCTCTTAGCCGGCTCGATTATGACTACCGATGTCGATCCGCTCGATGTGCTGGCGGCCAATCTGCCCCCGCCTGAGGCCACGCAGTACGCACCGCTTACGCCAATTGATATCGCTGGTCGCTCGGAGCGCGTGCAGCGGCTGGTCGAGGCCAGCGAACGCTACGCCGAGCAAAATTTGCTCTATGCGGCGATCGACGCCTGCCACGAGGTTATTCGCTACGATCAGGAGTTCTACCCAATTCACCTGCGCATGGCCGAGATCTTGGAGCGCATGGGCCGCGCCAGCGAATCGCTGTACAAGCTTAATCTGCTGATCGACACCTACAAGGCGCGCCACGAGAGCGAGCGCGCTGTCGATGTCTACTATCGGCTGATTGATCTCTCGTCGGACGCGACGGGCGTGCGCTCGGAGTTGGCTGAGCTGCTGCGCGAGCAGGGCCGCCACGCCGATGCCGCCGAACAGCTAGCCTGGGTCGCCAATCAGCAGTTCCGCATGGGCCAGACGATGAAGGCCCTAGAGCAGTTCCGCCGGGCGCTCGAGTGGGCACCAGCCAACGCAACTATTCGCAGTCAGTACGGCCAAGTGCTGCTGAAGCTGGAGCGTTGGGAGGCTGCGCTTGATGAGTTCCGCAAGGTGCTGCAGCAGTCGCCTGATGATCTGGTTGTGCTGGCGCAGGCCAATATCGCCCTGGCGATGCTCGGCGAGTACCCCGAGACGATCTGGGACTCGCTGGCAACCTTGATCGAGCGGCTGCCGAGCCAGCCAGGCGCGATCAACGATGTGCAGGCCGAGTACCGCTCGATCACCCTCATCGCTGATCGACCGATCTTGCACTTCCTGCTGGGGCTGGTGCAGCAGGCCGCTGGCATGAACTCGTCGGCGCTGCTCTCGTTTGAGCAGGCGCTGGAGCTGGTCGAGCTGGAGCCGGAGCCGCTGCTGCCCACGATCTTAATTCATCAGGCCATGGCCGATAGCCACATCGCCGATGGCAACGCTGCGGCCTCGATTGAGCAGCTGCAGCGCATCGAGGCCCTACAGGCCACCGGCGGCGTGCCCAATGTGACCTCACGCCACACCTTTGCCAAGCCCTTCAACGAGGGCGAGCTGCAGCGCCGTCTCGCCGAAGCCTACGCTGCCGGCGATAATCTGGAGGGTGCGATTGTCGCCCTGCAGAAGGTGAAGCAGCTGCTGCCCTATGACCGCGCTGCATACACAAAGCTCGCCGATATCTACTTCCGCCAGGGCCGTCTGCCCGAGGCAATGGCACAGCTCGATGAGCTGGCGACGTACTACGAGAACCAGAGCCAGCTTGATCGGGCGCTTGAGGTGCTGGCGAGCGCGCTCAAGCTGGCCCCCAACAACATCGCGATCAAGTCGCGCCACGCACAGCTCCAGCTGCGCCGCGGCTACCTCGAGGAGGGCCTGGCAAGCCTCGACGAGCTGGCCGAGCTTCAGCGCAAGCAGGGCCAGCTGAAGGACGCTGTGCAGAGCATTCAGCAGGCTGCTGATGTGTACTGGACCTTGGGCCAGGTCGATAAGGCCGCCGAGCTGTACAACAAGATTGTGCACATCGCGCCGAACGACACCGAGGCCCGCCAGCACCTCGTCAGCTTCAATATCTTGTCGCTGCGCACGAAGGAGGCGATTGAGCAGCTGCGCGAGATCGCACGCCTATCGATCCAGCAGCGCGACTTCGAAGAGGCGATCGCCTCGTATCACCAGGTTATTGCTCTTGATCAAAAAGACACCAACGCCTATGAAGCGCTGGCCGATGTGCTGATGCGCGTCAATGAGTATGGCCAGGCCGTCCGTGTCTATAAGCAGCTGTCGAAGCTGCTGCCTGGCGATGATCGCGTTGAGGCGCTGCAGAATGCAGCCCAGCGCATGCTCGATCAGCAAGTCGCGTCAAATTCCTAAGTAGTTGTACTCATGCACGGCGGGCGACACGTATGCTCGCCGTGCTGTCGTTGTGTGAGGAATAGAACCTGTGCCTAGCTTGCAACAGATCTGGGAGCGCCTGACACTGCTGTCGATCCTAGATATCGTGCTGGTCGCGCTGTTATTTTTCTGGCTGCTTGGGGTTATCCGTGGAACGCGCGCGGTGCAGCTGTTGCGTGGAGTAGGCATCCTGGTGGTGATCGCGCTGCTGGCTGGTTCTATTCTGCCACTCACAACCATGCGCTGGCTGATGCGCGAGGTCGTCAGTCCTGTGCTGTTCGTCGGCATCCCGGTGCTGTTTCAGCCAGAGCTGCGCCGCGCCCTGGAGTCGCTCGGTCGCACCCGTGACTGGTTCTCGCGCCCGTTTGGCCTCGCTAGCCACAGCGATCTAGAGGAGACGATCACCGTGATCGCACGCGCCTCGAAGCAGCTCTCGCAGCAGGGCATCGGCGCACTCATGGTGATTGAGCGCGAGACGGGCCTGCAAGAGTACGCTGATCGCGGTGTTATTTTAGACTCGCGGCTGTCGGTGCCGCTGCTGGTGAATATTTTCTTTCCCAATGCGCCGCTCCACGACATGGCTGTGCTGGTGCGCGAAAATCGGATTCTCGCGGCCAACTGTGTGCTGCCGCTGAGCGAGAATGTTGTTGGCAGCACGCGCTATGGCACGCGCCACCGGGCGGCACTCGGGATCAGCGAGCAGTCCGACGCTATCGCCGTGGTGGTCTCCGAGGAAACCGGCAGTATTTCGATCTCGCACGACGGGCGCATGGTGCGCCATCTCAGCGAGGAACGGCTGCGGCGCTTGCTGGCCTCCCTGTTGCGCGTAGAGCTTGAGGAGGAAGTTACATGAAGCAGTCTGTCTATTCGACAAGCCTGCGTGCCTCAATTGCGATCGTGCTGGCGGCGGCGCTGTGGGTGTTTGTGAGTTTTACCGAGAATCCCCAGCAGAGCACGCCGCTTACCAACCTGCCCATCGCCGCCGAGGGCCTTGACCCGCAGCTGACGCTGGTTGATCCGGCGACAGGCGTGCCAATTCCTGTGCCTGACGCCGTGGTAAATGTGACGATGGTTGGGCCACGCAACTTGATCTCCACCTTCAGCAAGCAAAATGCCCAGCCGTTTGTTAATCTGGCTGGTCTCGGGCCAGGTATCTACCAGGTGCCGGTCAATGTGCGCGGTGTGCCGGCACGGCCAGAGGTGCGCTTTCAAAACATCACCCCTGAGCAGATCAGCGTCAATATCGAGCAGATTATCTCGGCGACAGTGCCGCTGACGATTACAACGATCGGCCAGCCGCCAACGAGCTATGAGGCCAGCGCGCCGATTGTAACAGTCAACTCGCAGCCGATTACCAATGTTGTGGTAACAGGCCCCAGCAGCCAGGTCGCACGTGTGATTGGCGGCGAGATCCAGATCGATCTGTCATCGCAAACGAGCAATATTCGCACACAGCGCGATGTGACGCCGATCGATGTGCTTGGGCGCACGGTCGAGGGCGTGCAGATTAAGCCAAGCACCGTCGAGGTGGCGATCAATATTCTGTCGTCGAGCGGCATCAAGCGCGTGCCGATTTTGTACCGCCTAGCCGCACCGCCGCCGCCAGGCTATGTGCCACAGATCAAGCTCGATCCTGAGCTTGTGTCGATCATCGGCAGCTCGCGTATTTTGGCCCAAGTTGATGCGATTGAAACAGCGCCGATTGACCTGTCAGGAATTGATCCGGCCCAAGGTGTTGTAACGGCGACGGTGGCGCTGCGCTTCCCGCCGGGCATTACCGCACGCGATCCCGGCATCGGCGAGCAGACAACGGCGCAGATTCGCCTGCTGCCAATCGACTTTCCCTTCAAGGTGGGCCTGCCGGTGGCAGCGCAAAATGTCGCTGCTGGCACGGTCGTGACAACTGATCCGCTGGTGATGGAGGTTGAGCTGCGCGGCCAGGCGGTGGCGCTCGAGCGGGTTGGCACACTCAGTGTGCAGGTTGATGTGGCTGGCCGCGGACCTGGCACCTACGCGCTGACGCCAACGCTTGCGCTGCCAGAGGGCATCGAGCTGATCAGTGAGCTGCGGCCTGTTGTCGTGACCATTCGCTCGACGGCAACGCCAACACCGCTGCCAACGCCAACAGCGGCGGTGCCGCCGACACCGTCAGGCACGCTCCTGCCCACTATCACGCCGGAAGCTGAGCCAACGTCTGTGGTGTCACCAACGCTGCCAGCGCCAACACCGCCACCCCCAACGCAGCCGATCTCGCCAACGGCGGCGGTCACGCCCACGCCCTAGGCCGCTATTCGCAGACACGCACACGCGCAGCCGAGCATCGCTCCAGCTGCGCGTGTGCGTGTCGAATAGATGCGTCTAGCTTGAGCGAATGGTCAGATCGATGTCCGACGGCGTAAAGTAGAGCTGAGCGCTGCCCTTGCTGAGCGCCGTCAGCGCCTCTTGACGCCGCAGCGTGTTGAACAGCGCCACCTTATCGATAATCGTCACTCCATCGCCGAGGCCATCGAGAAACGCCTTCACGCGCAGCGACTCGGACTCGCCCTGCAGCATGCCCTCGATCTGGGCGTGCTCACGGCGGAGCTGGAGCAGCTGGCTGCGCTGTTGCTCAACCTCTATCTCGCCCTGCAACTGCTTCAGATGCACCTCGTTGGCGCTCTCCTGCTTCTGCAGGCGGTTGATGCGGTTGGTTGTCTCGTTAATGATCTCCTGCAGCACCTTCTGCGTGCTCGGGTCTTTGCTGGCGATCGAGCGCACCTCAACCGAGTGCAGCGTAACGCCGCGCTCGCTGTAGAAGCTGGTATCGCCGCCAAGCACGGCATCGGCGATAATCAGATTGAAGCGGTCGAGGAACTGCTCCAGGTTCACTTGCGAGACCGCCTGGATGATCGAGGAGCGGGCGTGGGCGCAAATATCGCCCGGCGTGTCGTCAGTGGCGTTGATCATCAGCGCTAGGTCGCTGATCTCCCAAAAGAACGTGATGCCGATGATCAGCTCGACATTGTCGCGGGTGCGGCTCTCAAACTCGTACCACATAAACTTCGGGCGCAGATCGAAGCGCGTGATTGCGAGGCTGCGACGATCTTTGTGCAGGCCCGCCGACCAGTGTAGCTCGACGATCTGGTCGTAGGGCTGGAGGAAGAAGGAGCGCTCGGCGTCGCTGCCACGGCGAAAGACATAGCGGCCGGAGATATCTTTAATGACCATGGCCTCTTTGTCCTCAAGCCGAATGCGCTGCTCAATGCGGTCGATTTTCTGCGTGGCGGTGGGGATGAAGACCTGCTGCTCCGTGACGAGGCTGAGCTGCCCGTTGCGGGTGTCGCGCAGCACCACGGCGGTCTCATCGTCGATGTTCACGCCCTCTTTGACATTTTCCAAGATCTCTTCGTCTGGGTGCAGATAGACGGTGTTCTCGCCGCGCTCGACGCGAATCGCGCCAGTTTTGCGGTCGATAAGGCGAATATACTCATTGTGCTTGAGCGGGATCGCCTTCAGCGTGCTGACGATCATCTCGTCGGCGGCCAGGAAGAAGAGCTGTGGCCCGAGCACATTGCGCTGCTCCCCGGTGAGGGTGTTGCGCACGATCAGGTAGTCGACCGGGCCAAGCGTGAGCGCCGGGCGCTTCTTGACCTTCCAGAATGGGCGCGTCAGCACCCGGCCGGGGCCATTGACCGTCCAGCGGCGGGTGAATGTTTCGATCAGAAGCTGCTCATCCTCTTTGAGAAAATAGATCCAGGGAATGATCACGGGCGGCCTGCCTTTCTACATCTGGTGGAAATTGCTGCGCTTAGGATAGCAAACAGCCAGCCCGGCGACAATGATCTGTGTCACAGGGCTGGCTTGCAGGTGGTCCTAGCTCAGCAGCGCGGCTAGGCATCCGCCCGAGCGTGTAGCCGCTGGGCGCGCCTACATCTTGATGCGATGGCCTGCCTTCTTCAGCTCCTCGCCGGCGATGACATACTTCTGGATCTCGTTGGTGCCCTCGAAGATGCGTGTGACGCGGGCATCGCGGTACATGCGCTCCAGCGGCAGCTCGCGGCTGAAGCCCATGCCGCCGTGAATTTGGATGGCCTCGTCGATGACCTCGGAGGCTGCCTCGGTGCAGAACAGCTTGACCATGGACGACTCCAGGGTGGCGGGCTTGCCCGCGTCGACGAGTGCGGCGCAGTGGTAGACCATCTGCTCCATCGCGTAGATCTTGGTGCGCATCTCGGCCAGCTTGAACTGGATGGCCTGGAAGTCGGCGATGGGGCGGCCAAACTGCTGGCGCTCGATGCTGTAGCTGAGGGCTAGGTCGTAGGCCTCCTTGGCCGCGCCCAGCGATGAGGCCCCGAGGCCGCAGCGCCCGATGTCGAGGGTGCTCATGGCCACGCCGAAGCCTGCGCCAATCTCGCCGAGCACATTTTCGGCGGGCACGCGGCAATCCTCGAAGAACAGCGATGCCGTGTGCGAGGCGCGCAGGCCCATTTTCTCCTCGACCTTGCCCACTTTGAAGCCGGGGAAGTCTTTCTCGACGATGAAGGCGGTGATGCCGCCGCGTGCGCCTTTCTCTTTGTCGGTGACGGCAAACACGACGATCACGTCGGCGAAGGAGCCGTTGGTGATCCACATCTTCGAGCCGTTGAGCACCCAGTCGTCGCCGTCGCGGGTGGCCTGGGTTTTGATGTGCGCGGCGTCGGAGCCTGCGTTTGGCTCGGTGAGCGCCCATGCGCCGATCTTCTCACCGGCGTTCAGTGCCGACAAGTACTTGTCCTTCTGGGCCTCGTTGGCGGAGAGGTAGATCGACATAGCGCAGAGCTGCGTCTGGGCCGCAATGATGGTGGCGGTGGAGGCACAGTAGCGGTTGATCTCCTCAAGCAGGAGGCAGTAGCCGACGATGCCAGCGTCGGCACCGTTGTACTTCTCTGGGAAGGGCACGCCGAGCAGTCCCATCTCCCCAGCTTTTTTGATGGTGGCTAGCGGCACGCGCTCCTCTTCATCGATCTCACGAGCGATGGGTTTGATCTCTTTGACGGCAAACTCGTGGACGGCGTCGCGCAGCATGCGCAGATCGTCGGAGAATTCCATGACTGGTTCCTTTCGGGTTTACAATAGAGGCTATGAGCGATTATCAAATTATTGAGCTGTCTGGCTCGCCTGCTGAGATTGGCCTGTGCTTGGCACGCTCGCTGCGGCGCTTTCCGCTGCCGACGACGTTTCGGCGCAATCCGTGGGAGGACGACCTGCCATTTTTGCAGTCCTGCGCTGCGCTCCTGCGCTCGATCCACGCGCCGCTGTGGGAGGAGATCGCGGCCTTTGCCGCCGCCCTTGATCTGCCGCCTGAGCGTGGGCTGTTTCTGCGCGCCGCCCGCCTGCCACAGGGCTGCTCGGTGCTGGCTTGGCGCAGTAGCACCGGTCGTGTGCTGGTAGGACGCAACTACGATTTCTATGTGCAGATGCCGACTCGGCACCTGCTGCGCACAAGCACGACGTACGGCTACGCGCACATGGGCATGAATGGTGGCCTGGTGGGCGGGCGCTACGACGGTGTCAACGAGCGCGGGCTGTTCATCGGCCTACATAAGGTGATGGCCGACCGTGCGCCGAGCTATGCGCCTGGTGTGCCCTATCACTTGATGCCGCGCCTCGTGCTTGATCTCTGTGCCACTACCGCTGAGGCGCTGCAGCTGTTTCGCTCCATTCCGCAGCTGGCGGCGTTCAACTATACCTTGGCCGATCAGGCTGGTGATCTGGCGCGGATCGAGTGCTACCCCGGCCTGCCGCTCGCGATCCAGCGCGCTGATGCCGTGCTGGCGACCACCAACCACTACAGCGCCCCTGATCTGCTGCCCTTGATTGGTCGGCGGCCCATCCGCGACTCGCAGGCGCGCGAGGCGAGCCTGCGTGCGTCCGTGGCCCATGAGCACGGCGATCCGTGGGTGCAGACAGCGCAGGCGATGAGCGAGCATTGCACGCCGCTGTGCTGTCACAAGGAGTTTGGCACCACGCTCTGGTCGGGCCTCTACGATCTGACGGCCGAGCGGGTGGCCTATGCGTTTGGGCCGCCGTGTATCACGCCCTATCGCGAGTACGACTGGCCAGCGGCGCAGCGCTCATCGGACTTGCGTACGCTGCCCCGGGCCTAGCTGCTCAAGCTTGGCGCTGATCAGCGCCTGAATCTCTTGGGCGAGCTGCTGGGCGCGAGCACAGGTGGGCCGAAAGGTTGGGCTGTGCTGGGCTGCCTGCGCGAGCTGCACGTTGATTGCCGTTAGCAGCCCTTGCGCATGGTGCAAACACTGCTGCTGAGCGGTGATGCTCTGCCCACAGCAGTCGGCGATGGTATCGGTAAGCTCGACAGCGACCCGATGAAGCTGGACGGCGAGCGGCGCTGTCTGCACGCTTTGGCTGGTCAGGTCGTAGATCAGTACCATCAGATCCATGCTGCGTTGCCAGATCGGCTGTTGCGTATGTGTGCGCATGCTGCATCTCCTCACAAGTGATTTGGGATTTCTACTTTCCTTAATAATGCAATCCATGCGCCGTTTTAACCCACACGCGGTCAATCTGGTGCTCATTGACGGTTAGGCTTGCGCAGGCGCTACACCTGGGCGTGTGCAGCGCCTGCGCGGGCTAGGTGGGCCTACAGGCGCTCGAAGATGCCTGCCGCGCCCATGCCGCCGCCGATGCACATGGTAACCATGCCGTAGCGCGCCTCACGGCGGCGCATCTCGTTCAGCAGCTGCACGGTGAGCTTGGCTCCAGTGCAGCCGAGCGGGTGCCCGAGGGCGATCGCACCGCCGTTGACGTTGACCTTCTCCTGGTCCATGCCGAGGTGGCGCATCACCGCCAGCGACTGGGCGGCAAACGCCTCGTTCAGCTCGAACAGGTCGATGTCCTCCAGCGCTAGGCCCGCCAGCTTGAGCGCTTTGGGAATGGCGACCACCGGGCCGATGCCCATCACCTCGGGGCGCACGCCGCCGACGGCAAACGAGACAAAGCGGGCCAGTGGCTTGAGGCCCAGCTCGTCGGCGCGCTTGCGGCTCATCACCACGACAGCGGCGGCCCCGTCGTTCATCTGCGAGGCGTTGCCGGCCGTGACGGTGCCCTTGACGTGGAACACCGGCCGCAGCTTGGCCAAGCCCTCCAGCGAGGTGTCCTGGCGCGGGCCTTCGTCTGTGTCGAAGGTGACGGTGGTGCGCTTGACTGCGCCGCCGCCCTGCGCCTCGACGAACTCGACCTCCAGCGGCACAATCTCGTCGGCGAACTTGCCCTCGGCCTGCGCGGCCAGCGCACGCATATGCGAGCGATAGGCGAAGGCGTCCTGGTCCTCGCGGCTGACGTTGTGCTCACGGGCGACGTTCTCGGCGGTCAGGCCCATGTTGATGTAGATCTCCGGGCGATTCTCGGCCATCCACGGGTTGGGCGCGAACTTGTTGCCGGACATCGGGACCATGCTCATCGACTCGGCTCCGCCAGCGATGATCACGTCGCTGAAGCCGGCCATGATCCGCTCGGCGGCGGTGGCGATGGTCTGTAGTCCCGACGAGCAGAAGCGATTGACGGTCTGGCCGGGCACTTCCTCGGACAGACCGGCGCGCAGGGCGGCGATGCGGGCCATGTTCAGGCCCTGCTCGCCCTCGGGCATTGCGCAGCCAAGGATCACATCCTCAACCTCGTTGGGGTCGAGGCCCGGCGCGCGGTTCAGCGCCTCTTTGATCACCGCTGCGGCCATGTCGTCGGGGCGGGTGTAGCGCAGGGTGCCGCGCTTGGCCTTGCCGACGGCGGTACGGACACCGGAAACAATCACGGCTTCTTGCATGTCTGTATCTCCTGTTGGTGGTTTGCTCGATTACTGGTGGCAGCCGCTCGGCTCTGCCAGCGGCTGCACACGCTTGCTCAACATCAGTTCCGCAGCGGCTTATTGTTCTGGAGCATATACATAATACGCTCCATGGTCTTTGGCTCGCGGCATAGCTCAAGGAACACCTCGCGCTCCTTGGCCAGGATGTGCTCCTCGTCGACCCACTCGGGGCCGCTCAGGTCGCCGCCAGCGATGGCGTAGGCCAGCTTGTTGCCAATCAAGGCGTCGTACTCGGAGATGTAGCCGCCCTGCTGCATCATCCACACGCCGACGCGCATCGCGGCCAGGCCGGACGCACCGGCGGCGTAGACTTTCTCGCGCTGCGGCGCGCGGTAGCCTGCGGCCACCAGGTCGAGCACGAACTGCTTGGCGTGGCCGATCAGGTCATCGCCGTTCATGACGATGCGGTCGGCGTCGCTGAGGAAGCCCTGCTCGCGGGCCTCGAAGGCGCTCATGCCCACCTTGGCCATGCCGATCTGCTCGAACACGCGCTGGAGGTACGGCGTCGGGTCGGCGTCGGGGGCGCGCATCGCTGGCGAGATCACGCGGCGCACGAACTCTTTCACGCCGCCTGCACCTGGGATCAGGCCCACGCCAACCTCGACGAGGCCCATGTAGGTCTCGGCGGCAGCGCAGACGTGTGAGCCGTGCATCGTGACCTCAGCGCCGCCGCCAAGCACGCGGCCAAACGGCGCGGTGATGATCGGCTTGGGCGAGTAGCGCAGCGACTGCATGAGCTTGTGGTTCATCTCCAGCATGGTCTCAAGCTGATCGAACTGGTCGCTCTGCGCGGCCATCAGCAGCATGAAGATGTTCGCGCCAATGCAGAAATCTTTGCCCTGGTTGCCGATGACCATGCCGACCCACTCGTCCTGCTTGAGCAGCTCCAGCGCCTTGAAGCCCATCTCGGTGATGTCGCTGTCGAGCGCGTTCATCTTGGAGTGGAACTCGAAGCACAGCACGCCGTCGCCAAGGTCGAGCAGGCTGGCCGAGTCGTTGCTGGCCACCTCTTTGCCGGCGGCGCGCAGCTCGTCGAGGCTGATGTGCAGCGGTGACACCGGCACGTCCTCGTAGGTGTTGGTGGCCGGGCTGAAGGCCTGGCGCACGCCATCGACGGTGCGGTAGAACGAGCTGTTGCCAGCCTCGAGCATGTTGGTGACCCAGGCGGGCACATCAAGGCCGTGGTCGCGCATCAGCTTGACGCCGTCGCCAACGCCGATGGCATCCCAGGTCTCGAACGGCCCTAGCTCCTGGCCGTAGCCCCAGCGCATGGCGTTGTCAACATCGTAGAGGTGATCGCTGATCTCGGGCACGCGGCGGGCGGCGTAGGCCAGCGTCGGCAGGATCATGTTGGCGACGAGGCGGCCGCTGCGGTCCTCGGTCTGCTGCACCAAAAACTTGATCCGCGCACCCAGGTCGCCCTGCTTCTTGGCCTGCTTAATGATCGGCAGATCGACGGCGAGCGGCGGGCGGTGCTCGCCGGTCTCCCAGTCCAAGGCCCAGAACTCTTTCTTGCCGCCCTCGCTGCGCACGGTCTTGTAGAAGCCGGTGCCGGTCTTCTGGCCGAGCATGCCGCGCTCGATCAGGCCCTGCACAGGCGCGGGGGCCAGCAGATACTCGCGTGACTCGTCGTCGGGCACCGCCGAGTAGAGGTTGTGCGCCACGTTGACCATCACGTCGATGCCGACGATGTCGGCTAGGCGGAAGGTACCCGACTTGGGCCGCCCGATCAAGGTGCCGGACAGCGCATCGACCTCCTCGATGGGGATGTTTTCGTTGACGATATACTGCAGGGCGGCCGCGCCGCTGAACGAGCCAATGCGGTTGGCGACAAAGTTCGGCGTGTCCTTGGCGATCACCACGCCCTTGCCTAGCTCCTGCTCGGCGAAGGCCTGCACGGCGGCCAGCACGGCCGGGTCGGTGTCAGGGGTGGGGATCAGCTCCAGCAGTTTCATGTAGCGCGGTGGGTTGAAGAAGTGCGTGCCGAGGAAGTGGCGCTTGAAGCTCTCTGAGCGGCCCTCGGCGATCTTGTGCACGGGAATGCCGCTGGTGTTGGTGGAGATGATCGCGTTGGGGCGGCGCACCTCGTCGATGCGCGCCATGAGCTGCTGCTTCGGCTCCAGCTTCTCGATGATGACCTCGATGATCCAGTCGGCCTCGCTGACGACGGCGAAGTCGTCCTCTAGGTTGCCTAGGGTGACGAGGCTGGCGGCGGATTTGGTCATCAGCGCCGGTGGGCTGCTCTTGACCACGCGGTCCCAGCCAGTTTGGACGATGCGGTTGCGCACTTTGGGCGACTCAAGCGTCAGCCCGCGCGCCTGCTCTTCGGCGCTCAGCTGGCCAGGCACGATGTCGAGCAGCACGGTGGGAATACCGGCGTTCGCCAGGTGAGCGGCGATGCCACCGCCCATTGTGCCGGAGCCAATGACGACAGCGCGATTGATCCGATACGTCATCGTAAAGGTCCTCCTTCTGGTGAGAGATGTTAGCCTTCGAGTTGATCTAGTTCGATCCGCGCAACGCGGCGCAGGCCGTCAGTTAAGCTGGTGATCATGTCGTCGCCGAGAGCAGCGCGCATGGCGTGCTCTACAGCATCGCCTCTGGCTCTGGCGGCAGGTAGGCGCGCTTGGCCGCTGCTGGTGAGGGCAATACGCACGGCGCGGCGGTCGTTGGGATCGGGCACGCGCTCGATCCAGCCATCACGTTCAAGACGATCAACAATCGGGGTGAGGGTGGAGTTATCGAGATAGGTGCGGGCGGATAGCTCGCCCATCGTCGGCTGCTCGCTGGGCTTGATCGCGGCCAACACAAAGTATTGGGTTGTGGTCAGGCCCAAGGGTGCAAGGACGCGGTTGTAGTGGCTGACGAGCTGGCGGGCAACTCGCCCAACTTGGAAACAGAGGTGAAAGTGGGTGTCCATTGCTACTTCCTCGTAGCCCGACAACTATGACGGGTGCGGATAGTCCGTACACAAAATATTATAGCGCTATGACGCACCTTGTCAAGATTTGCTGCCACTCCGCCCTGGCAGGCGGCGCAGAATATCTTGCTATATCCGTTGGTGCATAGAGCACTTAACGCACTGCTTGTTTGTCGCACGCTGGCGCGAGGTGGCAGCGCTGGGCCGTGCGGAAATAAGCGGTTGGGCAGACCACACAGTGGATTCTCGGCTGAAGCCGTGGCGCTTGCGCAGGGCGCTTTTTTTCCATACGTGGTACGGCTGTTTTTGAAAAGCTAGCTGTTGGCAGGTGCACGCAGGCTCCAGCG
>JABXJS010000258.1 GCA_013538855.1 Herpetosiphonaceae bacterium
ACGGTTCCTTTCTTGGTTGGCACCACAAAGGATACCGCACGATTCGGCCGCCACACCGTTTACCCTGGCCCCAGGGAGTCCTGTGATCTACTGATGCTATTTCATCGATATGGATGGCCAGCAGCGGCCGGTGTTCGCGGACGTGATCCGGCGCATGATCTTGCTGGCTAGCGATGCAATCGTAGACTATCAGGCGACGCAGACAGGCGTGGGCGATCTTAGCGTGCGGCTGGAGCTGATCAACGGCAGCGATTTTGATCACGTTGCCGCCTGCGTGCAGGCCACCGCCGCGCAGACCTTGCAGCAGTATGGCTGTCGCATTGAGCGCCTAGCCATCGACCAGGGGCTGCTGCCACGGCCGCCAGACGCCAAGCGGCGGCGGGTTTGGCGCACGGTGGACTGATGCAGGTATGTGTGCTGGCGCTTGGCTCGCGTGGCGATGTGCAGCCGTTTATTGCGCTTGGGCGTGGGCTGGCGGCGGCGGGCCATCAGGTGCGGATCGCAGCGACGGCGGACTATGGGCCGTTGGTGGGGGCCTACGGCTTTGATTTTGTCCCGCTGGTTGGCGCAATCGCCGAGTTGGCCGATCCCGAGCGCATTCAGCAGACAGTGCGCGGCAGCGTGGCGGGGCTGGCGCGCTACTTCTTCGGCGAGATTGTGCCGTTGGCCGAGCGCCTGCTGCTGGCGTGCTGGCATGCGAGCGCGGACGCTGACCTGCTGCTGACCTCGACACTGGGCATGTATCCTGGCTGGCATATAGCGACGGCACGGCACCTGCCATGGGTGACTGTACACTTTCACCCGTATGCGCCGCTGGACGATCACGCGCATCCGGAGTGGCCCAGCCTGCCCCCGTGGCTGCCTGGGAGGCGCTGGTACAACCGCACAAGCTACTGGGCGACAGATCAGCTGTTTTGGCAGTTGCTGCGCGGAGCATTTAACCGCGCTCGTCGGTCGCTGGGCCTCGCTGCGCTAGGTAGGCTGCGCCTGCTGCACACAGCCCGCGCCGAGGCGACGCTGCTGGCCTACAGCGCACAGATTGCACCGAGCACAGCACGAGCCGCACCGATCTGTGGCTACTGGCGGCTTGATGCGCCGAGCATGTGGCAGCCGCCGCAGCAGCTACAGTCATTTCTGCAGGCCGGGCCGCCGCCGGTGCTGATTAGCTTTGGCAGCATGATGTTTGGCGCACGTGGCGCGGACTTGACGCAGATGGTGCTGACGGCGCTGCGAGCATGCGGACAGCGTGGGCTGATCTTTACCGGCTGGGGCGATCTTGGCACACAGGCGCTTCCGCCCGAGGTGCTGACGATTGAGGCGGTGCCGCACGACTGGCTGCTGCCGCAGGTGGCGGCGGTAGTGCATCACGGCGGCGCTGGTATTACGGCAGCGACGCTGCGCGCAGGAGTACCGGCGCTGGCGGTGCCGGTGGTTGGCGATCAGCCGTTTTGGGGTGCGCGGCTGGCGGCGCTGGGCGCAGGTGTCGCGCCGATACCACTGCCACAGCTGACGGCGCAGCGCTTGACATCTGCGCTGCGTGAGCTGCTGGAGCGGGCGGAGCTGCGGACGGCGGCGCAGAACCTAGGTGCAGCATTGATGGCTGAGCGCGGGGTCGAGTATGCGGTGCACTGGCTTGAGTCGTACTATGCGGAAAGGATAACGATGTGAATCCTGTGCCAATCAAACTAGCTGGGCTGGGTAGCGCCTTGCCCGAGCGCCGTGTGAGCAGCGCCGAGATCGCAGCCGTGGTCGGCGTCGCTCAGCAGCGCATCGAGCAGGCGACAGGCGTGTACGAGCGGCGCTATGTTACCAGCGAGACGACGGCGAGCATGGGCGCGGCGGCGGCGCGACAGGCGCTCGAGCAGGCCCAGATCAGTATTGATGAAGTTGACGTAATTATTGGAGCCTCGACGGCACCGCAGCAGATGCTGCCGTGCACAGCGGTGTTCTTTCAGCGGGCGCTAGGCGCGCCCGAGGGCCGCAGCGTGTGCTTCGATGTCAACGCCACCTGCCTGAGCTTTTTGGTTGCGCTGCAAACAGCGGCACACCTGATTGCGGCCGGCGTGTATCGCACAGCATTAATTATCAGCAGCGAGATCGCCTCGACCACGCTCAACTATCAGCAGTGGGAGAGCGCAGTACTCTTCGGCGATGCGGCAGCGGCGGCAGTTGTGACTGCCACGCCGCCTGGTGAGGCCAGCGCGCTGCACTACAGCCGCCTGGCCACCTATAGCAGCGGCGCGGAGTGGACGCAGATTCGCGGCGGCGGCACGCTGCACCACCCGAGTGATCCAGCAACCACGCCTGAGATGAATGTGTTTGATATGCACGGGCCAGCGATCTTTCGCTTTGCGCTGCGGGTGCTGCCACCATTTGTGCAGCAGATCTTCGATGAGCTAGGCTGGGAGCGCCGCGACATCGCCACCGTTGTGCCGCACCAGGCCAGCCGCCACGGCATCGAGCTTGCCACCAGCCGCCTGGGCTTCACCAGCGATCAAATCTTTGCCAACCTGGCTGTGCGCGGCAACTGCGTGGCGGCCTCGATCCCGCTGGCCCTGTGTGAGGCGGTGCAAGCTGGGCGCATTGTGCGCGGCGATCGCGTGCTGCTGATCGGCACTGGCGCAGGGCTGACGCTCGGCGCGAGCGTGCTGACCTTCTGATGGCGCTGATGGCTCCAGAGACACTGACAGAGTCGCTGCGGCAGGTGCGCGCCGCCTGTCCGCTCCAGCGCTGCGAGCTGCACGGCCACACGTGGGAGTATCTGGCGGCAGGCGCGGGGCCGCTGCTGCTGGTGCTGCCTGGTGGCCTAGCGGTGGCCGAGACGGCCTTTCGCTGGCTGGCCACGCTTGCGCCCCGCTGGCATGTTGTCGCGCCGACATATCCGGCAACAGTCAGCTCGCTCGCGGAGCTGGTTGCCGGTCTGTGGGCGCTGGTCGATCACCTGGGCTGTGGTGCGGTGTGCGTTGTTGGCGGCTCCTTTAGCGGGCTGGTCGCCCAGTGCTTTGTGCGCGCGCAGCCAGAGCGCGTGCGGCGGCTCGTGCTGTCGGACACCGGCGGGCCGTGGGCGGCGCGGCTGTGGCAGCATCAGGCGTATGCACAGCTGATCCGGCTGCTGCCAATGGCGCTGGTGCGCTGGCTCTTTCGCCAGGGCATGCGCCTGTTTCTTGCGCCACTGTGCAGCGAGCGCGACTTTTGGCGCACGCACTTCTTCGCCAATATTCGGCAGCTCGATAAGCAGCGCTGCCTGAGCCATCTGGCGCTTTGGGCGGAGTTTGACCAGCGCTGTCGCTTCACGCCCGACGATCTGCGGGACTGGAGCGGGCGCATCTTGATCATTGCCGCAGATAGCGATGGGCTGTTCCCGCCGCAGCAGCAGCAGGCGCTCCTGCACCTTTACCCACAGGCGCGCCCGTATGTGTTTGCCAACAGTCCGCACTGTGCCTCGCTGGCGCAGATCGATACCTATATCGCGGTTGCGGCGGCTTTTCTGGAGCTGGAGGTGTGATGCGGCGAACAGGGTTGACGCGCTGGCTCCTTGGTGCCTGGCTGCTCGATCGGCTGTGGAAGCAGCTGGCGATCTGGCGCTTTTTCCGCCGCCGACCACCGCCGGAGCCAGCCACGTGGCCGTCGCTGACGCTCCTGCAGCCGATTACGCACGGCGTGACTGATCTGCGCGCGCACCTGCTGAGTCGACTGGAGCAGGAGTATGCGGCCTATGTGCAGCACGTCTGGATCTGCGATGCGCACGATCAGCCAAGCCAGGCTGTCTGTGCTGAGCTGCGGATGCGCTATGGGCGGCAGATGATCGAGTTGGTGCGCGTCGATGGTGACCAGCGTTGTGCCACCAAGATCGAAAAGCTGCTGGCGGGGCTGCCCCACGCCACAGGGGCGGTGCTGGTGTTTGTGGACGATGATGTGATGCTGCGACCAGGCGCGCTGCAGCTGCTGGTGCGCCACCTGCTCCAGCCGCAGGTCGGGGCCGTGTTTGGCCTGGCTTGCTACACCAACTGGCGCACGCCCTGGTCAAGCCTGATGAGCGCCTTTGTCAACCTCAATGTGCTGCTGAGCTATATTCCGCTGGCGGCGCTGGTACCGCCCTATACCATCACCGGCCACTGCTTCGCACTTCAGCGCCACGTGTTTGAGCAGATCGGCGGCCTAACGGCGATGGCGGGACGCATCGACGACGACCACGAGCTGGCGCGCCGCGTGCTCGCTGCCAAGCTGGCAAATCGGCAAACCCCGCTCATCTACGATGTTGATAACGATCTGCCGACACTCAGCGCCTATCTGGCGCAGATGCAGCGCTGGTTTGTGCTACCGCGCCAGTGTATGCTGCCACAGCTGACGCCACGTGAGCAGGCCGCGACGCTGCTGACCGGCGGCGGCCAGCTGGTCGCACCGCTGCTGCTGGGCCTGGCGCTGCTCGACGCGCAGGCGCGGCGGGCGCTGCTGCTGCTGCTGGGTCTGGCGCTGGCGCAGTATCGCCAGCACGAGCGCGCCTACCTCAAGCGGTCGATGCCGCCCCGGCGCTGGTGGGCGCTGGCCGAGGCGCTGTTTGTGGCCCCGCTACACGTTCTGCGCTCCCTTGGGCGCGATGAGGTGCTGTGGCGCGGCCAGCGCTGGCGTGTGCACGCTGGCGGACGAATGGAGGAGCTACCATGAATATGTTTTGGCGCAGCCTAGTGGGGGCGATGCTCGCGCTCAAGCTGTGGAAGCACTGGCAGGTCTGGCATTTTTTGCGGCGACCCCGCCCGCCACAGCAGCGCACGCCGCAGCTGGTCAGCATTTTGCAGCCGATCCTAAGCGGCGATCCAACGCTGGAGCAGGGTTTGCGCGGCAATATTGAGCTGACCAGCGCCTACCCGCTGGAGCTGATCTGGCTGATCGACGATAACGATGCCGAGGCCCAGCGCGTGTGCCAGCGCCTCCAGGCCGCCTACCCGCAGCAGCGCGTGCACATCATCGAGTCGCCACCGCCGCCACAGCGCGTTAACCCCAAGATGTTCAAGCTTCAGGCGGCGCTGCCGCACGCCAGCGGCGATGTGATCTGCATCCTCGACGATGACACCCAGCTGCCCCAGGGCGGTCTAGAGCAGTGCCTGCCCTACCTGGATCAGCCGCAGGCCGGGCTGGTGTTTGGGCTGCCCTACTATCGCCACTTTGGCAATCTGTGGTCAAGCCTCGTGGCGCTGCTGGTCAACGATCAGAGCCTGCTGACCTACGTGCCCTACCTGCGCCTCAGCGACCCGCTGACGATCAACGGCATGTTCTATGCGCTGCGCCGCGAGGTGCTGGCGGAGCTTGGCGATTTCGCTGGACTCGAGTCTGTGCTGGCCGATGATTTTGCGGTCGCCAGCGCGGTGCGCCAGGCTGGCTATCGGCTTGTGCAGACGCCGGTGCGCCATGGCATTCGCACCCACGTCAGCGATGCCGGCCACTACCGCCGCCTCATTCAGCGCTGGTTTATCTTCCCGCGCGAGTCGCTGCTGCGCTACCTCGACTGGCGCGGGCAGGCCATCCTGCTCGGTCTGCTATTTGCTCCGGCGCTGTTTCCAATTGTGCTGACAGCGGTCACGGCGGCGAGGCCAACGCGGGCCAACCTCGCCCTTGCCAGCCTCTACTTTGGCCACAGCATCGCCTGCTACGCGCACTTTAACGCCGCCTACCTGGAGCGGGCCACACCTTGGCCGCTGGTCGCGCTGGTGCCGCTGATCGAGACGCTGTTCCCGCTCCAGCTGCTGAGCGCCCTGCTGGCCCCGCAGCGCATCAACTGGCGCGGCCATGTGATTCAGGTCGAGCGCGGCGGCGGCTTTCGCTTTGTGCAGCGCCGCGATGAGACGGCGCAGGAGTAGCCACAGCGCGGGTGTAGTATCAGTAGATCACAGGACTCCCTGGGGCCAGGGTAAACGGTGTGGCGGCCGAATCGTGCGGTATCCTTTGTGGTGCCAACCAAGAAAGGAACC
>JABXJS010000259.1 GCA_013538855.1 Herpetosiphonaceae bacterium
ACGGTTCCTTTCTTGGTTGGCACCACAAAGGATACCGCACGATTCGGCCGCCACACCGTTTACCCTGGCCCCAGGGAGTCCTGTGATCTACTGATGATAGCAGCGAGATGTGACAACCAGAGTCACACATGTGTTCAATCTGTTAACGAAACAAGGCAAAATTTAAACAATTCTGTGCGGCTACACTCGCCGCGCCGGAGATCGGGCGGCGGATTGCGCGGATTGATCCGCCTCACGTATGGAGATAAGCCAGAATGCAGGAGCAACGCTATCTGCGCACCAAGGATTTAGCTGCGGCGGTGGGCATCAGCGTGCAGCAGGTGCGCAACGACGAGGCCAGCGGGCTGCTGCCGCCGGTCGAGCGCAGCGCCAGCGGCTATCGGCGCTACACCGAGCGCCATCTCGCGGCGCTAAAAACAGGCCGCCTCCTGATCGCAGGCTGCGGCCTTCAGCGCGCGCAGCAGATCATGCAGGCGCTGCATCAGCACCAGCTCGACACTGCGCTCGCCCTGATCGACGCACGCCACGCCGAGCTGCACCAGACGCGCCAGCAGCTCGATGAGACGCTGGCGGCGCTAAGCGTATTGGCCGCACAGCCACCACCAAGGCAGCGGCGCGCCCAGCGCCTGCGGGTCGGCCAGGCGGCACGGCGCGCCGGCGTCGAGGTCTCGGCGCTGCACTTTTGGGAGGCGCAGGGGCTGCTCCAGCCCGTCCGCGATCAGCGCAGCAACTACCGCCTCTACGACGAGCCTCAGCTGCGCCGCCTGCACATCATCGTCCTGCTGCGCCAGGCCAGCTACGACATCCCCGCCATCCGCGCCACCCTCAGCGCGCTAGACGCCGGTCAGCCCGAGCACGCCGTCGCCGCCATCGAGCAGCGCCGCCGCGATCTCGCCAGCACCAGCTGGAAATGTGTCGCGGCCACAGCGGCGCTCCATGCGTATGTGATCGAGCACCTGCCTGCGGAGCGAACAACACAACCTTGACGCAGCAAACGGGCTGGCTATACTAACAGTACCACCCAGTCAAAAGAATAGCGCAGCTTATGGCATCTGCATCCTGTAGAGTCTAGAGTCTGCTTTTGTTGTTGCATGAGAGCTGATACCCAATCGAGTCACAGATTGAGATCACGGTTGTGGTCACTACAGTGGATCAAAATGTGTATGCATCCTTACAAAAAATTGAGCAAGATCATCGTTAGAGCTTCGCAACATCGCTCGCTCCCGGTTCAATGCCCACAGTGTCAGCAAGGCTACTTGCTTATTGTTGATACGATTCAAGCTTCGTTGCGTCCAATTATTTTAGGACAGTTGATTTGGTGTTCAATCTGCACTTTCTCGACAGAATTGTACAATGTGCAAGCCTACACGATTGATCTTTTTGATCAGTACGAGCATAGCTATGCAGAACGGGGCGTACAGAACACAGATGCGCTTCATCATAGCGCTATACCTGCTGTGCCTCATGCAATAGGAGCACTTCTTGCTCGCTTCGTCGAGCATAATCCTGATGTTGCATGGACACCATACTGGCTTCAATGTCTAGCTCAATCGATAGAGCAACAACATACGCTCAGGCTGCAAGCACATCCTTCGTTGATGCTTCCGTTAAAGACTATACCGCTAGAAATAGATTTTGCAAAAAACTTACAAAGTATAGTCATCCATGGTCAATTATCTGTTATACCACATAAGTTATTTCAGCTGTCGAATTTAGAACAGATAGATTTTTCAGGTAATCCGATCATCGCATTGCCAAATGCTATTGGTCATTTGTCTGCATTAAAAAGTCTTATCCTACGAGACACACCCATTAATCAGCTACCTTCAGCTATCAATAATGTATCTACACTACAAATAATCGATGTGCATAATACAAACATCGATAGTCTACCAGAAGATATGAGCAACATGATCATGTTGAAATCTATTGATATCGGTAAAACAAAAATCAATACGTTCCCACACCAGATTCTTGATTGTCGCAGTATTCAAAGGCTGAATGTTGCGTACCTTCCTTTGCAGCATCTACCTATCAATATCCATACGCTTGATAATTTAGAGTATCTCAATGTTGCGCATACACAGCTACGCGATATACCCTCAGAGATCAGCGGTCTTGCAAAGCTGAAAGTGTTCAATAGCAGCCATACAGCGCTGGATTCCTTTCCAATGGCGATAACAACCCTGCGTCAGCTGGAAGAGCTGTACCTGAGCGCCACAGCCATTCAGTCAGTGCCAGCATCGATTGCGAACATGACGGCGCTACGGCTGCTTGACCTCAGTTCGACCAACGTAACAACCCTGCCGCCTGAGATTGGCCAATGCCAACGGCTCAAGTACATTGATCTGGGTGCAACAACGATTCGCGATCTCCCCAATGCATTTATGCACCTGAAAGAGCTTAACACGCTCTATCTCAACCATACTGCCATAACAGTGGTGCCACCGGTGCTTGAACAGATGCCAAACCTGCTGCACCTTCGATTTGATCATACGGCTATCAAGACGATTCCCACGAGCCTCGCCCACCTTAAGCATGTGCGCGAGATTAATCTAGCAGCGACAAAGCTCAAGGCGGTGCCCACGGTGCTACGGACGTGGAACAATGTCAAGTGGTTAAGTCTCAGCCATACCGATATTGAAACACTACCATTATGGATTGGCGAACTCACCCAACTGGAGTTTCTTGACCTCAGCCATACCCGCTTGACCGCTCTCCCTGCGACGATCAAGCACCTCCAGTTTCTGCGCTACTTGAATCTTGCGCATACGCTGGTGACAGCTCTGCCAGACGCTATTTGTGCTTTACCACGGTTAGAAGTGCTCGACTTGCATGCAACTCGTGTGGAGTCGCTTGGCTTTAATCGCATAGGCCAGCGCTAATCACTCCGCTACTAGCAGATAAAAGCGCTACAGCGCGCGCATGCCGCGACAGTGCGGGTACTGCGTGCAGCCGTAGAACTGCTGGCCCTGCTTGGGGCCGCTGCGCACCTGGCGCAGCACCATGGTGTGGCCACAGACAGGGCACGGCGGGGTCGCCGCAGACACAGGTGCAGGCTGAATGGGCTGGGAGGCGTGGGCGATGACCGGCGTAGGCGCAGCCGAGTGCAGCGGTGGCGGCGCTCCTGGCGCAAACTGCGGCGGTACCGGGGCGGGGCTAACACCAAACATAGTCGCCAGCGTCACCTGCAGCGCCGCCACATCGCTGGCGTAGCTTACTGGCACATGCACAATGCGCAGCCCAGCCGCCTGAAAGACGGCATCGACCCACGCATCGCGCGCCTGACGATCACTGCGCCCATGGCTGCTATCGTCTAGCTCCAGCACGAGGCGCGGCTCCAGCGTCTGCGCATCACACAGCACAAAATCGACGTGCTTCTGGTTAATCGGATTATTGGTGCGATAGTCGCGCCCACCGAGCGTCGACTCGACGAGATCGGACAGGCGCACTTTCATGGCGATGATCAGCATCGGCGGCACACACTGGCGCAGCGTCGAAAAAAACATCCGCTCAACTGGCGTCAGCAGCGAGCCGCGCGGCCGATAGGGCAGCGGGCCGATCACAGGCGTCCAGTCCGACTGCTGCGGCACTGGTGGCGCAGTCATAGGTGGGGTTGGCGTGGAGCCACGCAGCAGCCGCGCCAGCAGGGTCAAACAGCCTTCTTGGCGCGCAGCGCGCCGTCTTTGTCGAGGCATAGGAAAGCATCCTTGGAGTAAGCGCACGCCACATACACATATAGCGCTCTGTTAGGAGCAGGTGCGTTATTGTAGCACATAGTTGATCGTACTACGACAGGGTTGTAGCGGCGACAGCATCTCTTGTTTTGAACAAATGCGCGGCGGCTGGGGCGCAGGCCAGCGTGCATGGGCCTGCGCCAGCAGCGGCCCACCCGCTGTTTTCCCCCACGCCCACTAGCTCAGCCCGCCGCCGCCGTGCGATGGCCAAAGCCGTTGGCTCGCCGATCACGCCAAGCTCAGTCGCAACTGTGCGGCGATTGCGGCGACTGCGACCCTTGTTCAATGACAAACGCCAGTCCTGATGCGCAGTCCAGCGTGCATGGGTCTGCTCCAGCAGCGGCCCGCCCGCTGTTTTCCCCCACGCCCATTAGCTCAGCTCGCCGCCGCCGTGCGATCACCAAAGCTGTTGGCGCGCCGCACAGCCCCCACGGGGCGTGGCGCTAGCCACGTGGCGGTTGGCACGGCTGCGGCATCTCTTGTTTTGAACAAATGCGCGTCGGCTGGGGTGCAGGCCAGCGTGCATGGGCCTGCTCCAGCAGCGGCCCACCCGCTGTTTTCCTCCTGGCCCGCTGGCTCAGCCCACCGCCGCCGTGCGATGGCCTAAGCCGTTGACTCGCCGTAGCGCAGACAAGCATAACGGTTACCCAACCAGCCGCTCTACGCCGCCCTGATCAGCGCCGAGTTGACTTGCCGTAGCGCAGACAAGCATAACAGCTACTCCAACGTGTGCTCAAGAAATTCGAGCGTCGAGCGCAGGCGCGCCTGCTCGCTGGGGGCGAGGCTGGCAAATGCGGCGGTCATCAGCGCAAGGTGCGAGGGCAGAATGCGCTCCAGCAGCGTGCGGCCTTGCTCGGTGAGCGCCAAGATGTAGGAGCGGGCGTCGTCTGGATTAGGGTGGCGCTGCAGCAAGCCTTGCGCCTGCATGCGGTCGAGCAGTGCGCTGACGTTGCCACGGGTGACAAGCAGCCGATCCGCCAGCATCTGCTGTGTTAGCCCCTCGCTGTGCCCTAGCTGATAAAGCACATCAAATTGCGCCGGTGTTATGTCAAATTCCGCCAAATTCCCTGCCGAGCGTCGGCCAATCTTGTGCAGCAGGCGCACCAGCGCTAGCCATAGCTGCAGCGCGCTATCATCCATCGCACCCTCCAATTCACATACCTGGTTGTACTATTTGGCGCGTAGCAGCACTAGCCGTACCTGACAGCCAAGCAGTCTAGCGCAAGCCATATTGTTCTACAGTAAACATCTTTATTTATTCTGTCAACCAATAATCGGCTCCAAATCCAGCTTGACATCACCAAATAATTGTATATATTTAAACATATTGTCCAGATAAGCCCGCATCCTTAGGTAGGAGCATAGTGTAGGCGTATACGAGTTTGTGATACCTACCTAACCCGGAGCGGGTCGACTTGGGACGTAGGCCCCCGCCCGCAGCAGGATTCCACCCTGCACCTAGAATGCGGGATCAGTAGATCACAGGATTGGCTCGGGTGGCGTGTAGGGTCGGTACGGTGCGAGCGGGATAGCCCGAACCATGCCGTAGATGGCCGTTACGGCATCAA
>JABXJS010000260.1 GCA_013538855.1 Herpetosiphonaceae bacterium
ACGGTTCCTTTCTTGGTTGGCACCACAAAGGATACCGCACGATTCGGCCGCCACACCGTTTACCCTGGCCCCAGGGAGTCCTGTGATCTACTGATGATAATAGAATATGAATTGTCGGATCAGAGCGAAATGTCTCAATGACATGCTGACGATTTGCTACAGGTATGCCGCCATGAAGTAACGCAACATTAAGACCTGCATGCTTTAGCCGACGTGCAAGGTAATCAAGCGTGCGCCTAAAGAATGAAAAAACCAAAATCTTTGCCTTTGGCTCATCATGTAGCACCCTTTTAAGGGTTGCCACAAACAGATCAAACTTCGAGTCGATTGATTCAACCCGACGAGCTAGCTGAATCAACTCAGCCAAAGAGGTCACTTGGCTTACTTCAATCTCCTGATCTTCAAAAACAGATTGTTCAACTTGCAGATCAAGGTTAGTAGTACGTCTATCATTAACATCGATCAAGGCTTCTCTTAAGGCAATCAGACAGCTAGCTGCCTGTCGCTCGCGCATCACCATAGCAAAGGCTGGCGCACCCTTCGCAGTGCGCTGAAGTTCAGCCCGAATATGGTTAAGTGTTGCTTCATAAAACTCTCGCTCTGCTGGAGTAAGCTCAACACTCAATGTATAGGCAGCACGAACAGCTGCATGGGTTACTTCGCGCTTTTTCGTCCGTGTAAACACCGTTGATAGTGTGTTAAGATCAAGAATCGCCTGGCGTAATTCAAGGCGCTCACGCGGAGTGTCCGCACCAGCATGCAAGACATGGAGCACATGCTGATAAAAGGGATTACCACGGAAGCGCTGCCATACCTGTGTTTGTTCAACTTGTTGCAGAACTTGCAAGGCAGCAGCAAATTTATGCTCTCCTACAAGGCGTGCAGCATCGTTAATAAATCGATTTGGCTTAATTAATTCTTGAAACAAGTTGTAATTTTGAAACTCGCTAGGCATTAATAGATGCAGCAGATTGTAGAGATTTTCATTGCCTAGATGGAGTGGAGTTGCCGTTAGGAAGACAACTGCATCAGCAAATGAACACAAGGTTTCGCCGAGCATAAATGTCTTTGTGCTTTGATTACGCATATAGTGCGCTTCATCAACAATGAGGAGATCAAGGTTGATCTGTTCATTGCTCCACATATCCATAAATATTGGATCACGGAGCATCTCAAAAGACGCAATCGCCTTGAAAGACATAGTTTGGCCGAAACGTTGGCTATCCTGCATAAATTGGTTGACACGCTTACGATCCCACTCCTCAAAATCCTCCTCAAAGCGGTATTTCAGCTCGTCACGCCACTTGGCTTTCAAACGCGAAGGGCAGAGCACCAGTACCCGCGAGATATTCAAGCGCGCCTTTAACTCCAAGTAGATAATCGCCGCCTCAATCGTCTTCCCTAGACCCACCTCATCAGCAATCAAGATCCGCTGATGAATATTGCGCAGGAATTTCAACACAGGTCGAAATTGATAGGGCACAAATTCAGTCCGTGATGCTTTATACGTATAGATACCATCGGTGAAGCGTGCCTCCACTTTAAGCATCGCCATATCACGTAAGAAGGCTTCTTGATCTTCCCAACGGGGTTGTCCAGCTTCGGGGATGGGCATCAGCGCTGTTTCTGTAAACCAACCGTCCTCACCATTGGCAAACATAACAAAATACTCATACCCATTTGCATACGCTTTCGGCTCTTCAAAGATTCGACCACTCACTTCAGGCCGAGCACGCAACCGTACTCGCTCAGAGCACTTAAAGCGTGGTTGAGCAATTTGCTCTACTATCTGGGATTGAGGCATAGCAATCGGTTGTTCACTGTCTGTAGTTGGTATCTGAGATGCGGGAGGTTTTTGTGGTGGACAACGGCGAGCTGATGCAAGTGAGTACAGGTTAGTGTGAGGGTCTAAGCGGAATTCTGCGTTGCCATAGGCTTTCAACACGGTATTGATATCGTGTGTCCCCGTTAGAATACCGTCTTTGCTCAGCTCTTGTGCTAGCTCAAAAGCACTACGTGAGCTACCATCACGTAAAATATCTCGACAGCCTTCAATTATCGCAACACGTTTTGCATTCGGTATTGGGGTGGGTCGCATGTATCCCCCTTTGTGGAGCACGATTTGCAGGAGCCGCACAGTATGTGGAATTTTAATTCCTAACGTGAGGTAGAAGACAAAAATATCATACTCGAACCCAATTCAGTTGTCTAGCATCCTCCTAAGCCTTGAACTCATTAGAGTAGAGTTTTGTCGCTCACTGCATTTTTGAGGAACACAACCCGCAGCTCATTCGCCCCACCCGTGAACGTGCGGGCTGGCACCAGCGTGGAATCTGTCGGCTGAGCTGTGACGGGGCAACTACAGACGAGGCTTTTTTAATAATTAATACGCTGACAAACGTGGCTTGCCGCCTCGTTGTAGCACACACGCTGGTTTCGTCAGCATGCTTGTAAACAAAAACATGCAGCCGCCTACGCGGAGCGGCTGCATGGTGTGTCGTGCTTATGTAGTGTGCGGTGGGCAGGGGCGGCGCGGCGACGCAGCGTCGAGGGCTGGCGCGAGCGGCGCTTTTTCTAGCATCTTTATTAAAACAACGCGCAGTCGCCCACGCGGAGCGGCTGCGCATTCGGTTAATTTTGTGGCTAGTAGGAGGTCTGCATGTCGAGCAGGCCCTTCTCTTTGGCGCGGTGCTCGGCCCAGCGCTGGATGGCGAAGGAGAGCGCGCCCAGCGCCACGGCGGAGCCGACCAGGATGAGCAGCAGCGCGGCGTTGCTCAGCTGGCTGAGGCCGGTGTTCAGGGCTGGGTCGCGGGCCGCCGTCCACAGGGCGCGGCGCATGCACTCCAGCCAGTAGGTCAGCGGGATGGCGCGGGCGATGGCCTCGGCCCAGCTCGGCAGCACGGTGATCGGGAACAGCGCGCCGGTGAACAGGTACAGCGCCGCCGCCAGCGACTCGCCGATTGAGCCGCCGTGGCGCGCCATCATCAGCGTCATGCTGGCGAGAATCTGGCCGATGAAGGTGATCACCAGCACGCCCAGCGGCAGCGCGCCCAGCAGCAGCGCCCAGTCGATTGTGCCCAGCTGGATCGGCAGGCCCAGGAAGAGCACGCCGACCAGCAGCGTCAGCGGCACGGCCACGAAGTTCGCCAGCACCTTGGCAAAGCCGCGACCCCACAGGTACGGGTACATCGCGGCCGGTGCGATGGCGATGAACTTGAGCATGCCCATGCGCTCGCGATCCTCCAGCACCGCCCAGGCCATGCTGTTCAGCAGCGCGCCGACCAGCGCATACACCACCGTGCCGATGAACACATACGGCAGCAGCGGATTTGCGCCGCCGCGCAGCACGCGCAGCATAAAGTAGAAGATCAGGCCGCTGGTCAGCGGGCGAATCATCGACCAGAGCACGTAGATCAGCGGGTGCGTCCAGTTGCTCTCGGTCTTCCAGCCCAGCCACGCGCCAACGCGGAAGGCCGTCCAGGTGCTCGCTAGTCGTGTGCGCATTCGTTGCCTCGCTCTGTTAGTCGGCCGTCCTGGCGCGACGTGCCCTTCGTGCGGCGTAGCGTCAGGAGCGTGCTCGCTAGTTGTGTGTCCATTCGTTGCCTCGCTCTGTCAGGCGGCCATCCTGGCGCGACGTGCGCTTCATGCGGTTGAGCGGCAGCAGAGTGCTCGCTAGTTGTGTGCGCATTAGTTGCCTCGCTCTGTCAGGCGGCCGTCCTGGCGCGACTTGCGCTCCATGCGATTGAGCGACCAGCGCGCGGCGGCGATGAACACCACGCTCAGCGCCAGCAGCAGCGCCGCCTCGGCCTTAACCGAGAGAAAATAGAAGTTCTGCATCATCTCCGGAAACAAGAGCTGGCGCATGGCGTCGAGGCCCAGCGTCAGCGGCACCAGCGAGGCCGCCGAGGCCGCCACGGTGCCCAGCGCACGCACGGGAAAGTAGAAGCCCGAGCCGAAGAATACCGGCTCCTGCAGCGCCACCGTCACCTGCCACGCGCCGCGCCCGTACACCAGAAAGATCGAGCTAAGCAGCATGCCCAGACCGTACAGCGCAACCAGCGACAGCAGAAACACCGCAATCGCCCACGGCCAGCTCGTCACCGAGTACTCGATGCCGAACAGCAGCGCGCCGCCGAGCAGGATCACCGCCGCGCGCACGGTCGTGGCCACCAGGCCGCCGAGGGCCATGCCGGTCAAAATGGCCATGCGCGAGGTCGGGGCCAGCATGTACAGCTGCAAGTTGCCCTGCTCCTTGTCCCAGTAGAGCTGCATGGCCATCGACCAGAGCACATTCATCCAGAAGGCCGACATCGCGCCGCCGAGCAGCACCAGGCCCTTGAAGTCGTTGGGCGCGCCGGTGGCGGTGTAGAACAGCACGTAGGACATCGTGGCCAGCAGCGGCAGCAGAATGTCGAAGAACATCCAGCTCTTCTCGCGCTGGAGGCCGATCACGCGCGGGTAGGCGCGGCCAATCACCGAGCGCACGAAGATCACCGTCTTGGACGGGCCTTTCGGACGGCGCGCGGCGCTGTGCTCAGCAGTAGTCATCGGCGGGCCTCGCTTTCGCAGTGGTGGCGACTAATCATTGCTGGCCTCGCTCTCGGTCAGCGAGTGGCCGACGAGGCGCACAAACACGTCCTCCAGCGTCGGCTGGCGCTTCTCCAGCGAGAGCAGGCTGGCGTTGTGGCCGCTCAGCTCGCCGAGCACCTGCGGCAGCACGTTGTCGTCCTTGAGGATGAGGTTGATCTCCGACTGGCCCTCGATGCTGCGGTTGGTGATGGTCTGCACGCCGCGCATGGCCTGGACGGCGCTGGTGAACACGCCGTTGATCGGCGTGGTGTGCAGGCGAAAGACGACGTCCTGCTGCAGGGCGCGCTTGAGCGCGGCGGGCGTGTCGCAGGCCAAAATCTTGCCGCCGCTGATGATCGCCACGCGGTCGCACAGCTCGTCGGCCTCCTGCATATAGTGGGTGGTCAGCAGCACGGTCTTGCCAGGCGTGGCGTTGATCCACTGGCGCGTGTAGGAGCGCAGGGTGCGCGCCGCCTCGACATCGAGGCCGAGCGTCGGCTCGTCGAGAAACAGCACATCTGGGTCGGAGATCAGGCCGCGGATATAGTTCATCTTCTGGCGCAGGCCGGTGGAGAGAAAGCTGACCTTCGACTTGGCGCGGTCAGCGAGGCCCATCACCTCTAGCAGGTGGTCGATGCGCGTGTTGGCGGTGCGGCGGTCGAGGCCGTGGAACTGCGCGAACATCCACAGGTTCTCGCGCACGGTGAGCAGGCCATAGCCGGACGACTCGCCGCCGGAGACCATGTTGATGTGGCGGCGCACGGCGTCGGACTGCTTGAGCACATCGAAGCCCCAGACCGCGGCGGAGCCGCCGGTGGGCAGCAGCAGCGTGGTCAAAATCTTGATCAGCGTGGTCTTGCCTGCGCCGTTGGGGCCAAGCAGGCCAAACAGCTCGCCGGGGCGCACCTCCAGGCTCACGCTGCCCAGCGCCGTCAGCGTGCGCTCCTTGGTCTTGTAGACGCGCTGCACGTTTGCGGTTTGAATCGCATACTCAGGTATCATGGCTGATCCTCTATCTGAAGCAAAAACTGGCCGCTTAAGCGTAGCACACCCGTTTCGCTGGCTCACCCGCCGTGAGACCGATTCACGTGGGCCAAGTGCCGGACTCGCGCATATGCACATTTTGCGCTGCGCAGCCCATGCTCAAGGTCGCTCATATCAGCGCAGTGGACGGTGCGCATCCGCAGCACCAAGCCGCGCTCAGGCTGGCAGAGCGCGGCCGCGCTGTGCCCACGCCACCATCGTTATAGACCAAACCCATGTCAGCACCGCGATTCCAGCAGGCTGATCGCTCGGCATCAGCAGTCACACAGCAAGCATCGAGCAGCGCGCTGATGCTGACGGCGACAGCCAGCAACCAGCGAAGCGGGCGGCACCACGGCGGCGAGGCGCGGCGAGTACGGGCAGTCGTGTGGCGGTATGTCGCGGCGACACGCAGCAGTAAGCGCGGAGCGTGGGCACGGCGGCAGAGCGGCGGCGAGGCGCGGCGAGTACGTCCAGTCGGCGGCGGTGTGTCGTGGCGACAGCCAGCAACCAGCGAAGCAGGCGGCACAGCGGCGG
>JABXJS010000261.1 GCA_013538855.1 Herpetosiphonaceae bacterium
CGCCGACACCGTCGACACCCTGCTCCAGCAGCTGCCGCCCTTGCTCAGCGACATCGCCTAGCCGGTCGCCAACGCCCCACGATCCACAGCGCTGTCAGCCTTGGCAGCGCTGTGCTGTTTAACATGGCCCATCCTCACAGCACCTCCGATCCAAAGTGAGCCACAGGCAGCAGTGCCGATCTCACGCCTAGGGGCGAGGCCATAAGCTGTGCAAAAGGACAATCAGCCTATCGACGGGACGGGGGCAGCCTGGTACAATTATTAAGATAGCCAGAGCGGAAGCGTATACGGAGAAGGTCACAGCAGCTATGGCACTGCTGTGCAATCTATTTGCTGTAACTACTCGCACGAACAACTTAAGGTCAAAGCGTATCAAGCAATGGAGAAGACCGATGTATACGTTTGCACCGCAGCGAGTCCGCGCCCGTCAGCGCTTCCTGTTGATGGTACTGCTGAGCGTCATCAGCCTTGTTGGTTGCGCATCCTCAGCCACACCTACCGCCACTCCAGCCCCCACTGCAACAACGCTAGCCGCCCAGCCAACGCAGCTGAAGGTGGCCATGATCTCGCCCAACCGCATCTTCGATAAAGGCTACCTCGAGCTTGCCTGGACCGGCGTTCAATCCGCCGAAAAAGCGCTGAATGCTAAGGTCAAGCCTGTCGAGGTGCTTGATCATAGCCTGGTGATGAAGAACGTCGATGAGCTTGTCTCACAGGGCTTCAATGTGATTGTGCTTGTCTCACCAGAGCTACGTGATTCCGCCATCGAGGCAGCGAAAAAATACCCACAGGTGATGTTCATCGGCGTTGACCATTTTCAAGACGAAGCGCTGCCCAACCTCGTGGGCCTGATCTTCCGTGAGGATCAAGCTGGCTACCTCGCTGGTGCGCTCGCCGCCCTGATGTCAAAGACCGGCAAAGTCGGTGCAGTGCTCGGCACCGATGAGATTCCGCAGCTGCGGGCGTTTGGGGAAGGCTTTCGCCAAGGAGCACTGTCCCAGAAGCCGACTATTGACGTCACCCTGGTCTACCACAACGAGGTGCGCATCGAAAAAAGCTTTGTTGACCCCGAGTGGGGGCGCGTGCAGGCTGAGGCCATGATGGACGACGGCATCGACATCATCTTCACCGCCGCCGGAGCCACCGGCAGTGGTGCGCTGCAAGCGATCGCCGAGCGCCAAGACACCGGTGTGCTGGGCATCGGCGTTGATAACGATCAGTACTTCACCCTGCCCGAAACCCAGCCCATCCTGCTCTCTAGCTCGATGAAGCAGGTCGATGTTGGCATTCTGGATATTCTGAAGCAGATTCAGGCGGGCAGCGCTACCGGCGGCAACTTCTACGGCACAATCGGCCTCGCGCCCTACCACGACCTTGAGTCCCAGGTGCCCGACACGGTTAAACAGAAGATGATCACACTGCAAGAGCAGCTCGAGCAAGGCCAGATTACGATCGATCTCGCAACGCCCACGCCACGCTGATAGCTCCATTCCACTTCAGCGCTACGGCCAGGAAAGGATGAACGTATGCGCCGCTTGCGCGGACTAAGCATCAAACTCCTGCTCGTTATTATCGGCGGCATGGTTGCGCTGGCGATCTTGTTTACGCTGCAGATGACCTATGTGCTGATCCAGGTGCGCGATCAGGCGCTCAGCAACGCAACAGCCGGCCTAGAGAGCGAGAGTCGCTCGCAGCTGCCGCTGCTGCATGAGCAGATGGTCGCCCGCATTCAAGATCGCCTCTACACCATCGCCGATGCAAACTTAATTGTGGCGCGCGCACTGATCGCCGCTGAGAATCAGCCGCTGATCAACCCAGACTACACGCGCGTCATCTCGCTCACCGAGCTGCCAACCGGCGGCTTAGGCGACCTGCGCCCAGGCCGCATTACCAGCATCTATGTGCCCCCCAACACACCGCTTGATTCGATCCAGGCCGACCTTCAGACCAGCGCGCTGCTGGACACGCTGCTGCCACAGCAGCTGCTCACCAAGCGCCAGGGTATCTTGGCCTCGCTCTACATTGGCCCCAGCGGCCTGCTGCGCACCTACCCGGCCGTTGATGTGCGCCAGGCGGATTTCTCCAGCGAGCAGGCCCTGCTGGCGCGCTTTCAGGACCAGAGCGAGACACCAACTTGGCTGCCGCCCTTCCCGCCGCCAAACTTCATCGCCACCGTCGACGAGCGCATCACCGCTGTGGTGCTGCCAATCTACGATGCACAGGAGTTTCGCGGCCTGCTGATTAGCTATGTCTCGCTTGGCTCGCTCACCGCCGATCTGATCGGCATTCAGCCAACCCAGGATAGCTGGGTCTTTATTGTCAGTCGTGATCGCGAGCTGATCGCCAGCGCCGAGCGCTTTATGCCGCTGCTGATCGATCCCAGTGATCCACAGCAAATCATTACCAGCACCGCCAGCACCGACCTCGACCGCATCATCGAGCATATGGCCCTTGGCGAGCGCGATCTGGAAAAAATCACTTTGATGGAGCGGCCGTACCTAATCACCTATGCGCCGATCACCGAGAATAACTGGAGCCTGGCGCTGGCCGTGCCGCTCGACGACCTAACCCAATCGGCGCAGACGCTCAGCAGCGCAATCCGTGACACAAGCCGCACGACGCTGTTGATCGCGCTGCTAACGCTCGTGGGCCTCGTTGGCTTGATGATCGTCGTCGGCATCTATTTTACCCGCCGCCTGACGCGCCCACTCAGCGAGCTGGCCAATGCCGCCCACTCCATCGCCGAGGGCGACTATAGCCACAGCGTGCCCGTGCGCTCACAGGACGAGATCGGCGAGGTGGCCACCGCCTTCAACACCATGAGCCAGTCGATCCTCGCCGCCCGCGAGCAGCTGCAAAACGCCAACCGCGAGCTTGAGGCCACTGTGCAAGCACGCACCGCTGAGCTTGAGCAGACGATTGCCCAGCTCCAAAGCACAATGGAGCTACAGGGCGAGCTTGATCGCCAGCTGCGCAGCGTCTCCACACCTGTTATTCCGGTCGCGCCTGGCGTGCTGCTCATGCCGCTGATCGGCGCACTGAACAGCGAGCGCGCCACCGAGGCCGTCGAGAATCTGCTGCACCACGTCGAGATCAGCCACGCCCGCGAGGTGATCCTCGATGTCACTGGCATCACCGGCGTCGACGCAACCACCGCGCAGACGCTGCTGCACACCGCCACCGCGCTCTACCTGATGGGGGCCGAGACCATCCTCACCGGCATTCGCCCCGAGGTCGCCGAGCTGGTGGTCAGCCTCGACGCCGACCTAGGCCGCATCCAGCCGATGTCAAGCCTCCAGGCCGCCATTCGCCTCGCCTTCGAGCGCTCGCTGCGCCGTACCCAGCGCCGCTGAACCGCGCGCCAACCGCGCTGCACACCACCGTGCGGCGCGGTCGGCGCACCTGGGCCTGCCCGCTGTGGCGAAAGCTGCCCCGCTGGTGGCCAAACCTTTACACAGCCTCTCTATATTTGTGATAAAATCCGCATTTGACAGCCACTCGCGCTTAGAATATACTCAGCGTTGGTTTTGACGGTTTAATCCGATGAAACTGTTGTAACTAGCCGCGCTCCCGCAAGAACATAAAGGATGGTATGCAATGCGACGTCTGCTCCACCAACTCGGCTGCCTGCTTGTGCTGGCCCTTGTGGTGTTCACTCCAGGTCTGAGCTTCGCCCAATCGACCGACCAAGCCAGCGCCGATCTGCAGCGGCTCAACACCCTCGCTGAGCAAGCGCTTACGCAAGCCCAAGCTGGCGACCTGACCGCAGCAGCAGCAACATTCGAGCAGTTTCGCAGCACATGGTTCGAGATCGAAGATGGTGTCCGCGCTGTGTCGCGCCAGTCCTACAAAGATATCGAAGACGCCATGGGCGATGCACGCTACGCCCTCTCACAGCAGCAGCAGGCCGAGGCTACAGCTGCGCTCCAAACGCTGATCACCGCCAATCAAACCTTTATTGCTGGCACATACACGCCTAACTCCGCCGCGCCAAGCGCCCAAACGTACACGCTCGCTGACCTCACTGCGCAGCTCACGGCAGCCCAGACGGCGCTTAGCAGCAGCGATGCCGCCAGCGCCAGCGCAGCCCTAGCACAGTTCGGCCTGATCTGGCCCGAGGTCGAGGGCCTGGTCAAGGTGCGCTCCGCCAGCGCCTACACCAGCATCGAGAACGATATGGCGCGCGCTAGCTCGCTGCTCAGCGCTGGCAAGCTCGACGAAGCCCAGGCTGTGATCACAGGCATGAGCAACACGCTCGCGCCGATCACCAGCGGCGGCAGCTATGGCATCTTCGACGCGGCTACCATCCTGCTGCGCGAAGGGCTAGAGGCCATGCTGATCATCGCAGCGCTGCTGACCTTCCTCAACCGCTCGGGCAATCGCAGCAAGCGCGGCTGGATCTGGGCCGGCAGTCTGCTCGGCATCGTCGCCAGCCTGCTCACCGCCGTTGTGCTCACGCTGGTGTTCCAGGGCATCGCCACCGGCACCAATCGCGAGCTGGTCGAGGGCATCACCGGCCTCGTCGCCGCTGGCATGCTGTTTTATGTCAGCTTCTGGCTGCACAGTAAGTCGCACCTTGGCGCATGGCAGCAGTACATCCGCGATAAAACCAACGCGGCGCTGAAAACAGGCAGCCTGCTCTCGCTGGCCACGCTGGCCTTCCTGTCGGTGTTCCGCGAGGGCGCTGAGACGGCGCTGTTCTACATCGGCATCGCGCCATCGATCTCGATGGGCGATCTGCTGGCCGGCATCGGGCTGGCGGTGGGGCTGCTGGTGCTGATCGGCCTGTTTATCTTTGTGCTCGGCGCACGCATCCCCCTGCGCCCGTTCTTCCTCGTCACCAGCATCCTGATCTTCTACCTGGGCTTTAAGTTTATCGGCACGGGCATTCACGCCCTGCAGATCGCCCAGGTCATCCCGGCGAACGTCACCAGCTATCTGCCAAGCAGCGAGTGGCTCGGCCTCTTCCCAACCTGGGAGACGACCATTCCGCAGCTCGCGCTGCTGGTCATCGCCGCATGTGTCATCATTATTCTGCGCCGTGTGCAGCAGCAGCGCCAGCTTAGCGCGCCGCTGGCTCCGGCGAAGTAGCCATATTGTTTGGAGGATACCCTGTTCATGGTTCGACGTACACTGACCGCCCTGCTCGCGCTGGTTCTCCTGCTTGGCCTAGCCGCCTGTGGCGCAGCCAACGAGGCCGCTACCACCGCCGCTGATGCTGGCACGACGCTCAAGAGCGATCTGCAGGGCCTCATCGACAACCAGCTCGCGAAGATCGACACGGCCGCCGACAGCGGCGACTTTGCCGCCGCCAAGGCCGAGTTCGAGGAGGTCGACGAGACCTGGGAGCGCATCGAGGACGGCGTCAAGGCCGCCTCCGCCGATGCCTACGAGAATATCGAGACCGCCCTCGAAGGGCTAGAGGATGCGGTAGTGCGCGCCAACGCCCCCGACGCCGCGACGATCAAGCAGGCCGCCGACGGTCTGCGCCAGCAGCTCGCCGCCTTTATCACCACGCTCTAACCTGCGCTCCAGCAGCGCATCCTAGCGGGCCAGCTACGCAGTGCATCTGCCAACTGGCCCGCTTTGTGTTGCCACGCTCATCAGCTATTCCTTGCCGCATACGCAGCTTACAGACTGATTTTTTGAAAAAAGCGCTGTGCTGAACGCCAGCGTGGTTCAGCTGGGGAGCCAGCGCTGGTGCTATATCACCCGTTCACCGCGATTGCCCTGCGCTGCGGTTAAGGCACCACACGCCTGTGGTTGCCGCACAGCTAGCCCACTGCTTAATCCATCGCACCTGGGCGTGATGGTACGCCGAGCAGCGTCAAGCCCACGAGCGCGCGCTGCACCACCAGCGCAGACTCC
>JABXJS010000262.1 GCA_013538855.1 Herpetosiphonaceae bacterium
ACGGTTCCTTTCTTGGTTGGCACCACAAAGGATACCGCACGATTCGGCCGCCACACCGTTTACCCTGGCCCCAGGGAGTCCTGTGATCTACTGATAATCGCTATCATGCCACAGCTCCTTTCGTGACCTGCAAAAACACTTCTTCCAGATCCGAGCGGCGCTCGGCAAAGTGGATGATCGGGATGCTGCTGGCGATCAGCTGGGCCAGCAGCGCGCTGAGCTGCTGATTATCGCCGGTGAAGTTCACCAGCAGCGTGCCGCCATCCGGCCCGAGCGGCAGCGCCTCCTCGTCGTCGTCGATGACGGCGCTGGCGACGCCAGGGTAGCGATTGAGCAGCTCGACAGCGGCGCTGGCCTGCGCCAGCACGTGAATCTCCAGCAGCTTGTGCGGGCGCAGCTCGGCCATGATCGTCGCCACATCGCCGCTGGCCAGCAGGCGGCCCTGCTCGATGATGCCGATGTGTGTGCACATCTCGGCCAGCTCGGTCAAAATATGCGAGCTGATCATAATCGTCTTGCCCATGCGCCGCAGCTCGCGCAGCAGCTCGCGCAGCTCGATGCGCGCACGTGGGTCGAGGCCGCTGGCCGGCTCATCGAGGATCAGCAGCTTGGGATCGTGGGTCATCGTGCGCGCGAGGCTCAGGCGCTGCTTCATGCCGCGGCTGAGGTTCATCACATAGCTCTCGCGCTTCACGGTCAGGTCGACCAGCTCTAGCAGTTCGTCGATAAGCGCCGTGCGGCGCGGCTGCTGAATACCGTAGAGGTGCCCGAAGAAATCCAGATACTCCCACACGCGCATCGTCTCGTAGACGCCGAAGTAGTCGGGCATGAAGCCGACCATGCGCCGCACGGCCTCTGGCTCTTTGCGCACCGAGTGGCCAGCGATAAACGCATCGCCGACGGTCGGCGGCAGCAGCGTGGTCAGAATGCGCATGGTCGTCGTTTTGCCTGCGCCGTTGGGGCCGATAAAGCCATACACCGCCCCAGCCGGTATCTGCAAGTTCAGGTCATCGAGCGCCACCGTGTCGCCGAAGCGCTGCGAGAGATTCACGGTTTGCACAATCGGTGTCATTCGGTTTCCTCCGGCACATAGACCACATACACCGTGTTAGCCTGAATGGCTGCATCAACATTCGCCAGCGTCAGCGGCGCAACCACCTCGCTGCCGAACACCAGCAGGTGCGGCGTGGTCATCGGCGAGGGTAGCATCCCGCTGCTTGGCCCAGATTGGAGCGCTGATACAATCGCGCTCTGCTGATTGTCAAAGGGCCAGCCATTCAGCCCACTGCTCACATCAACAGGGATGCTCTGCCCCGGTGCGAGGCTGTCGAGCGCCACATAGCCGCCCTCGAACGCCAGATAGGCCGCATCAATGCTTGTCGTGCCAGTGTTGGTGATCACCGTCGCGATGCTGCCATCGGCCAGCCGCTGCAGCGGCTGAAGCGATACGCTAAACGGCAGATCGTGCTTGGTGACGACCGCAGCCTCCATAATATCGCCAACATTGGCGTTCCAGCGCGGAATGCTAAAGATGCCATCGCTGCTCTGGAAGAGGTTGAGGTTCTGCTGATCGCCAAAGAAGCGATTGGCCGACATGCCGACCACCTCATCGGCCTGAAACTGCGCGCTCCAGGTGCCGCGGCGTCCAGCGGCGAAGCCAACCACCGCCGACACGCGCCCGCTGGTCTGGCCTGCGCCAGCCTCGACAACCGCCAGCTGCAGCGGCTGGGCCTGCGCACCACGCAGCGATCCGCCGGCGAGGTAGGTCAGCGCCGTGAAAAGCAGCACGCTAGCGGGCAGCGTGATCCAGGCCAGCTCGCGCCGATCTAACCTGCGCAGCAAAAAGTAGTTGCCCGGCCCGATGACCAGCAGATAGATAAAGATCAGCAGCGCGATCAGTCCCGGCGGCGGCAGGTTTTGGTCCAGCAGCTGGCCGCCCATCCAGCGCATCGAGATGCTCCAGTTGTCGACGCTATTCACCGCCAGCGCTGTGTTCCAGTTGTTGAGCGTGTCAACCTCAAGCCGACTGGCATCGAAGGCCGTGGTGACAACGCGGCCAAGACCGATGCGATGCTCGACCAGCAGCGGCTGGCCGTCCTCAGCGGCGGCGGCGATCACACGGGCGTCAGCGCGCAGCGTCAGCGGCCGCGTCGCCAGGGTCTGCGCCGGAATCTGCTCGGTGTCGCGAATGCGGTTCAGCGTCAGATCGCTGATCTGGCCGACGGTGGGCTGCGGCTGCACCTGCGCCAGCTCCTGTAGCTCTGGGGTCAGGTCAACTTGGGTGGGGCCAGCGTCCACGAGCAGCACGCCGCCGACGGCAACCCAGCGCTGCAGCGCCGCCACCTGCGCGGGCGTAGGCTGCACGCCACTCAGGCCAATCACGGCAAAGTTGAGCAGCTCGGCATCGGTGCTTGGCAGCAGTTCGGCGGGCAGGCCAGCTTCGACCTCGCTCTGGCGGCCAACGATCTCGAAGCCCGCTAGGATGCTCGGCGGGCCGCCAAAGATGGCGGTAAAAGCGCTGCCAGCTGGCAGCACATTGATGTTGAGGCGCTGCGGACGGCTTCGCTGACCATTGTCGGCCACAAACTCGGCCTGAAGATCGCTCTGGCCGCTGAACGCCTGCCACAGCAGCGTGATCTGCTTGCGCGAGCCGCCGGGCAGGTCCAGCGGCTGCGCGACGCTGTAGAACGAGCTAAACGGCGCGGATAGCTCAAGGCGGCCCTGCAAATCCGCGCCGCTGTTTTCTACGGTGACGACCACCGGCACCCACGCCCCATCGCGGGCGGTGTTGTTGTAGGCCACCCGATCAATAGATATCTTAACATTGCTGGCCTGGGCGCTGGTTGGGCTTGGCCACAGCCAGGCCAAGCCCACACAGAGCACCAGTAACAGACTGAATCGACGCATAGAGTCTCCTCTGCTGTAACCCTGCCGCCAGTCGACAGGTCCGATGTGATGATAGCACAAGGTGCCTACGGTAGACGCTGCGTTGGCGGCGTTTGTTGCGGAGGAGTATCGTGTGGCGGCTCAATCGACTTGTACTCCTGCAGCAGCTCGTGATAGTGCTGCAGCAGCATCAGCGTTGAGTCAAACTCACGGTCGCGGCTGACGCGCTCGAAGTGATCGCGGTAGTCGGAGACAATCGCCAGCACGCGGTTGGGCGAGCCAACCCGGCGGAAGGTAAAGCTCTCGTGGGGACCGGCGGTGGCCAGCTCGATATTGCCATAGCGTAAGATGCGCGCCAGCAGGTTTGGCTGGCTCAGCGACACTTTCTCGATGCGGTCCCACGAGGTCTCGCGCTTGGACTCGCGGCCAAGCGGCGTGCGCTCGATGTCGATGATGTTGTGCGGCGTGATGATATACTCGTCGTCGCGCCAGTCGACCACCTCGTACACGATCCACGCGCCCACGCCGATAATCGCCAGCACCAGCACCAGGCTTGCGCCCATGCCGCTGATCAACCCCTGCGAGCGCAGCAGCGACCAGGCGGTCACGATGATCAGCAGCAGCAGCAGCGGGTCGGCGATCTCCACCAGCAGAAAAATCCAGTGCTTGTGCCAGATCACCGAGTCGCCCCGGCGCATCGGGCTAGGCGGGATAATCCCCAGGAAGCCGCGACCAAACTTGCCCTCGGGGATAAACTCGACCGGCGGCGGCGGATTGGGCGGCGTGCCCATGCCCAGCACCCGCGAGCGCACGATCCGGTGCACGCGATCAGCAGCATGGTGCTTTTTGAGCGGATCGACGTTGCGCAGAATGGACTCGCGCACGAGCTTCGGATGCGCAACGCCGCGAAACTCGATATTGCGCAGGCGGCTCACCGTCTGCACGTTGATCTGGCCGTAGTTAAACTGGCGCGCAATCACCGACTCGGTGGTCATCGCCACGTCCTGAATCTCGGTGTTGTACAGCTCGTTGCGCTGTACCTGGCCCAGGAAAGTCGCATCTTGGAAGATCACGCGCAGGCTGGTGATCACGAGGATATCGTTGCGCCAGTCAAAGTAGACGTACAGCATGCCCAGGAAGATCGCCGAGCCGAGCACAAACAGGGTGACATTGAAGGCATCGAAGCCGTCGGTCGAGAGCCGCCACAGAAACACCAGCGAGCAGATCAGCCATACGGCCACCAGCGGCGCTTCATTCATGACCAGCACGACCCAGTGCCGCCGTGCCGTCATTTGCACGCGCTCGTCGGGCTGGAGATTAAGCGTCAGATCGGTTTTCAGCAGGTCAGCCATAGGCGCTGCCTCCCTTCCATCAAACGGTGACTGGCTCGACGACACCGCCATAGGTGCGCGGCAGCAGGGTCGCCACGCGCTGCATCACGCGCTGCGCCAGCTCTTCGCGACTTGGCTGCTCGTGCGGGTGCTCCAGCAGATCGTGGAGGTAGAACGGCTGTCCATAGGTGATCGAGATCGCCGGTCGGCCCAGCCAGGGAAAGCGCGGCAGAAACACCTGCTCCAGCCCGGTGATCGCAATCGGCACAATCGGTGCCCCGCTCTGGCGCGCCAGCAGCACGACGCCAGCCTGCGCATGCTGCAGGTGGTGCGTGCGCGAGCGCGTGCCCTCTGGATAGATTCCTAGCAGATCGCCGCGCTCCAGCACCGCCCGCGCATGGCGCAGCGCGTTCAGATCAAGCGCGCCACGGCGCACAGGGAAGGCCCCCGCCCTGGTGATCACCCAGTCCATAAACCCGCCGTCGAACATCTCCGACTTGGTCATAAAGTACACCTGCCGCGGCAGCGTGCCGATGATCGTCGCCGGATCATTGTAGCTGATATGGTTCGAGATTAAGATCGCCGCTCCAGTGCGCGGCACATGGTGGACACCGCGCACGGTCATGCGGCGAGCAAAGATGGCGATCAGCACTTGGGCCAGATGGTGGTAAAACCGATAAAAAGCACTCATAGCACTCGCCACGCAGGCGGAAGGGCTGCTTCCGCCTGCGCTAGCCAGGTCTAGGCTTCGATCATGTGCAGCACCGCTCGAAACAGCTCCTCGGGGGTACGCCCGTCGGTCTTGAGCGCAACTGCATCGGGGGCGACATAGGTGTTGATCGAGTCTGCCTGGTCCCTTCTGGAAAGGTCCGCCAAAACATCGTTGTAGTCGACCTGCCGACCGCGCTTGAGCAGCTCGGCGGTGCGCCGACGAGCGCGCTCCTCAACCGAGGCATCAAGGTAAATTTTCAGGTCGGCATCGGGCATGATCACCGCGCCGATATCGCGCCCAGCCATCACCACACGCCCGGCGATGCCGATCTGGCGCTGCTGCTCGCGCAGGGCGGCGCGCACCGCTGGGTGACATGAGACCTGCGAGACATTGCGCTCAACCTGCGCCGAGCGCAGCGCCCAGGTCACATCCTCGCCGTTGGCCAACACGGTGTACTGGCGTCCGTCGTCTACGGTTGGCGTCTCAACGCGAAACACGGTGCTGGCAGCCAGCTCGGCCAGCGCAGCACCGTCGGCCAGATCGTAGCCCAGCCGCAGCGCCAAGTAGGTCACGGCGCGGTAGAGAATGCCCGTGTCAAAGTACAAGTAGCCGAAATGTTGGGCTAAAATCTGCCCAAGCGTGCTTTTGCCCGACGCAGCCGGGCCATCGATCGCGATGGTTCGTGGTACAGTCATTATCATTGCTCCAGGTATCCTCCTGGTCTAATACCAATTCACGCTGTGCACTCAGTACGGGTAGGCGGGTTTGGGGCGCAGCCCCAGGCCCCCGGCAGGGTTCCACCCTGCGCCTGCTCTACGCAGAATTGGTCGAATAGGTAAACAGCTAGTGAGGATCAAAATCCTCCGATTATTGTAGCATATCCGTTTTTTGTCGCCCATATGGAGGTCACCATGCAGCGACCAGCGCTCGATCAGTCGGTCACGTTCCTCTACACCCACGATCTCGCCGCCAGCCAGCGCTTCTACGCCGAGACGCTCGGCCTGCTCCTGGTGCTGGACCAGGGCGCTTGCCGCATCTATCAACTTACGCCCACCAGCTTCATCGGCATCTGCGCTGGCCGCGCGCCACAGCCCGACGGCATCATCATCACGCTCGTCTCCGACGCTGTCGATGACTGGTATGACCAGCTCCGCGCCCAGGGCGTGGCCTTCGAAAAGCCGCCCGCCTTCAATCCGCAGTTCAACATCTACCACTGCTTTCTGCGCGACCCCAGCGGCTACCTGATTGAGATTCAGCAATTTCGCGACCCGCGCTGGCCGCAGGCTGGTACACAGCAACACGTTTGATACCACGCTATACGAAGTAGTACCTGTGCAAAAGAGTTGACTATTGACCGCATTTCAATGAGAATAGACACCAAACAGGTTATCTCCTGACAGCTCTTCCACAAATTAAGCCACTGTTTCCTTTAATCTTATGAGCATGGATCTACAGCCAGTAAGCCGTAAGCACAACGTTGCTGGTTCTCAGAGCGCTACCACCAGATCGTAGCTTTTGATCCTACGCTATGAGCCAACCAATAGCGTGCACCTGGAGATCAGGTTCTCGAGATTATTATGTAAGGTGTTCTATGACCACAGCCAGCAATTTGATTGGAAGCGAGCACAACGAACATCTGAACTGGCTTACAAGCACCTGGTTCAGCAGCAATTCCCCCATCTGTTTTCTTGAGGGATTTCCTGGCACAGGAAAATCAACGATTGCCCGCGAGCTGATGGCCCGGATGCAGGCGTCGAAGATCACATCGATTATGATCACTGTTCCTGACAGCGCCAGTGATAAAGATCCCACCGATGACATCTTGCTGGATCTAGCAGGAGAGCTTAACAGCGCTGGCCGTGACGAGCTAGCCAAGGCGATTGAAAATAACCGCCCGCTGGTCGATGTGCTCAGCACCTTGCTGAATGATCCAATCCTCATCGTCATCGACGAGTTCCAACGCACCATGCATGGAACACGCGCAATTAGCTTGGGCGGCTTTGCCAAAGTGCTGAGCACCTTGGCCAATCGAAAATGGATCAAGGGCCGCATTCTCCTGCTAACGAATCGGCTGGTTGAACGGGCCTCGTGGTCAGAGCCGTATGAAATCAAGACGCTGCATGGGTTGGTGCCAGATGAAGGCGTGCAATTGCTAGAGTACTTTGCCCAGGAGCGCGGCAGAGTTGATGAAATATCACCAGAGCGGCGTAGAGAAGTGGTTAAGTGGGTCGGAGGGAATCCTAGAGCACTGCGGTTACTGGTTAGTAGTTTCAGTAGATCACAGGATTGGCTCGGGTGGCGTGTAGGGTCGGTACGGTGCGAGCGGGATAGCCCGAACCATGCCGTAGATGGCCGTTACGGCAT
>JABXJS010000263.1 GCA_013538855.1 Herpetosiphonaceae bacterium
ACGGTTCCTTTCTTGGTTGGCACCACAAAGGATACCGCACGATTCGGCCGCCACACCGTTTACCCTGGCCCCAGGGAGTCCTGTGATCTACTGAGTCTATACTTTACGAGACAGGTATGGTCTCTTGTGCCCTCAGCATAGTCGTATGCTGAGGGCAACCACTTCTCAGGAGTAAATTTATGAATCTTAAGCGATTAGCTGTACTTATGCTGTTGGCACTGAGCCTGGCAGCCTGTGGTGTTGGCGGCCAAGAGGCTACGCCGACGCCGCCCGCAACCTCAACGCCGCGCCCGTCGCCGACGCCGCGCCCAACCCCAACAGAGGCCGCTCCGCCAACGGAGGCACCAGCGCCAACGGAGGACACCTCTGGCTCCACCGATCAGCCGCCGCTTGAGGATGCCTACATCCCGGCCCCCGACAACAGCACGCCGTATGAGAAAGGCTCCGATCCCGTTGTCGATGCGGCTGTCGAGGCCATGGAGCAAGAGTTCGAGAACCAGCAGCAGACCTCGGGTTTGCAGCTTTCGCCGCTGCAGTTCTATGTCTCCGATGCCTCAGTTGATGAGACTGTGGACTTCTACAACAGCGAGATGCCCAACTACGGCTGGGGCGCTGGCCAGCAGCAGGACGAGGACTTTGGCAAGGTCATGGTCTTCCCCTCCGAGAACGTTGTGAATGAGATTGCGCTGATTGGCATTCTGGACTTGAGCAAGGTCGAGGGTGCTAACCTGAGCGGCCAGATCATCTTCACCACTGTTGGCAGCCTTGGTGGCGGCACCGGCTCGGTCGATACGCCAACCGCTGAGACCGGCGGCAGCACCGGCGGCAACACCAGCAGCGCTGGCAACGACCTGCCAGTCCCCCCAGGCGGCACCGAAGTGCAAGAGGGCGAGGACAGCACGGTAGACCTGCTGATCTCGATCATGAACCCCGCCTTGCAAGAGGCCGCGCAGGGCGAGAACGGCACGATCAGCAGCCCAGTCTACTATAAGACCTCGGCGACGCTGAAGGACATCACCGACTTCTACCGCAGCGAGATGCAGAACCTCGGCTGGTCGGAGATCGAAGGCTCCTCGCAAGAGCAGGCCGACAGCGCCTTCCTGCTGTTTGAGAACGGCGACCGCGGCGCGATGATCTTCATTTTTGAGGGCGCGTCGATGGGCATGACCGATAACTTGGTGCTCACGTCGTACCTCGACCTCTAGCACCTCCAGCGCTGATCCTGCGATCAGTATGCACCGCCCTCGGCGCAAATTGGCCGAGGGCGGCGTATTTAAGGCCCCACCATTCTCCTGACTGATCGGGCTATTGTATGGTATGATAACCGCCGAATTGCCTACGACTAACAGGAGGATACTATGCCTCGCGAACGACTGTCCGCTCGGGTTCGTGCTGTGCCGCCATCAGGGATCCGACGCTTCTTTGATATTGCTGCAACGATGGATAACGTGATCTCGTTGGGCATCGGCGAGCCGGATTTTGTCACCCCTGAGCCAATCCTACAGGCGGGTATTCAGTCGCTGCAGCAGGGGCACACGGCGTATACCTCCAACTCTGGCACCCTTGAGATTCGCACCGCACTGAGCGCACATCTCCAGCAGCTCTACGGTGTTGAGTACGACCCGCTCGATGAGCTGCTGATGACGGTTGGCGTGAGCGAAGCGCTGCATATGGCGATGCTAGCGCTGATCGACCCAGACGATGAGGTAATCATCCCCGAGCCATGCTTTGTGGCCTACGGTCCGAGCGTGGTGTTTGCCGGCGGCAAGCCTGTTTATGTGCCCACCCATGTGGAGACCGACTTTCAGGTGACGCGCGAGGCGATTGCGGCGGCGATTACGCCACGCACAAAGGCCATCCTGATTGGCTATCCCAATAACCCAACCGGCGCAGTGATGAGCCGCGAGCGCCTGCTGGATGTGGCGCAGCTGGCCGAGCAGCACGACCTGCTTGTTTTCTCCGATGAGATCTATGATCGGCTCGTGTATGGCGTGGAGCACACGTGCTTTGCAGCGCTGCCAGGCATGCGCGAGCGCACGGTGCTGCTCGGCGGCTTCTCAAAGGCCTATGCCATGACTGGCTGGCGCTTGGGCTGGCTGGCTGCGTCGAGCGAGATCACGGCCGCCGTGCGTAAAATTCACCAGTATGCGATTATGTCGGCTCCAACGGTGGCGCAAGACGCCGGGCTGGCCGCGCTGCAGATCGGCGAGGAGGCCGTGCAGGCGATGGTGGCCGAGTATGATCGCCGCCGCCAGATGATGGTCGCCGGGCTGAATCAGATCGGCCTGCCCACGTTCGAGCCGCAGGGCGCGTTCTATGTCTTCCCCCAGGTTGGGCACCTCGGCCTAAGCAGCGAGGCATTTGTTGAGGGGCTGCTGCAGCAAGAGCACGTCGCTGTCGTGCCCGGCGATGCCTTTGGCCCCAGTGGAGCAGGCTTCGTTCGCGCTTCGTATGCGAACAGCATGGATAACCTAGAGAGCGCACTGGAGCGGATCGAGCGCTATGTGCGCACGCTGTAAGAGGAGATGACGATGAGCGATAAACCGCTAAACTGCGCCCGCTGCGGCCGTCCGCTGGCTCCAGATGAGGCGCATATGGGCCAACCGCTGATTACAGCTGGCGAGCTGGCGCGCATTGCGGTGAAGACTCCCGCTATGCTTGTTGGCCCGCCCTTAGCGGAGGTGCCCTACTGCGCCGAGTGTCGGCCGCTGATTGCCAAACAGCGCACGCGCGAGCAGCTCAAGGTGCTGCTGGCGCTGCTGGCGCTGCTGGCGCTTGTCGCTGTGCTGGTGTGGGTGCTGGTGTAGTCTATGCTGATATCTGTGTTGATCCCTTGCTATAACGAGGCCGCGACGGTGGCGGCTATGCTGGCGAAAGTCGATGAGGTGGCGCTGCCGCTCGAGTTGATCGCCGTTGATGACTGCTCATCGGATGCAACGCTGGAGATTCTGCACCAGGAGGCGTGCAAGCGCCCGCATATGCGTGTTTTTCACCATCCAACCAATCGCGGCAAGGGTGCAGCAATCCGCACCGCTTTGGCGCAGGCCACTGGCGATATTGTGCTCATCCAAGATGCTGATTTAGAGTACGATCCGCTTGACTACTACGAGCTGGTGCGCCCGATTATGGAGGGGCGGATCGATGTTGTGTATGGCTCGCGCTTTATGGGCCGCCATACGGGGATGTACTTTTGGAACGCTGTCGGCAATAAAGGCTTGACGTTTCTGACCAACTTTTTGTTCAACTGCTGGATCTCAGATATGGAAACCTGCTACAAGGTAATGCGCACCGATGTGATGCGCAGCCTGAACCTCGTCTCCAATGACTTTCGAATTGAGGCTGAGATAACCAGTCAGATCGTGCGCAAGGGGTACCGCATCTACGAGGTGCCGATCAGCTACCTCGGTCGAACCTACGAAGAAGGCAAAAAGATGCACCCCAAGTACGGCTTTCTCACTGTCTGGGCTTTGCTGCGCCTGCGGCTGCTTGGACGTCCATAGATAATTTTAGGTGATGCATATGCCAGTTGTTGCAGTTCTCGGTGCTCAGTGGGGCGATGAAGGCAAGGGTCGGATTGTTGATTTATTGGCGGCGAAGGCGAAGCTGGTCGTGCGTGCAGGCGGCGGCACCAACGCTGGTCACACGGTGATTAATCACCTTGGAACATTCAAGCTGCACTTGGTTCCCGCTGGTATTTTTGATCCCAATGTGCTGAATGTCATCGGCCCAGGCACGGTGATCGATCCCGCTGCACTGCTCGAAGAGATTGCATCGCTGCGCGCGGCGGGCATCGATACCAGCAACCTGATGATCAGCGAGCGCGCCCACGTGGTGATGCCGTATCATTTTCAGCTCGATGGCCTTGAGGAGTCCAGCCGCGGAGCCAACGAGATTGGCACCACGCGGCGTGGTATTGGCCCAACCTATGTCGATAAAGCGGCCCGCATCGGTATTCGGATGGGGGACCTGCTGCACGAGGAGACGCTGCTTAGCCGCATGACCTCTGTGCTTGAGCAGAAGAACAAGGTGCTAACCCGCCTCTACAATGCGCCCGCCGACACGGCAATTCACGACACATACCTGCGCTACCTGGACTACGGCCGTCAGCTTGAGCCGTTTATTCGTCCAATCCATCCCATCCTGCAAGAGGCGCTGCGCCAGGATCAGCCCATCCTCATCGAGGGCAATCAGGGCGCGCTGCTCGATGTCGATCACGGCACCTTCCCTTACGTCACCTCGACGGCAACTGGCTCGGCTGGCGCATGCCAGGGCGCGGGCCTGCCGCCAACAGCATTGAACGGCGTGGTTGGCATCTATAAAGCCTATGCCACCCGTGTTGGCGCTGGCCCCTTCCCAACCGAGCTACACGATGCAACTGGCGAGAGCATCCGCCAGGTTGGCCAGGAGTTTGGCACCACGACCGGCCGCCCGCGGCGCGTCGGCTGGTTCGATGCAGTAGCCGCCCGCTATGCCGCTGAGATCAATGGCATCAGCACGATTGCGCTTACCAAGCTTGACGTCCTTGATGATGTCGAGACGATTCGCATCTGCACTGGCTACCGCTTCAACGATACCCAGATCGACACGCTGCCCAGCTCGGTGGCGCTGCTCGGCAAGGTCGAGCCGATCTACGAGGACTATCCAGGCTGGATGACGCCAACCCGCGATGCGCGCTCGATCGACGACCTGCCCGAGGCGGCCCAGCGCTATGTGCGCCGCATCAGCCAGCTGGTTGGCGCACGGCTGGGGCTGGTGTCGGTTGGGCCATCGCGCGAGCAGGTGATTGTGCTCCAGACAATTTTTTAGCACGCTGGTGCTGCGACGTCTGGTCGGTTTGTAGCCAAAGCGGGAGCGACTCGGGCCTGGCCTGGGTCGCTTTCGTGTGAGTGAGGTCTTGTATGCGGCGTTCAGGGCTGATCCTGGTGATCACGCTGCTGGGTGTGCTCGGCGGCCTGCTGTGGGGCGCATGGCACGTGCAGCAGCTGAATATTGATGTCGGCGATCATCACGATGCGGCCTTTCTGCGCCACTTTCGCGCGCCAGAGGTGGCTCCCGCCGAGGTGGGCGGCTACTCCTTTCAATGGACCTACGCACGCTCGACGGTGACGCTGCCTGCGGCGAGCAGCGCTGATCGCTGGCTCGCAACCCTGCGCATCTTTCAGCGTCCTGACTCCGGCCCGGCGCGCGTTCAGGCCCAGACGGTGGCTGGCACGGTTAATTTGCAGATCCAGCCAGGGCTGCGCCAGTATGCGCTGTTTGTGCCCGGCCACACACTCACGCTGCTCAGCGACACGAGCAACATTGGCGATCCCGAGATCGCGCAGCTTGGCGTTGCTGTTGACACCCTGCGGGCGACGCGCGTTGCCCGCACGCCATGGCTCAGCATTGAGCTGTGGGGCTTGGCCCTGGCGCTGGTGACGGCGCTCGGCGTGTGGGCCTGGCTGCTGCGGCTGTCGCTGGCGGACTTGACGCTGGCAGGCGCTGCGCTGATCGGGCTGGTGGCGCTGGCAGCGACGCGCTGGTTTGTGCGCATGGGCATCGCCGTGCCGCTGATCAGCGGATGGGCACTGGGCACGGCGGCGGCTGGCTGGCTGCTGGGGCTGCCGCTGCGGCGCTGGCTCGGCCCCGCTGGCGGCTATGTTGCGGCGGCACTGATGTTGGCGCTCTTTACCAAGGGCGTTGGCCTGAGCTATCCTGGCTTTCAGCCAACCGACTCGCCGTTTCATCTTAATCGGCTTCAGCTGAGCGGCCAGGGCTTTTTCTTCCTGACTGCCGAGGGGCAGGGCCAGACCTACCCGTATCCGCCTGGCGTCTATCTGCTGCTGCTGCCGCTGACTGGCCTGGGCCTGTCGGGGCCACTGGTGATCGCCTATGCTGGGCTGGTGGTCGATACGGCAACGATTGTGGTGCTGGCGTGGCTGCTGCAGCGCCTGGAGATTGCGCCGCGGGCAACACGCTACGCGCTGCTGCTGTATGCGGTGCTGCCGGTGGGCTTTCTGCTGGCGCTGCAAAATCCGCTGGCGCAGAATATGGGGCAGTGGCTGACGATTGTGTATATGGCTGGATTGCTGGCTGTGCTCGCCCGTCCGCCTGCGCCGCAGGAGCGTCGGCAGGTGTTTGGTGCGCTGGTCGGTTTGGGATTTGTGAGCGCGCTGGGGCACTTCGGCGTGTTCCTGAATATGGCGCTGCTGTGGGTTGTGCTGGCGCTGCTGGACTGGCGGCGCTGGTGGCAGTCGCGACGCTGGATGTTTACGGCGGTGCTGGGCGGGCTGCTCGCCGTGATCATCTACTATAGCGCGTTTATCACGCTGGTGCTGAATCAGGTCGATATTCTTACCGAGCAGCCAACTGATCCGCTGGGGCTGCGCTGGTATCTCCTGCGTCGCTTTGTACTGGATCTCGGTTTGTACGGACACTACTATGTGGTGTGGGTGGTGCTGGCGGTGATCGGCCTGTGGCGGCTATGGCGGCACGGCAGCGCCGAGCAGCGCTACCTGGCGTGGTGGCTCAATGGGCTGCTGGTGACCGGGCTGCTGCTTAATCTAGCGGTGGTGACAATTCTCTTCAACTCAACGCGCTCGTGGGTGCTGATCTTCCCAGCAGTGGCCGTGGGTGCAGGGCTGGCGCTGGATTGGGCTAGCCAGCGGCGTTGGGGGCCATGGGCAGCGCGGGCGCTGCTGCTGCTCACGTTGGCGGCGGCGCTGAGCCAGTGGGCGGGCCTGATCGCGCTTCACGAGCGCGGTTTCTTGCTCTAGTGCGTCGATGGTCAGGAGCCATGCTATACTGGCTGCTTGAATATGTGAAAAAAACAACCATGTAGGAGGTAGGCATGCGGCGCTGGATCTGGGGCCTGTTGGTGCTAGTGCCACTGGTGTTGACGGTGGTGCTGGCACAGTGGCCGCGCCCATTGCGCGTTGAAGTTGGCGAGTTTAACGATACAACGATCATCAAGAACTTTTTCACGCCGGAGAAAAATCCGACGGAAACATTTCGATGGGCGCAAAATGGCGCAACAATCGTCGTGCCCACAAGTCTGCTGCCAGGTGTCCTGCGCCTGCGCGGTGATGTTGCGCCCGATGGCACGCAGGTGGCGCTACAAGTGGCATCGAACGCGCAGATCAATCTGCCTGCCGCTGGCGACCAGGTGATGCTGCATCAGTACTGGATCTATGTGCCGCGCGACGGGGCCTGGGGCAGCACCACCGCGATTAAGCTGCGTACAACACAGCCCGGCAGTGGCCTAGAGGATCGTGCGATCAGCTTTGTTGTCACCGATCTAGCGCTTGGCAGCGTGCGCTCAATATGGCGCTGGCCGCCCCTAAGCATCTGGCTTGTGCTCGCGCTGCTGCCTGTGGTGCTCACGCTGATCCTCCAGCGTAGCGGTGTGCCCGGCGCGTTTTGGATCAGCATGGCGACTGTAAGCGCCATCGCAGCTACGTGGGCGCTCCAGCCGATGTGGGTGCAGCCGTGGGTCTGGCCGCTGCTGGGGCTGTTGAGCGCTGCTTGGCTATGGCTGGTGTGGCTCAGCTGGAGCCGCGAGCACCTAACCGGGCTAGAGCTAGCCCTGACGATCTTGGTTGTCTTTGGCGCGCTGATTCCGCTGTTTGAGTATATCAAGTTTACCGACTACCGCAGTGTTGCCGCAACCTTCCACTGGCGGCACTGGCCGCTGTGGCTGGGGCTGCTGGCGCTTGCCCTGCCCAGGCTACAGCCCGCCAGCCGCCGCCGTGTGTGGTTTGGCTTGGCCGCTGTGCTGCTGCTGTATGCTGGCTTTCTGTACTCGTATGCCTTTGTTAAGGACTACGCCGACGACTTTAAGGTGCTGTTCCGTGGCCCGCGCGCCTTCCTACAAGGTAAAGAGCTATATGATCTTGAGGCCATCCAGACCAATGTGCTGAGCAATCTGTACAAGTATCCGCCGTTTTTCGTGCTGGTCATGGGGCCGCTGACGGGCATTCCGTTTAGTCCAGCGATCCAGCTCTGGCGTGGCATCAATTTGGGCCTGATGCTGCTCTCGGCGCTGATCTTGTGGCGCTCAAGCGGCCGTCCGCTGCGCTCATGGTCGACGGTGGGGCTGCTGGTGCTGCTGGCGCTGCTGCGCCCGCTCTACGATACGCTGCGCTATGGGCAGGTCGATCTGATCCTGCTGTTTCTGCTGGCGCTGGCGCTGTGGGCGCTGGTGCGCGAGCGCTGGAGCATCTGGGGCTTTTGCTTGGCGCTGGCCACGGTGATCAAGCTGTATCCGGCATTTCTGCTGCTGGAGGCGCTGGTGAAGCGGCGCTGGCGCGGCGTGCTTGGCTTTGCGGTCGGCGGCCTGGCGCTGACCGCGCTGTCGGTGCTGATCCTTGGCTGGGGCGTGCACTGGACGTACCTGCGCGATGTGCTGCCGATCAGCGGCGCGGGCACGTCTTGGATCGAAAATCAGACCTTTAATGGCTGGATCAATCGGCTCTACACCGAGCGCATTGCGCTGGTGCCCATCACGACCGCCTGGGTGCGCTGGCTCACCTACCTGGGCCTCGTGCTGATGACCGGCCTGACCTACTGGCGCACGCGGCGCATGGCCGCCACAGATGGCTTTGGCCTGTGGATTGTGGCGCTGCTGATCGTGCTGCCGGCGGCCTGGATGCACTACGAGGCGATCTTAGTGATTCCGCTGTACCAGTGGCTGGTGCGGCTGGAGCGTGCGCCGCAGTCGCAGCCCTGGTCGGTGCTGGTGCTCTACGGCCTAGGCTGGGCGCTGCTGGCGGCTGGCAACCAGTGGACCTTCTTCGACCGCATCTACTACGGGCCAATCTGGTCGATCCTGATGTCGTACAAGCTGTATGGGCTGCTGCTGCTGTGGTTCGCTATCGCCTTCGATCCCTCGGCGCTGGTCGATGTGCCGACAGAGCAACCAGCGCTGTCGGCATCAGCGCAGCGCAAGCGGCACGTGCTGGCGCGCTAGCGTTGACTGCGCACGCGCGCTGCTGTCTCTGTGCGTCCTGTGCAGGCAGCCCAGGCGTGGTTTTTTCATGAAGATTCGGCGGTGGTTAAGCGCTACGGCTCAGCCAAAGAGCCGACTCTGGGCACCCGAAGGGTGCCCGGCGCAACCGTTCACTGCTTGGTGGCATGCTGAACCAACGTGTGGCGTCGATACACGCCTAGGAGTTGACGTTGCCCTCGTCGCTGCGCGGTGCCCAGCGGCCGACGATTGGTAGATACGTGGTGGCCTGAACATACAGGCTGCGGCGATAGCGCTCGCCGCCGTAGTTGACCAGCGCGTGGGCCAGCCCGATCCACAGCAGCAGCGAGAGCACAAAGGCCGCAAAGCCCCACCAGAGACCTAGCGCCCACCATACGCCGAAGGACAGCGCCAGCAGCACCAGCATCGCCAAAAACTCGCTTGGATCGTCCATCTGGTAGGTGGGCTTAGGCTTCTCCGGCTTGGCATCGCGGCGGCGCAGAGCCTTTTCGGCGGGCAGCACAGCGCTTTGCACAGCATCTGGCTCGGCCTCAAGCTGGGTCTGCCAGCCGCGCACCTCATCGGCGAGGGTGGCCTGCTGCGGGAACTCCTGGCGAAACGCGCGCTGCCAGTCGAAGTCGCTGCCGCCGTTGGACTGAATCCATAGCTCGACGGCGCGGCGCAGGCGGCCTGGATAGCCGCCAGCC
>JABXJS010000264.1 GCA_013538855.1 Herpetosiphonaceae bacterium
ACGGTTCCTTTCTTGGTTGGCACCACAAAGGATACCGCACGATTCGGCCGCCACACCGTTTACCCTGGCCCCAGGGAGTCCTGTGATCTACTGAGTATTTGTTGCTCTAGCTCAGCAATGTCACGAATAAGCTCTTTGATCTGCGTAACGACATAGGGAGGAACGTACAGTTCACCAAAGCCGACCCGCTGCTGCTCAAGGTGGCGCAGATGCTCACGCTTAATGCGTATAAGTTCTTGGAGCTGCTCACGCTCAGCGATCAGGTCATCAGCATCACTCTGCGCACGCTCAGCGGGAGTTGAGTAGCCGTTGAGCAGCTCAGCGATACGAAATCGTAAACGGCGATATTTGTACTCTTGCTCGCCATCGGCCTCATCCGCCAGCAGGTCTGCGTAGCTCACCAAATGTTCTGGATATCCCGGCAGCGGAATCAACTCCTTGATCTCGTCAGCTAGACCACTGAAGCTCGCATTGATCATTGCGAACCAGTGACGCACCATGCCCAGGATAGTGCGCCGTCGCCTTGGCTCGCCAGCAACATACACATCAATGCGCGCTTTATCTGAATTGGCAGACACAAGCACGCGACATCCATCCAAATAAAGGATGCAGCCACTGCGCCAGTAGACCGGCGGCTGCTGCGGCATATAGGCGCGCACGAGAAAGCGCACCATCACGCTGCTCGGTAAAACTGGATACTGATACACAAAACATAGCGCATCGTGCCACTCCGCACGTTCAGGGTCAGCCTCAGGCGGTGCGGATAGTGGCAAGAGATCAGGGAGTAACCAGCGCTGGGCATCAAGCGGCACGCACATTTCAAAGCGCTGCATCAGCGCCAGAATAAAGCCATGCTTGTGCCGAGGATAGCGCTGCTTGTCTAATATCCTGGGGAGCATATCGACGTCGAGAATACCCTTCGATTGATTCAAGATCGGCTCATAGTTGATGATGGCGTAGATCGCGCTGGTGATCCAGCTCGGCTTGAGCACCGCTGTCTCGGCGAGCGTCAGCGCATCGGAAAAGTACAGGCTTGTGCCTAGATCGTGGAGCAAGCCCAACAGCGTGCGTTGACTATCCGGATCGGTCACATGGTGCTCTCGACAGAGAGACAAATAACTATCGTAGGCGAGATACTCATCAGTATGTGTGTCGAGCGCCTGCTTCACCGCCGCCCAGGAGTGCGGCAGCTCGTCATGGATATGCGGTATATGCCGCAGCTGTACACTAATTTGCTCTCTTAGTTCGGTTATCCCATCACCAGTAGCACAACTCGTTGCGGCAAAACCAACAATCTGTGAGTAGTCGCGTCGCCAGCGCGCCTGATCCAGATCAGCGGGATGTTCATCAACTTTGTTGCTGACCACCAGCACTGGCGCATCCGGCGCAACGCTCTGCACTAGCCGCAGCCAGTACTCCAGCCGCGAGGCACGCTCACCGCTCCGCGCATCGATCACAACCACGTAGAGGCTCCGGCGGGTCATAAATAGCCGATGGGTCGCATGCATAATCTCCTGCCCGCCAAAATCCCAGATGTTGAGATCAATCGACTGTTCATCAACAGGCACAGACCAGCGCTCCACCGCAATACCGTTGGTCTTTGAGCTACGTGGATCAAATGTGTCGTACAGTAGCCGCTGCACGAGCGAAGTCTTGCCTACCGCTCCCTCGCCAATAAGAATGAGCTTGGCCTCATTGAGTGGCATCGCCTGTTGCTGTTGGAGGGCAAGCTCACGCAGATAGACTAAAAGTGGGGTAGGATTACCAGGATCGGTAGTCAGTTCATGGGGCAGAGCAAGTGGATTATCATGGATATAGAGCCATTGAAGCGCATATAAACTCCAAAATTCAAAGGGTAATGATTGAAGTTTATTTCTACTTAAATCAATCCAGTGCAACTGTTCTAGATATCTTAATTCAGATGGCAGCGAAAACAGTTGATTATCACTCAAACCAAGCCACTGTAGCTGCTTCAATTGACCTAAAGCTGGTGGCAGCAAAGCAATCTGGTTATTACGTAAATTAAGCAGTTGTAATTTTTCTAAAGCGCCCAACTCATAAGGAATAAAGGTCAAGCAGTTACTATCTAAATTCAATGTCTGTAAATTATGTAACTGACCTAACTCTGGCGGTAGGCAAGACAAACAATTCTTCTGAAGTTCAAGAGTATTGAGTTGCTGTAAATATCCTAATTCTGCTGGAATTGTCACTAGTTGATTATCGCTAAGATCAAGTATGCGTAGACTTTGTAACTGCCCTAGCTCTGGTGGTAGGCGAGACAAACAATTCTTCTGAATTTTTAGGATCTCAAGTTGTTGTAGATTTCTCAATTCCGACGGAATTGCTATAAGCTCATTATCACTCAGATCAAGTATTTGGAGATTGTGTAACTGCCCTAACTCTGATGGAAGATAATGCAACTGATTATTATGGAGATTAAGGGTATTCAAACGATTTAAGTAACGCACCTCACTTGGCACATCTTGAATAGAGTTAGATGCAAACGACAATCTTTCTAGTTGCTTGAGCGTAAATACTTCGTTAGGAATATGTAAAAGATTTAATCCTGACAAGTTAAGCGTTGATACTTGCGTGAAACGAACATAATCTATGCGTCGCAGCGCCTCTTGCTCTCCATCAGTCAGGTTGTTTCGATCAAACGCCATAGCAGGTTCCTCGTAGCATCGTTTTACAAAAGCCAGCAGAGAAAATTGATGGGCTAGAGGATATTATACCTGACAGCGCCTCACAGCATCCATAGCAGAGGCGCACGTCTTGGTGACGTGCGCCTTTGAAACGCTGGTGGCAACTGGCTGCTTGCTACAGCATGCGCTGGCGGATGGCGTAGGCGATGCTGGCCTGGAGCGAGCTGAGCGTGCGGATGCCCTCCAGGCTCACGCCCATGCCGACGAGGGTTTGGGCGATCTCGGGGCGCAGGCCGGTCAGGATCACCTCGGCACCAAGCAGGCGGCCAGCCTGGGCGGCGCTGACCAGGCCGTTGGCAACATGGGTGTCAACCACCGGCACGCCGGTTATGTCGAGAATGGCCAGGCGCGCACGGTGGGCGGAGATGCCCTCCAGCAGCGTCGCCAGCACCTGCTCGGCGCGCCGCGAGTCGACGTTGCCAATCAGCGGGATCACGACAATATCATCGGTGAGCGGGATCAGCGGCGTCGATAGCTCGGCCAGCGTCTCCTCCTGCATGCGGATGATCTCGGCCTGGAGCTGCTCCTGATGCGCTTGAGCCTGCTTCTGCGCGGTGATGTCCTGCAGCGAGGCCGTCAGGTAGTCGATGGAATCGTCGTCGTGGTAGACAGCGGTGAGGTGCAGCAGCGCCGGGAACTGGCTGCCGTCGCCGCGCAGCGCCGTGCACTCGTAGACGCTCTCGCCATCGTCGAGGGCGTGCTGCAGCGCGTCGATGGCGGCGGCGCGCTCAGGCGGGGCGACCATATTCACCAGCGAGCGGCCAAGCAGATCATCGTTGGTGCAGCGCAGCAGGTCGGCCAAGGCGGGGTTGAAGGCTTCCAGCACCCAGTCCTCCGGCTCGATCACGGCCATGCCCCAGGTCACGTGCTGGAAGATATGCTCCCACTGGCGCAGCGCCTCCTCGCGCACGCGCAGGTCGGTGATATCGTGGATGACCGAGCAGACGAGCGTGCGGCCGTTGAGCCGAATGGGGCCAGGGTACACCTCGATCTCACACGGCTCGCCGCTGGCCTTGTAGTGGCGAAAGGTCACATACGAGCGCTGCTCCTGGGCGGCGGCGCGCATAATCGCCGTCGACTCCTCCCACGACAGGCGGTTCAGGTCGGTGATATTTTTGGTGATCAGCTCGTCCCTGCTGTAGCCGTAGAACTGACAGGCGCTGGGGTTGGCATCGACGATACTGCCGGTAGCCGGGTCCATCAGCAGCTTGACGCTGCGGTTGAGGTTGAATATCTGCGCATAGCGCAGATCGCTCTCGGCCAGCTGCTGAAAGGCGATGCTTGTATCGCGGTGGCTGATCAGCGCTCCTGGAGCAGCACCAAGCGCACATGGGCGCACATCGAGCGACCAGCGCGGCGGCGGATCGGCGTGGCTCTTGGTTGGCAGATGCTCGCGCGTCACTAGATCGACGGCTCCGGCCAGCACCGCCTGGATCTGCGTAGCGAGCGCGCTGTGATCGGCAGATGCGAGATTCAGCCAGCCTGCCAGCGCATCAACGTAGCGTATGCCGATCGCCAGCGGCGGCTCCACAGCGCCGAGGCTTTCGACCATGGCGGCGAGCGACTGATTGAAGTACTGCACGGTGCCATCGGCATCGAGCAGCGCTAGTCCATCGCTGAGCGCATCGAGCAAACGCTGGTAGTCAATCGGTAGGTCGTTCGATGAATTTGAGCGAGCCATAGACGCTTCTCCCACAACAAATCAGGAAATAGCCCAACGGCCAACAATACAGCGCGCACACCCCCTGGGCTGCAATCAAACGCAGGGGCAGAACGCGGGCTTAATCAGCTGATGCACGATGGCGCACGGCGCAGTAGAGCGCTGGCGCGGCCGCAAAGTTGCCATCCTGCAGCGCAATCGTCGTGTGCATCAGGTGCTGGCCGTAGAGTAGCTGCTCGTACTCGGCAGCTGGAAACAGCGCCTCCAGATCGGCGGCTGTCAGCCCACCTGGCGTGATGCCAGCCTCAAGCACCTTCGCAAACGCTGGAGCCATGCCCTGCTGCGAGAAAATCTGCGTGTAGTAGGCTTTAGCCTGCGGCGGGTACTCGTTGAGGTAGCAGACACCGCGTGCGCCGATCAGGGCGCGGAGGTTCGCGGCGGCGGTGGCCCGCTCGTCAGGCGCGAAGAGCATCAGCACGCCGCGGATGTAGACATTGACCGGGCCTAGCTCAGCGTGCAGCGCCGCGCCCGCAGCTGGGTCCAGCAGATCAAAGACGCGATACTCGGCGGCCCCGGCGCTGTCGGCCTGGCGCGCAAAGTCGATCACGGTGGGGGAGATGTCAACGCCAATCACACGCGGCAGGTGCTGGGCAAAAAACCGCGTCTGCGTTCCGCTGCCACAGCCGAGGTCAATCAGCGGCAGCTGCTGGTCGATCACATCCTTGAAGCGCGCCCAGTCCAGCTCCGCCGCCTGGGCCGGATCGACATCCCACAGCACATCGGCATCAGGATCAGCGAGCATGGCCCAGAAAGCCTCCCAAGATGCGAGATGCGTCGGTTTCGTCATGACTGCTCCTTATTATTGCACAGGGCCAGATCCAAAGGATACGTGCGGCGCTAGTGCGACGCAGCAGCATACAGCTATCGAGTTGATTTCTAAGGAAAACTTAATCTATTCTGCCAGAAGCCGCCGCCTAGTACAATGGCCCCTCAGTCACACCTGCCAATGGTTCCTGAGCGCAACCGGCGCGGCGCTAGTCTGCGAGCGGCAGCGTGATCGTAAAGGTGCTGCCAGCGCCAAGCTCGCTCTGCACATCGATGGAGCCATGGTGCAGCGCGATGATCTCTTGCACAATGTACAGGCCCAAGCCCATGCCGCTGACGCTCAGCGTGGTGGCTGTTGGCGCACGATAGAAGCGCTGGAAGAGCTGCGGCAGGTCGGCGGCGGCGATGCCAACCCCATGGTCGGCGATGGCGATCTGCACACTCGTAGCGCTTGGGCGCACCGTAATATTAATCGCGCCGCCGTCAGGGCTATACTTGATCGCGTTCTGCAGGAGATTATAGATCACTTGCTCCAGGCGCAGCTCATCGCCAACCAGCCGTAGCTCTTGCTCAGGCACAGCAACGTGAATCTGATGGCGATCGGTTGAGAGCTGCGCCTCCTGCGCGACACGCTCAACGAGCGCCAGCAGGTTGACATCGCTGCGGCTGATCGTCAGCTGGCCTGTTTGCAGTCGCGACAAATCAAGCAGCGACAGCGTGAGCCGGTTGAGCCGCGTGGCCTGATGAATGATCGAGTGCACCGGCTTGGCGATGCGCTCGCCCACCTCGCCGTTGTGGCTGATCCGGCGCTGCAGCAGCTGCGCATAGCCTAAGATCGAGGTCGTCGGCGTCTTCAGCTCGTGCGATGCGACGGCTAAGAACTGATCGCGCGCATCAAGCGCACGCTGGGACTCATCGTAGAGACGCGCACGATCAAGGGCCTGGGCACACTGGCGCGCGAGCGCCTGCACAAATGCGCGATCAGCATCTTGCAGCAGCAGCGGCTGCTTGAAGCTAAACTGGAGCGCACCAATAATCTGCTGCTCAACCACCAGCGGCAGTGCAATCAGGCCCTCTAGGCCCAGGCGACGCTGGAGCGGCAAAGCGAGCGCATCGGCGCGCTGCTCGAACTCCGCCGATGAGGCAATGTAGACCGAGTCGCCGCTGCGCGCCGCCTGGGCAATTGGCATGGTGGCAGCAAGTGGCAGCGTGCGAAACTCGGCCAGAATCTCCGGCGGAATACCCTCACTGCCGCTAATGTCGAGCCATGGCTCACCAGGGCGGCGCAGCGCCACCAGGCCCACCTGCGCGCCAAGCCCGGCGCGGCCCTCGCCAACGATCACCGCGATCACCTGATCGGGCGTTAGGGCCTGCGATAGCGCGGCGGTGGTGGTTTGCAGGCGCGCCAAGCGCTCGCGGCTGCTCTCGGCTTGGAGCCGCGCCTGCTCCGCCTCGGTGTACAGCCGCGTGTTATCAACGGCAATCGCGATGCGATGGCCTAGCTCCAAGAAAAACGGCACCTGCTGCTCGCTGTACGGCGTGTGATCATCGACGGTGCCCAGCGCCAGCACGCCGAGCGTGCGCCCGCGCGCCAGCAGCGGCACCAGCAGGAAGGAGCTTAGCCCAAGCTCGTGAATACGTGAGCGCTGGTCAGCGCTGTAGACAGTGGCGTCAAGGTATGTTTTGGTCAGCTGCGGCATCAGCAGCGGCTGACCACTGCTGAGCACCTGGCGCAGCGCAGCAGAGCGCTCAGGCGACAGCGGGTGCTGCTCCTGCCACTCCAGGGCCAGCATCTCGCGCTCAGGGCTGCGGTGGCGCATAAAGAGCTGCTGCATGTGCCCGGCGGCATCGAGCATATACAGCGCCACCCAGTCGGCCAGCGTTGGCACCAGCCAGTCGCTGATCTGGCGCAGCGTGACGCTGTAGTCGAGCGACGTTGAGAGCACAGCGCTGGCATCGGCCAAAAAGGCTTGCTCGCGCTGCTCCGCCTCGGCGCGCAGCCGGAGCTGCTGCTGTGCTTCGTAGAGATCGGCGGTGTTGATCGCCGCCGCCGCGAGGTTGGCCAGTGCTGTCGCCACACGCACCTCAAGGTCGCTGAAGTCATGTGGCGCATGGTAGTAGAAAACTAGCGTTCCGCTGTAGTTGTTATGTAAATGCAGCGGCACCACCAGCAGGGCCTGAATACCCTCCTGGCGATACAGCGCGGCCCGCGCTGCCAGCTCTTGGCTCAGATCGACAGCGACATTGCTGATCCGGTAAAGCTGGGTCGCAACAGTTGGCGTGGAGCCGAGCGACTCAATCTTGGCGGCCTTGAACTCCTCTGATAGCCCAACCGATGCCAGCACCTGCCACTGGCTGCGCTCGTGATCGTGGCGCCAGACAGCGTAGGCATCGGCCTCGACGATCTCCTGCGCCAGATCCAGCAGGGTTGGCAGCACATCGCGCATCTGCAGCGACTGCAGCAGCGAGCCGGAGGCGGCGATCAGCGTGCTCAGGCGATCCTCCAGCAGCTGGCGCTCGGTGATATCAACACACGAGCCGATAAAGCCAGCCAGCTGGCTATCTTCGCCCAGCAGCGGCGTGCCCTGATCCAGCATCCAGCGGTAGACGCCGTCGGCGCGCCGGAGGCGGTAGACCATCTCGAATGGTATCCGCGCAGCCAGCGCCTGCTCAAACATTGAGAGACAGCGCTCGAGGTCGCCAGGATGCACGGCCGCAGTCCAGCCGTTGCCAAGCTCTTGCTCCAGCGTGCGGCCAGTGAAGGCTAGCCAGCGCTGATTTACGAACGTGCACGTGCCGCTCGGATCGGCCATCCAAATCAACATCGGCGCGGCGTTGGCCATGACGCGAAAGCGCGTCTCGCTGGCTCGCAGCGCGTGCTCGGCCTGCTTGCGCTCGGTCACATCGCGGAAGATGAGCACCACACCATAGAGCTTCCCGCTCGCCTCACGAATTGGCGCGCAGCTATCGTCAATGGGAATCTCGCGGCCATCGCGAGCGATCAGCAGCGTGTGGTTGGCCAGGCCAACGATGGCACCTTCGCGCAGCACACGTGCGGCAGGGCTAGCGACCGGCTGGCGCGTTGTCTCATTGATGATGGTGAAGACGCTATCGAGCGGCTGACCGTAGGCCGCAGCGGCATCCCAGCCGGTGAGCGTCGCCGCGATCTGGTTCATGAAAGTGATGTTGCCCTGTGGATCGGTGGCGATCACCGCATCGCCGATGCTGGCCAGCGTGACGGCAAAGCGCTCACGCTCGGCCTCCAGCGCTAGCTTGCGCAGCACCGCTGTTTGAAATGCTAAGCGCAGGGTTGCGGCGAAGCGATCAATCAGCACGCCAAGCAGCACCGTGACCAGAATAAACACCGGCAGCGGCGTGACGACGGCGCCGACAGGCCGCAGCGGGGTGGCAAACAGCAGGGCGGCGGCGATGGCGGTGGCGATGCTCACCGCGCACACAACGATCAGCGCCCAGCGCTCGAGCAGCATGCCCGCCAAAATAATCGGCAGCGTGAACTCAATCAGCAGACCCTGGCTGCGCTGAAGGCCATTGGTGAGCAGCGCCTGCGCCAGGCCGCCCAGCAGCAGCACGATCACGGTCCATACCGACCAGCGCAGCGCGCCGTAGCGCAGCATGCCCAGCGCCGCCAGCAGGCCCACCAGCACAATGAGGTTAGGCGCTACACCTGACCACGTCAGCGCGGCAGCGCGAAAGATCAGCACATTCAGGCCCAGCGCACACAGCAGCGTTGCAATCAGCACAAACAACAGCAGCTGCAGCAGGAGCATCAGATGGTACTCGACTGGGTCGTTGTATGGTATGCGCTGTAGCCACTGCTGCCAGCGAAGACGCATGGAAATCACATCCTTCTGTACTACAACACTCGGCGCTTAATCTCTAAGGATGGATATGGTGAGAATTTGTGGGTATCAACGATGATTCGCCACGTAGATGCATATTTGATCGACAACGACCACGCTTCTGTCAAATCACGTTGAAACTGGTCTCATTATACTGGCAGTCGATCTGTTTGACGAATGGAGTACTATAGCATTCCATATGCCACCGGCAGCACAGCGCCAGTCTTGCAGCAGGTCGCATAATTTTTTCTATCTGTGCTACTTAAGCAAACACACGCGCTCAATACGCTCAGGGCCTGGTCAGCATGACCAGGCCCTGAGGCTGCAATCTTCCTTGATCGGTGGTGCCCCTGTCCGCTCTCAGAGCGGGGCTACGCCGTCACTGGGTGGACACCGAAGCGCTTGGCGACTTCTGGGGTGATCAGGCCGCGCAGCGCGTAGCCGAGGCCGGTGATCACAATGCCCAGGACCAGGAAGCCCAGGCCCAGCGCCATCGCGCCGTAGGAGGCTCCCAGCGCCATCGCCGACACGCTCAGCGAGGTCACCAGGCCGGCCGCCGTCAGCTGCGTGTTGCGGGCTTGGTTGGCCACCGGCTTGCCGTTGGCGTCTTTCAGCGCCGCGTCGGCGTTGTTCGTGCCCGCCGGGTCGCCATTCTCAACCGCGAAGCGGCCCATCTCGGCATAGGTGAGACCATTGGAGCTGGTCGCGGCGTGGTGCTGAATAATGTCAGCCATGCTCAGTGCAGTAGCGATGCTGTTGACCGGTACGTTGGGGATCGACGCATCCTCTGGCGTTGTGATG
>JABXJS010000265.1 GCA_013538855.1 Herpetosiphonaceae bacterium
ACGGTTCCTTTCTTGGTTGGCACCACAAAGGATACCGCACGATTCGGCCGCCACACCGTTTACCCTGGCCCCAGGGAGTCCTGTGATCTACTGAGTATGAAAGTGATATACCTGACGATATACTTGATAAGTATTTACGTAACTCACAGATCATGGCGATACAGAAAGCTGTGTTACAAGATCTGATTAATTACCTTTATAGCGGAGGGGAGCCACTCAATCCGCAGCAATTCTATGACGTGGTGCTCACGTATACCAACGATCCAGGGACTGCACTGCTCATTTGTCATAACCTAACGAAAGCCTTGAGTTGGGGAAGCGATAATATTGCTTGGGAACGCATATCGCCAAATGAAGACAATTCCTCTGGTTCGACAATTTATAAGTTTGATGGTCAGGAGGTACCGCTTGATGATTTGCCGCTTAATCCCAAAGCGCAGGCAGATTGGGGTGGTCGGCCATCAATCTTCTATCGACTATTTGACGCTACTTTCTTAGGTACTAATGATCCTGGTGACTGGTACCACTATTATCTGACGGCAACAGCCGCCTACTACGGTGCAACTGGTCGGATAGACTATAACGACTATGGGTTGCTGCCAAGCTACAACAACACTGTGGGTCGCGAGATAAGCAATGTCATGAAGCAGTTTGGGCATGGACAAGCTGAAAGTGATGCCTATAAAGGCTTTCGTTTTGCAAATGCACTGAGCTTTTTAGAAGGTGTAATATATGGGGCTGACTATGCTCACGATGCTACTGAGGCACAAGCGGAAACCAGCCGTGAGAGTCGTCTCCATCTGCAAGGTACCCTCTTTGGTCTAGAAATCTCTGGCAATTCTCCAGCAGATGACTGGCTTTGGAATGTGCCCCAAGCTGGTAGTGTGGATCCAAGCGTATGGAATGCCTTCTGGGGTGGTACTCAAATCGATGATGTCTCGAACGTCACGTATGAACAGCTTGAGCCAACAATTGATCCATCTATTGCTTTACCTGTACCCGATTCAACCGATATTCCAGATACGTCGCGGCGCGGTGAAAATGCGAGGAGAGATCGATAATGGATCGCTTAGTAGGGGGGCTGTTTGTACGCTACAGACTTGTTTTGTTTGCAATAATGCTGCTTGCATTGGTTGGCTGTTCACGCCAATCATCAACAATAACTGCCAATGGAGGTGCTACACCAATGGCTAATTCAAACACGCTGCACACACAGACGGTGCTGGATATTTTTGCCCAGGCTGATCCTGCGTACATTCAAGCTGAGGGCGAGCAGGAGATGCTGACGCTGACCTGCTCGGTCTTTGAGGGCCGCTTCTGCTGGCTGGGGCCAGAGTACCTGGTTGGTGCACTATCGAAAGATACTACAGCGCACGTGATCAGCGAGATCGGCGCGCAGACGATTGCCAACGGTGCGCAGAATCAGGTTATGCTGCGCTGCACGAAGCCAAAGGGTGCTGATGCTCCGCTTGTGTGCCAAATCAACGGCGGCAGCGGCTGGCGAGCCTACCCGCTTAGCGTGTAGCATTCTTCTTCTGCACATCAAAAGCGCCTGCATGGCTGAGCCACGCGGGCGCTTTACAATGAAACTATCGCGGCTAGCGCGCCTGGAACACCACAAATGCCTGCTGGCCTGGCGACCCATCGAGCCAGACGCCGTTGACCACCGCCTCAGAGCGCAGTCCTGGCCCCGGCACAAAGTAGAGCACCACACCCCAGTTCGAGTAGCCAAGGCCGCAGGCGCTGAAGTAGCCGTCGCTGTTGGTCGTCCAGTTGAGCGCAGATGCGCCGTTGTTGACGTTGCCGCTGGCTGCGGCCACCGGCGAGCCATCAGCGTGCAGCACGCGCCCATTGATGCAGGCGCTGAACTGGCCCGAGTTTGCGCCGCCTGGATAGCCTGTCTGGATGTAGCCAGCGAAGCTAAGACGCGGATCGGCTGGTGGTGGTGCTGCTGGCTTTTGCGCTGGCACGGCGGTGGGCTTGGGTGGGTTTAACCTCGCCGCGATACGCTCCAGACAATCGTGGGCTGGGGCGGCCTCCTCGGCATCGACGGGCCACAGCGCGCTGGCCTGAGCGCATAAATCCTTGGCCTCTAGCAGGAGCTGCTTGCGCTCGTCGCCGCTGGTGTCGCTGGCGGCCAGCTGGCGAACTTGGCTCAGATTGACGAGAATCGGCCCTTGCAGTGTGTTCAGCTGCGGAAAGTCGGGCTGTAGCTCGATCAGGCGCTGCAGCACTGCGTAGGCCGCCTCTGCTTGCTGCTGTTGGGCTGCAAAGTCGGCAGCTTCAGCGTAGCTGTCAAGGGCGAGCTGCGCCTCAAGCGCGGCCTTGGTCGCCTGCTGGTCGGTCTCCAGCGTCGTGTGGAGGGTGTCGGAGACCGGCACGACTTCTAGGCCAGCGTTGAACGTGTCAAATGCCGAGCGCAGCATGTCGGCGTTGCGCTTTTTATCCGCTAGCAGCTTGGTGCCCTGGGCGTGATACGCCTGAGCCAGCATGAGCGCAAGCCCTTGGTCGTTGGGGTCGGCTTGGTAGACTGGCCATAACTGGTCGATGACCAGCAGGTAGTCGGTGCTATCCATAGCCGCTTTGGCTGCGGCTATGCGCTGCTCGCGCTGCTCTCCGTCGGCACTGGTCGGCTGCGGTGTTGCAGTTGGCTGACTTGCGCTCAGCGGCGTAACTGTTGGCACTGGCGTGACGCTTACGGCTGAGATCGCTGCTGATCCGCACCCTGCCAGCAGCAGGGCGATCAGACCGCCGATGATTACTCGTGACTTCATACACTCCTCTGCATATGTATGCTCAACTCTACTCAATAGGCGCGCTTAAGCTCTGTTTGTCTTTGTAAGCGCGTGGTGCTGCTGTGTGCGTGCTTGTTGACCGTTAGGGCGCAAACCAGCCGGAGTAGCCGATGGTATCGGTGCTCGCGTTGGTACCGCTGTTGTGTCAATCACTGGCGACTTGGTTGGTGCAGGCGCGGCGGTTGGTGGTAGCGGTGCGCTCGTCGGCGGCGCAGGCGTTGGTGGCGCAGGCGTTGGTGGCGCAGGTGCAGGCGTTGGTGGTAGCGGTGCGCTTGTCGGTGGCGCAGGCGCGGTGGTTGGTGCGGTCGTTGGTGGCGCAGGCGCGGCAGTTGGTGGTAGCGGTGCGGTCGTTGGTGGCGCAGGCGCGGCGGTTGGTGGTAGCGGTGCGCTTGTCGGTGGCGCAGGCGCGGTGATAGATGCAGGCGTTGGTGGCGCAGGTGCGGCGGTTGGTGGCGCAGGTGCAGGCGTTGGTGGTAGCGATGCGCTTGTCGGTGGTAGAGATGCGCTTGTTGGCGGCGCAGGCGCGGCGGTTGATGCAGGCGTTGGTGGCGCAGGCGCGGCGGTTGGTGGTAGCAGTGCGCTCGTTGGTACGCCTGCTTGGGTTGGGCGCGCTGGTGCTGCTGGTATACCAATCACTGGCGCTTGGGTTGGGCGCAGCGGCGTTACCGTGGCGGTTGAAGTTGGTGGAGTCGTGGGCGCGCGCGTTGAGGTTGGCTGACCAGGCGCGTATGTTGAGGTCGGATGGGCGGACAGGGCTGTTGGCAATGCGGTGATCGTGGCGCTTGTTTTTGCGCCAAGGCTGAACTGATGTGTCGACTTGGCCCCGAACACATTGCTGGCGCCGAGCGCCCAGCCGCCAAACACGAGCGCTAGCACGAGCGCCAAGCCGACCAGCGCTCGACCGAGCAGGAAACTCCCACCACGGTGTGGCACGTAGCCCACCACAACACAGCTGGCATTATCGGTGCTGCCCTGCTTCAGCGCCAGCGCAACGAGTTTTTGGGCAGTGCGCTCGGCGCTGGTGGTGCTGTTGACAAGATCGCCAATCGCTGTTGGCGCGACAAACTCACTGACACCATCGGTGCATAGAATTAAGCTATCGCCAGGCTGTAGGCTGTGCTGGCTGTAGAACTTTGGTGCACTCGTGACCTGCTGGCTTGAGCCAAGGCAGTAGGTGAGCTTGCGGGCATGTGGGTCTTTGCGCGCTTGGTCGGCGGCTACGCCCTGCGCCCGCAAGTCCTCATAGATGTTGTGATCGCGGCTAAGCTGCTTGATGGTTGCGCCGCGCACCAGGTAGGCGCGACTATCACCAACATGGCCGAGGTGGGCGATGACGCCCTTTGCCGTATGCTGGATGACGGCACAGGTGAGCGTGCTGCCACTGCGGGCATAGCGCGCATCCACTTGGCGAAAGTTACGGATTGCCTGGTTGGCCACTTGAAAAGCCTGCTGTAGCTCGCTCTCAACGGAGTTTGTGCCAACTGCTTGCAGACTCTCGGCAGCGATTTTGAGCGCCTGATCACTCATCGCCGCCCCGATATCGCCACCGCCCATGCCGTCGGCCACGAGCGCAAGCAGTCGATGGTTGACCTGCCGCGTTTCAACACGGTCTTCGTTGTGTTCACGAATGCCGCCGCTGGAGCAGGTGCCAACATCAAGCATTGGCAGGTTGGCCGCGCTGTGGCCACGTTTTAATCGTTCAGGCATACATCTCTTCTCCCTAAAGCTCGGTCGTTGGGGTCGGAATAAGCGTTGATGTTGGCGGCGGCGTAGGCTGCGGTGTGGCGGTGGCCGTTGCTGTACTTGGCGGCAGCGTAACCGTTGGCAGCATGGTTGCTGCGGTAGCTGGTGCATTCGTCGCCTGCGCACCATGCTGCGAGAGCTGTGTGGTCATGCTGAACATGAGCAGAAGCACACAGACGGCGCTGGCGAGCTGGACCCAAGCGCGCGCTGTGAACGGCCCGCGTAGCTTGCCAGATTGCTTTTCCTCCGGCAGGTTGCGCAGCGCGCGCTGAAAGGCGGCCATCGTTGGCAGGTTGATGGCGCGGCGCTCTGCATCACGGTCAACCGCCTGCATAACCAAGTGGTTCAGGTCGCGTGAGACGTGCGGGTTGAGCGCGCTGATCGGCTTAAGCTGCCGCTCAGGGTTGAGCAGGTCGGCCGTGCTCTGGTACTCCAGCTTGCCAGCGAGCAGCTCGTACATCAGCATGCCTAGGCCGTAGATATCGACCTGTGCGCTCATGGCGGCTGGCGGTGTGCGCAAGCGCTCCGGCGGCATATACTGCGCGCGCCCATACACATTGCAGTGGCGCGGGCTGCTCAGCGAGTCAGCAGCTCCTAGGTCGATCAGCACCGCTGTTGGCTTGGTTTTGCGCCACGGCGATAGCCGCTCGTGCAGCAGCACATTGTCGGGCGCAAGATCGTTGTAGATAAGCTCAGGACCAGTGTGTAAGAAGCTCAGCACATCGGCGAGCTGGAGCGCAATGCGCACAACCTGCGCTGGCTTCAGCGGCCGGTGCTTGCGCTGCTGTAGCAGCGTGCGCAGCGATCCGCCTGGCTCATAGGCCAGCGTGATGTAGGGATTATGCTGGATCTGCCCGCTGCTGTCTGGAACGTTTATGAAGTCAATATCGGCCTTCGCCAGCGCTGCCCCAGTTTGCCGAAAGCGCCGGGTGTAGAGCTGCCCGAGATGCTTGTGGGCCACGTTGGGCAGCGAGAGGTAGCCGCGCTCATCGTAGAGATGGGCCTGATACGTGGGGTGTGGAATCTTGACAACGCCAAGCTGAAAGCGCTCGACCAGCGCCTGCGATGGGCCAAACACCCACAGCTGCACCCGCAGCAGCACCCGCTGGGTGGCGCTGAGCGTCTGCGGATGTACGAGGTAGAGCGTGCCTTGGCCGCCCTCGCTGAGCAGGCGCAGGCAGATGTACTTGCCGATCTGCGCGCTGGCCGCGATTGCTGCGACCGGGCGGTTAACTCGCGCTTGCTCGGTCATTGGTCGGCCTCTAGCAGCTCGACCTTCACCTCTGGCCCGATCCAGAACACGGTGTCAAGGTTGATCGGCATTGGCACATTCGGGTCCAGACGGCGGCGCTCGCTGCCGATGCCCACAAAGGTGCCGTTGCGGCTTTGCAGATCGGTTAGCTCAACGCCATTGTTGCTGATGGTGAGCGTGGCATGGTTGTGCGAGGCCCAGTGATTAAGCACAGGAATAGCATGGCGGCTGTCTTTGCCGATCATCACCTGGCGCTCTTTGACTGGATAGATCTGCGCTGTGCTACCATCAAAGACGCGCAGCTGCCACGCTGGCTGGCTGGCCAGCGCCGCGTAGATGTACTCTGCGGTGGCCTGCGGTATGTTGCTGTACTCTTCGGTGGCCTGGAAAACAGGATCGACAGATTGGGGCTTGCGCGAGTTGGTGGTTGACTGTGCGAGCACAACGGTTTTGCTTGGCCGCTTTTTGCGCAGCAGCAGCCAGATCAATCCCGCCACAAGCAGCGCTGTGCCGATAGCCACCGGCATGCTGTAGCGCCATAGCCACGCTGCCTGCCCTGGCGCTGGCGCAAGCTTGATTGTCACTGGCGCACTGCGGCTGGTTTGCTGTGCTGCATCGGTCGCGGCCGCAAACAGGCTGTACTCGCTGTTGGCGGGAAACTGCTGCTGATTGAATGGGTCGGTCAGATCAAAGGTAAATGGGAAGTTCGGCGCTTGTTCCGATGCGCCGATTGGCACATTGTTAAGAATGTACTCCACCCGTGTCACCGGAGCCTGCGCGTAGTCGATCTGCACGGTGAAGGTTGCCGTGTTGGTGAGCGGTGCGCTCGGCGCTACGAGGCGCACGTGCGGTGGCACCTGCCCAACGCTGAAGCTGTGCTCGGCGGTCGCAGCGCCGATGGCGAGCTGGAGCGTGTGGTCGCCAGGGGTGAGCACGCCAGCCTGTACCTGGAGCACCTGCCACTGGCTGCGGCTGACAAAGGCGTCGAACATTGTGTGCATCTGCTTGATGCTGGCTGATGTCTGATCAAAATCCTCGGCGAAAAATTCAACGTAGTTGGCCGCGAGCGACTGCGCCGCCCGCGCAATCGAGAGCGGATTGGCTGGGTCGCGCTCAAACGTGCCTTCACTGTCAGAGCCAAGGCTAATGAAGGTGAGCGTGGGCGGATTGTCGGCCAGCGTGCTGAGCACAGCGGCGATCTCAACCGTGTCGATATCGGTCTCCGGCGCTCCAGCGGCAAAGAGGAATAAGCCCCGCGGCTTGTCGTTGACGCCCGCTAGCTCGCGCAGGCCAGCTTTAATGGCGTTGGTAATATCGTAGGGCGCTTGCGGTGCGTCGGCGGCCTGCAGCGTGAGGGTGTTCAATGCGTTGCGCACGCCGCCACCATCGGCCTGGAGCGCGAAGCTCACGCTGGTCGCGCTGTTGAAGCTGATCAGGCTGACCTGGCTGTCCGGCGGCAGGCGGCTGATCAGATTGTTGACTTGGTCGATTTGGTCGCGGAAGCGCGAGCGCTGCGGTGTGTTGTTGTCGCTCATGCGCGCGCTTGTGTCGACGACAATTGCGACGGCCACGGGCGTTCGTTGGTTCGGCAGCGCCAGCGTGCCGCTGAGCGGCTGCCCGTCGATGGCGACCTGCCATGCCTCGGGCGCGATGTCGCCGATACGGTTGCCGCTGGCGTCAAGCGCCTGGGCGCTAATCGCCAGCTGCGGCAACTGCTCGGTGCTGATGTGGTTGATGCTGATGTGCTGGGGTGGCTCGGCGGCATCCTGTGCCAAGACTGGGCCTAGGTTGATAGCCATCAGCCAGACACAGGCCCATACGGTGAACATGCTGGTGGTGCGCACCACCTTGCGGCTCGCGATCATAAACAAACCTCACACTCATACTCTCAACTCAATCGAGAGAAATGGGCTACGCACTCCCAGTGCTGAAGCAGCATCTATCTGTGCAAAACAGCGCGTAGCATGGTCGATTGTGGTGTGCTTGACACCACTGTTAGATGCACTCAGGCGCTGTACTTTGCCACCGCTTTTTAATATTGACCCGCCTGCACCGCTGTGCTATACTGGGCGCTAATGCGGGAATGGCGCAATGGTAGCGCATCTGTTTCCCAAACAGAAGGTTGCGGGTTCGAGTCCCGTTTCCCGCTCCAACAACAGATTGGGGCATCAGTATGACGCTGATGCCCCACGTTTGTTAACAACTGTTGTTCTCCTTGAGCGATTTCCACTTTGCGTAGTTAACCGCCACAGCAGCGGGTAGTTTGTCTTCGCTCTAAATGCCTAACTGTAGTTTGTTACCTAGCAGTAACATCCAGCCCTGAATTTTTTGGAGAGAGCAACCTATGGCCGCATCTACCAAGACGCTCCCCTCTGGCATTCGTGATAATCGTCAGCGCGGCTCGGTTGGCGCATTTCTCGCCAGCGCGATTCAGCCCGGCGCACACCTTGCGGTTGTTTCTGCCTATTTCACGATCTACGCCTTCCACGAGCTGCGCACACAGCTGCTTGAGATTGAGCATATGCGTTTTCTGTTTGGTGAGCCACGCTTCTTAGGCGCGCTTGATCCAGATAAAACGGCGAAAAAGGCGTTTAATATCGAAGAGCAGGGCTTGGCGCTCGCCAACCGACTCCAGCAGAAAGCCATCGCCCGCGAGTGCGCCGAGTGGATTGCCCAAAAGGTTGATGTGCGCTCGGTGCGCCAATCCAACTTGCTCCACGGCAAGATGTACCATATTGATAACCACGGCGTCGAGCAGGCGATCCTCGGCAGCTCGAACTTTACGCTACACGGCCTAGGTCTTGGCTCCAGCCAGCACAATAACATCGAGCTGAATCTTGAAGTCGATAGCACCCGCGACCGCAACGACCTCAAAGCATGGTTCGATGAGGTCTGGGACGATGCAAGCCTCGTGAGCGATGTCAAGGACGAGGTGCTGGGCTACCTCCAGCAGCTCTATCAGAACCATAGCCCTGAGTTTATCTACTACAAGACGCTCTTCCACCTGTTTGAGCAGTTTGTCTCCAACTATCAGCAGGGGTCGCTGCTGGCCGAGCAAACCCAGTTTACCGATAGCGCCATCTGGCAGAAGCTGTTTACGTTCCAGCAGGACGGCGTGCGTGGCGCGATCAATAAAATCCTCAAGCACCAGGGCTGTATCATTGCCGATAGCGTCGGCTTGGGCAAAACCTTCGAGGCGCTGGCGGTGATCAAGTACTTTGAGACGCTTAACTATCGTGTCCTTGTGCTCTGCCCGAAAAAGCTGCGCGATAACTGGACGATGTACCAGGGCCATAACAATAGCGCGCTTAACGAGTTCGTCCGTGATCGCTTTGGCTATACCGTGCTTTCGCACACCGACTTGAGCCGCACCAGCGGCAAAAGCGGCGATATCGACCTCGCTACCATCAACTGGGGCAACTACGATCTCGTTGTCATCGACGAGTCGCATAACTTTCGCAATAGCACCCGCGGCAAGCGCGATGAGGACGGCACCATCATCACTAAAACGCGCTACGAGCGCTTGATGGACGATGTGATCAAAAGCGGCATCAAGACCAAGGTGCTGCTCTTGTCGGCTACGCCGGTCAATAATACGCTCAAGGACTTGCGCAATCAGCTGATGTTTCTTACCGAGGATCGCGATGATGTGTTTTACGAATCGCTAGGCATCAGCAGCCTCTCGCAGACGCTCAACGCCGCTCAAAAGACGTTCAAGGCGTGGGCCGAGGCCCCCGGCCAGCGCCAGACCCGCCAGCTCCTCGATCAGCTCGGCGCGAGCTTTTTTGCCCTGCTCGATGAGTTGACCATCGCTCGCTCGCGCAAACACATCCAGCGCTACTACCGCGAGACCCTCGCCGAGCTGGGCGGCTTTCCCGAGCGCACGAAGCCGCTGGCGATCTATCCCTTGATCGATACCAACGATCTGTTCCTCTCTTACGATCAGCTCAACGATCAGATCGAGCAGTATAAGCTCGCGCTTTTCAGCCCGTCCGACTATGTGCGGCCTGAGTTTGCCGAGCGCTATGCCGAAACTCGCGTGCGTAACTTTCGCCAGAATGTGCGCGAACGCTTCCTCGTCGGCATGATGAAGGTCAACTTCCTCAAGCGCCTCGAAAGCTCTGTGCACTCGTTCGCCACCACCATGAGCCGCACCATCGCTAAGATCGAGGAGCTAGAGCAGCGCATCAAGACGTTTCAGTCCCTGCGCTCTGCTAGCCCTGAGCTGGACTTGGCCGCGCTTGACCTTGAGGAGCTGGACGACGATGAGGAGCTGCAGGACGCCCTCGCCCTTGGCGAGAAGTTCACCTATAACCTCGCCCATCTCGATGTCGAGGCGTGGCTCGCCGATCTGCAGCACGATAAGCGCCAGCTCGCTATGCTCTACACCGTGGCGCAAAGCATTACGCCCGACCGCGATGCGAAGCTCGCCGAGCTGCGCCGCATGATCGAGCAGAAGGTGCGCCAGCCGACGACCAACAACCTCGGCCAGCCCAATCGTAAGCTGCTGGTCTTTACCGCCTTCGCCGATACCGCCGCCTATCTCTACGAGTGCTTGCACGCTTGGGCGCACGCCGACCTCGGCATCAACGTGGCGCTTATCACTGGCGCTGGCGCGAATCGCACCACCTTTGGCTCCAGCGACTTCGCCCACATCCTGACCAACTTTTCGCCTGGCTCGAAGCGCCGCGCCCACATCCCGTCAATGCCGCAGGAAGGCGAGATCGATCTGCTCATCGCCACCGACTGCATCTCCGAGGGCCAGAACCTGCAAGATTGCGACACGCTCGTCAACTACGATATCCACTGGAATCCTGTGCGCATCATCCAGCGCTTTGGGCGCATTGATCGCATCGGCAGCCTCAATCCCGCTGTGCACTTGATTAACTTTTGGCCCACCCACGACTTGAATAAGTACATCAACTTGAAAAATCGCGTCGAGGCGCGCATGGCCCTCGTCGATATCGCCGCCACCTTCGAGGATAATCTGCTGGAGCAGCAGGCGATCGAGGAGCTGGTGGAGGCCGATTTGAAGTATCGCGATAAGCAGCTCCTGCGCCTGCGCGATGAGGTGCTCGATCTCGAAGACCTCGGCGATGGCGTAACCGTCACAGACTTCAGCCTCGATGACTTTCGCATGGATCTGCTGCGCTTCTTGGAGCGCAACCGCGAGCTGCTGCGCGATGCCCCGCTCGGCCTCTATGCGGTTGTCCCGCCCGATCCGGCCTACGCTGTGATCCAGCCCGGCGTGGTCTTTTGCCTGCGCCAGAAGGTCGGCACGCAGCAGCCACGCACCACGCAGGTTAATCCAACCCACCCGTACTTTTTAATCTATGTGCGCAGCGATGGCTCGGTGCGCTTTACGTTTACACAGCCGAAACAGGTGCTCGAGCTCTTTCAGGTGCTCTGCGTCGGCCAGTCCGCGCCCTACGAGCAGCTGTGCAAGCTCTTCGACCAGGAGACCGCCGACGGCGACGATATGCACGCCTACAGCGAGCTGCTGCACAGCGCCATCGCCGCCATCACCAGCACCGCCCGCCAGCGCGCCGCCCAGCAGCTTACGCTTGGCCGCAGCGCGCAGCTGCCCGCCATCAGCGATCAGGCCCGCTCCGCCGCTGATTTTGAGCTGATCACCTGGCTGGTTATCAAGGGAGAGTAACATTCAATGAGCACTTCTGCGCTTGAGCTGCGCCAAGCGATTCAGCAGGCGCTGGCGGCCTTTGGCCACGGCCCGCTCGTCGCTAGCGCCACCACGCTGTTTGAAACCCTCGGCTACCGCAGCGCGAAACGCCTGCTGCTGGAGCCGCCACCCGGAGAATCCCCGGCCGCCACATTCAGCAAGCTGTTCGGCGAGATCGACGCTGCCAAGGCGCTTACCGCCGACTGGCGCAGCGTCGATATGGTCTTTCAGCTCACCGATGCCGAGATTCGCGATAGCGCCCAGATTGGCCTGTTCGATAGCAGCACGCAGTACGATGGCGCAATCATCAATGCCTATCTCGTGCTGGCGCTTGAGCTGACGGGCGCAAGCTACACGCGCTCGCAGCTTGCCGATATCACGCGCGCGGTCAATCAGCGCTTCGCCATGCCGGTGCTGATTGTGTTCAAGTATGACGCGCTGCTCACGCTGGCGCTGATCAAACGCCGCCTCAATCTGCGCGATAGCGCCCGCGATGTGCTGGAGAAGGTCACGCTGATTAAGGATGTGCGCTATGCCGACCCGCACCGCGCCCACATCGAGATTTTGTACGATATGGCCCTGCCGCAGCTCGCCCAGCGCCACCGCATTCATAACTTTGTCTCGCTCCAAGCTGCATGGATGCACACCCTCGATAGCTCCGAACTCAACAAGCGCTTCTTCAACGAGCTGGCTAACTGGTACTTCTGGGCCGTCGATACGGTGCGCTTTCCCGCCGACGCCGGCGATGCGCAGTCGCGCAATCAGATTAGCGTGATCCGCCTCATCACCCGCGTGATGTTTATCTGGTTTTTGCGCGAGAAACAGCTTATCCCCGCTGAGCTGTTTCGCAAGCAGGCTGTCGCTGCGCTGCTCCAGGGCGATGATCCGAGCCGCTACTACAAGGCCATCCTGCAAAATTTGTTCTTCGCCACGCTCAATCAGGAGATGGACAAGCGCGCGTTTCGCCGCGAGCGCCAGCACTACAACACCACCACGCTCTATCGCTATCAGCGCTTTTTCCGCGATCCCGATGCCATCCTCGCTCTGTTTGCGCCTATCCCGTTTCTCAACGGCGGCCTGTTCGAGTGCCTCGATCAGCACGATCAGCAGCTTGATCGCGTCCTGCGCGTCGATGGCTTCTCCGACCGCCCGGACAACGACCTGTTTGTGCCCGATCCGCTGTTCTGGGCAGATACGCACACTGTCGATCTCAACAGCGCCTATAACACCAAGGGCAAAGCCTATAAGGTGCGCGGCCTCATCCCGCTGCTCGACGCCTATAAGTTCACCATCACCGAGAATACGCCGCTCGAAGAGGAGATCGCCCTCGATCCCGAGCTGCTCGGCAAGGTCTTCGAGAATTTGCTGGCCTCCTACAACGAGGAGACGAGAGACACCGCCCGCAAGCAGACCGGCTCGTTCTATACGCCGCGCGAGGTCGTCGACTTTATGGTCGATGAGGCCCTGCTGCTCGTCTTTGCTCAGGCGCTTACCGCCGCCGCGAAACTTACCGCCGACATCGACGCCGCGCCCGCCAGCCTCGACCGTCGCCTGCGCGAGCTGCTGAGCTATGCGCCACGCCCGGCCAGCGCCTATCTCAGCGAGACTGAGATTCAGGTGCTCACCGCCACGATCAACGATCTGGCGCTGCTCGATCCCGCCTGCGGCTCCGGAGCCTTCCCCATGGGCGCGCTGCAGAAGCTCGTCCACATCCTCAGCAAGCTCGATCCGCACAATCAGCGCTGGAAACAGCGCCAGGAGGAGCGCGCCAGCAAGATCGACGATCCCGAGGCCCGCGAAGCTGCCCTCGATGCCATTCAGGAGGCCTTCGAGCACAATGAGCTGGACTATGGCCGCAAGCTCTTTTTGATCGAAAACGTCATCTTCGGCGTCGATATTCAGCCCATCGCCGTGCAGATCGCTAAGCTGCGCTTTTTTATCGCCCTCATCGTCGATCAGAAGGTCGATGCCGCACGCCCCAATCGCGGCGTGCGCCCGCTGCCCAACCTGGAGACGAAGTTTGTGGCCGCCAATGCCCTGCGCGATGTCGGCCAGCTCGGCCTGCGCACCAAGCGCGTCGAGCTGCTGGAGGCCGAGCTAGAGCGCGTGCGCCGCGACTACTTCAACGCCAAGACGCCGCGCACCAAGCACAAGTACCGCCAGCGCGACGAAGAGCTGCGCCAGGAGCTGCGCCAGGAGCTAGAGACCAGCTTGTCGGTCAATCCCGAGCAGGCGTCCATGCTCGCCAACTGGGACCCGTACAATCAAAATCGCTTCGCCGATTTTTTCAGCGCCGAGTGGATGTTTGGCCGCGAGGCGGGCTTCGATATCATCATCGGCAACCCGCCCTATGTGCGCCAGGAGAAGATCAAGCCGCTCAAGGAGTGGCTGCAGCAGCAGTATGATACCTACACCGGCGTGGCCGATTTGTACGTGTACTTCTTCGAGCGTGGGCTGAAGCTGCTCAAGCGCAACGGCGTGCTCTGCTTCATCTCCTCGAACAAATATTTCCGCGCCCGCTATGGCGCGAAGCTGCGCCAGCACCTCGCCAGCACCACCAGCATCAGCCGCCTGATCGACTTTGGCGACGCCCCGGTCTTTACCGCCATCGCCTACCCCAGCATCATCGTCGCCAGCAAGCAGCCGCCCGCCGCCGACAGCGTCATCAGTGCCTTGAACTGGCAGCCCGACACCCCCGTCGAGGAGTTTCCCGCGCTGGCTCGCTCCGCCGCCTTGGCCCTGCCGCAGCAGGCGCTCGCCGCCGATGGCTGGCGCATCGAGAATCGCGCCACCTTGGACCTGCTGGAGCGCCTGCGCCAGTCCGGTACGCCGCTGGGCGAGTATGTCAATGGCCGCTTTTACTACGGCATCAAGACCGGCCTCAACGCCGCCTTTGTCGTCGATCAGGCCACCCGCGACCAGCTGATCACCGAGCACCCCTCCTCCGCCCAGGTGCTCAAGCCGTTCTTGCGCGGGCGCGATGTGAAGCGCTGGAGCGTGAACTTTGCCGAGCAATACCTGATCAGAATTGAGTCATCGGAGAATACGCAGCATCCGTGGTCGGATAAGCCGCTCGCTGAGGCCGAGCGCATATTTGCCGCGACCTATCCGGCCATCCAGCGCTGGCTGAGCGATTTTCGTGATGCGCTGATCAAGCGCGCCGATCAGGGCCGCTACTTCTGGGAGCTGCGCTCGTGTGCCTATTGGCAGGAGTTTGAGCAGCCGAAGATACTTTATCCTGATATTGCTAAAGTACAGCAATTTACAGCTGATACGAACGGTTACTTTACAGCAGATACTACCTTTTTTATGCCTTTAGATAAAAAGTGGGTTCTCGGCGTATTGAATAGTAGTGTTGTACTGTGGTTTTATGACCAAATTAGCTCACAAGTACGGGGCGGATATTTACGCTTTAAAACTTTGTACGTCTCCCAAATCCCTATCCCTGCTGCCGATCCGAGCGAGCGGGAGCTAATCGAGGTGCTGGTGGAGTACGTGATCTACCTGACGGGCGTGGTGGGTGACGGGCCGCCGCCGGGGTCGAACCTGGTGCAGACAGCGGGGGACAGCGCTATGCTGGGCTACTTCGAGCGGCTGATCGACGTGCTGGTGTACGAGCTATTTTTCCCTGACGCGCTCGCGGCGGCGCGCTGCCAGCTGTTTGCGCCGCTGCTGGCCGCCGAGCTGCCGCCGCTGGCCGCGCTGGGGGCGGAGCCGCTGCCCACGCTGCGGGCGATCTATGCGCGCCTGTACGATCCAGAGCACCCGGCGCGCAAGAGCCTGTTCTTTCTGGATCGAGTGGCGGCCGTGCGCATCATCGAGGGCAAGGAGTAGGGCGCAGCCGCGCCAGCAGCACAGGAGCATACCTAGCCATGCATATTACCAAGATCGAGCTACAGAACTTCCGTGCATTCCGTGGTTTCCACACTATAAATATAGGCAAAAACCGTAAAAACTTGCTGGTGTACGGCGAGAACGGTGCGGGTAAATCGTCGCTATACTTGGCGTTAAAGGCGTTTCTACACGGACAGGGTCAGTCGCTCGAACCACACCGCAACATCTTCGCCAACGATCAAGAGGAGGCGTATATCAAGCTGCATATTGCTGAAAATATGCATGCGCCAAAGTGGAGCGACCAAGGCAATGGCCCAGGCAACCCGCGCACAACCTTGAACGAGACAGACTGGGAGAAAATCCGTGACGCGGCCAGGACAAGCGGCTTTCTGGACTACAAGACTCTGCTCGAGACGTACTTTCTGACCATAGAAGCGGAGCAGGTCAATCTGTTTCCGCTGTTGGCGCACTCGCTGCTGCGCGATGTCCCAGACGACGAGAATATCAGCTTGGGGGCGCATTGGCATCTGCTCAACGCAAAGCTCCAGCAGGCCAAGCGTCACACATCTAGGTTTATCGAGGAGTATCAACAGCACCTCCAAGCCTTCAACGTGCATTTTGCTAAGCTGCTTGGCAATATCCAGGGCGAGGCCGAGCAGATCCTGGCTCGTTTTGGCTACAAGGTTACGCTGACCTTTAAGTTTGAAGGGCTACAGCTGTACTCAAAGCAGCTCCAAGGGGCGAACGTGGCGCTTGATGTGAAATATTTTGAGCGCCCAATTGCGCGGCATCACACCTTTCTGAACGAGGCCAAGCTCTCGGCGCTGGCGCTGGCGATCTACTTTGCGGCGCTGCGCCAAACGTCGCACGATCGCGATGCGCTCAACCTGCTGGTGCTAGATGACGTGCTGATCGGCTTAGACATGTCGAATCGCCTGCCGGTGCTGGACATCCTAGCCGAGTTTTTTCAAGACTATCAGATCATCTTTCTGACCTATGACCGCACGTGGTACGAGATGGTAAAGACACGCTTAAGCGCAAGCCAGTGGGCGCGCATCGAGCTATACTGCGACGTAGAGCCAGCAACGGAGATTGAGCGCCCGATCATCAAAGGTAGCTTAGACTATCTCGAGCGTGCCCGGAGCTACGTTACGATGCATGATTATCGTGGTGCGATGATGTATGCCCGGACAGCCTTTGAGACGATGCTGAAAGCGTTTTGTGTCAAGCGGCGGCTGAATGTGCGCTATGACGCCAACAATATGCATACGGCTGGCGATTTATGGAGTGCGGTGCAGGGTGCCAAAAAAGATCAGCATGAGCTTGGGCAGGACAAGGCGAAAAAGCGGTTTATCGCGCCAGAGCTAGGACACGATATGGGGTTCAAACTGCGCTATGTTCTGAACACCTACAGCCATGCCAACGTGGTGAACGATGTCAAGGCTGAGGTTGAACAGGTTTTGCAGGCACTTACCGAGCTTCAAGCGCTCCTTGATGCCGCGCCGCCAAAGCAGCAAATACAAGACAGACGTGAAGAGCGCTAGGGATTACAGCCCGTATATTATAGTTTTAGGGCCAAAATTATAATATAATGGCAATACTCCACGCATATTATAGTTGGCTATAACATAAGGATTCCTATGGGTATGAATACACGCGCAGGTCGCTATGTGCCTGGTGTTGGCGGCTACGCCACCTTTGATCCGGCCCCGCTACCGCCTGTGCCACCGCTGGCGATGGATGCTGAGCTAGTCAATCTTCTTTCTGCTGCTGACCATGCGCTGGGGCGGCTTGATGGAGTCACATCAGTACTGCCAAACCCGGATTTATTTGTTGCAATGTATGTTCGCCAGGAAGCTGTGCTGAGTTCACAGATTGAAGGTACACAAAGCACGCTGGAGGATGTGCTGCAGTTTGAACTCGATGCTGATACGGACGCGCTGCCGAAAGATGTTGAAGAAGTGGTGAACTACGTGCGGGCCATGAATACGGGCTTGCAGCGTCTTGCTACGTTGCCGCTAAGCCTGCGTCTGATGCGTGAACTTCACGCGATCCTGCTGCACAATGTTCGTGGCAGCCTCCGCACCCCTGGTGAATTTCGCACCAGCCAGAATTGGATTGGGGCGGCTGGCTGTACACTTGAGACCGCGACATTTGTTCCGCCTGATGTTATTACAATGCACCAGGCGCTCGACAATTTTGAGACGTTTCTGCACGACCGTGAACTCCCGGCGCTGATCCATTGCGGCTTAGCTCATGCTCAGCTTGAAACAATTCATCCGTTTATGGATGGGAATGGCCGGGTTGGCCGCTTGTTAATTACACTCTTGCTATGTGAGCGCGATATACTGCGCCAGCCATTGTTATATCTCAGCTACTACCTTAAAGCCCACCGATCTGCATACTATGAGCATCTGATGGCAATTCGCCACAATGGTGATTGGGAGGGCTGGATGAAATTTTTCCTGCGTGGTGTAGCCGAAGTGAGTCGATCTGCAACCAATACTGCACGCGCTATTCTGGATTTGCGTGAGAACCACCGCCAGCTACTGGCATCCAATTCCAATGCTCAACGCTTGTTAGATTATCTGTTTTTACATCCGCTTCTTTCTGTACGAATGGTTGAAGAGCATCTCCAGTGCACCTTTGCGACGGCCTCGAAACTGGTTGATCTGCTTGAAAGCAATGGCTTGTTGCACGAGGTGACTGGTAATCGACGCTATCGGCGCTATCGCTATCAGCCGTATCTGGCATTATTTGAACCATCCCTCTATCCGCTCCAACCCACTCCAGGCGACCGAACGGAGCCGCAAAACGACTTGTGATCTTCTATTCATACCAATTCACGGTGCATATGCTGCAATGCTAAGCGGTTTAGAGCGCAGTCGCACGCCCGCAGCATGGTTGACCCTGCACCCAAGCTGTGCAATTATCACAGTTCAATGGTGTTATATTTTATTTTTAGGGCTAAAATTATAATATACGGGCTATGCCCGCCGCATATTATAGTTGGCTATAATACTGAACTCACGTCGAGGCCGCTGCGTAGCGGGCAGGGTTGGGGTTCAGCCTGTACCCGCTCTATGCTGTGTTCCTGATATTGGCGGCTGGCGCTGCTGCGGCCATCCGGCGCGCTTCTTGCTAGTGTATGCGCTAGTTGCTGCCCACCCCGCTGCAACTGGAGCTATCACTATGGTTTGGAAATCTCTGCGCTGGCTGGCGGCGCTCGCACTCGCGGCCCTGGGCACGCTTGCCAGCTATGGCGGTCTCTATCTTTGGCGGCGGCGGCGCGCGCGCCTGGAGCGCACGGTGCTGGCCCACCTGAGCCTGGAGGGGCCGCGCAGGCTGCGGCGCGAGCTGATCAGCGGCGATGAGCAGCTGCCCGGCGATGGCAGCGGCCCGCTGCTCTTCCGCCGCTATCGCGCCGATATCGCCGCCGCGAAGTGCGCGCCCGAGCTGCTGATGGACTATATTCAGAGCCACATTCGCGACTTCAGCCCCGCCACCCTGGCCGAGTTCATCAAGGTGCGCGGCGACATCGGCCGCCTCAAGGTCGGCGACGAGTTCGAGATCAGCATCTTTGGCCCCTGGAATGGCATGGTGCGCGTCGTCGATGTGGAGCCAACCTCGTTTACCTTTATCACGCTCAGCGGCCACCCCGAGGCGGGCCAGATTCGCTTTCAGATCGGGCCGCACCCTGGCGACGTCGGCCTGCTGCGCTTCGAGATCTGCTCGTGGGCGCGCTCGCGCGATGGGCTGGTGCACCTGGCCTACTACGGCCTGGGGCTGGGCAAGGAGATTCAGACAAATGTATGGGCGGAGTTCTGCGAGCGCGTGGTCGAGATCAGCGGCGGTACCCTCGTCGCACCGATCAACGTGCTCACCGAGGAAGTGCCGTTCAAGGGGGAGGTGATTGTCCGTGGCTAAGCCGCCGCTGTGGGAGCAGTACAAAGCCCAGATCGACGCGCTCGACGCCAGCCAGATCAACTTCGATCTGGAGCGCCGCCACGACTATACGGCCGCCAATGGCTGGAACGTCGATGCGCACGACGCCGATCTGCCGCCAGAGCCGCCGGGGCCGCCGCTGGCCAACGGCTCTTGGCACATCGCCCAGCAGATCATCCGCGAGTACCGCTTTCCTGATCCGCAATTGATCACTGGCATCTTTTATCCCGACCAGCCGCTGGAGCAGCGCGTGATGCTGCTGCGGGCGCGCTTCTTGGGCTTCACGTTCTACTTTGGCGTGCGCATCGGCGGCGTTGTCGATACGGTGCGCGATGGGCCGGACGGGCCGCTGCACGTCTGGGGCTACAACTATCACACGCTCCAGGGCCACTTCGAGCGCGGCCAGATCGAGTTTACCGTCATTAAGGCTGAGCGCACCGGCGCAGTGACCTTCCACATCGAGTCGTTTTCGCAGACGGCGACGATCCGCAATCCGCTCTACCGCTTGGGTTTCAAAATCTTTGGGCGGCCGCTGCAGCGGCGCTTCGCCCGCGAGTCGCTGCGGCGCATGCAGCGCATGGTGCAGGAGCAGCTGCTGCTTGGCGCGCCAGCGACCACGCCGACGGCTCCGCCGGTGCAGCCAGCCAGCGCCGACCCAAGCGCCGAGCAGCGCCTCGACGCGCTCAGCGCCGACCTCCAGCACGCCGAGGTCGAGGCCCGCTCCGCCGACGAGTGAGCGGCGCATCGGCTGCAAAAAACGCCCGGCTGTCGCCATCGCACGGGGGCGTGTGGTGCCGCCAGCCAGGCTGTGTGGCAAACAGCGTGCGGGGCGCTGACAGAGCAGGCGCATGGGCGCAGGAGCGGTGGGCTGGCCGTGGCGCATATTTTCACAGCGCGTTTTGAAAAGGTACGTCTGTGGTTGGGCGACCACAGCTCAGCCGACAGTGCCGGGCGGTGGATGGCGCACGTTTTTTTCATGGCGACTCTGGCATGCGGTCGGACCAGCTCCCGTCGTCGCCTGCTGGTAGCCCCAACGTGCGTAGCAGATGCTTGAAAAACGCCCGGCTGTCGCCATCGCACGGGGGCGTGTGGTGCCGCCAGCCAGGCCGTGTGGCAAACAGCGCGTGGGGCGCTGACAGAG
>JABXJS010000266.1 GCA_013538855.1 Herpetosiphonaceae bacterium
GCAGTGCCTCGCCGTGCCATGCCGCTGCTCTCAGTGGCGGCGCTGAGCGTGAGCGGGCCGCCGCTGGCGCGCTGGCGCTGCTGCGCTGGAGCGCTTGACGTTCTAGGCTTGGTTTTGTACAATGCCTTCGTAATACTGTTAGGTTGAAACCTGATATAGTGCTCTCTACACTGAGAGGTCGATCAGCAGCAGCATGGTTTTACAGCGCTGCTGAACTTTTTAGAAGGGGGATACATGTATCTCTTCCAGATACAGGTTGGCCCTGTGCAAAGCTTTATTCGCTCTGCGCGTCGCACCCGCGATTTCTGGTTTGGCTCACGCTTTCTAAGTGCTGTTAGCCGGGAGATTGCCAAAACAGTGGCAGATGAATTCTCGCTTGAAGCCCTTATCTTTCCATCCCCATTGACCACTGCGCAGCTCAACGATCCCAACTTTCTGGTCGCCAATAAAATTGTTGCTAGTATCAGCAGCGATCCATCCGCTTTAGCTGCCCAGTGTCAGCAGACCGTGCGCAGTTTTGTGTCCCAAGAGTGGGAAGCAACAGAGGTTACATTCCTCCAAAAGTGGTCGGACGATCCCCTTAGCAGCGCTAAGCTTGATCTTAAGGCTGCGCGGCAGCAAGTTAACGAGTTGGTTGAGCTTGTCTGGACCGCCTGCGTGTACACACCTGAAACGTATCAGCAGGCGTGGCAGCAGCTCACTCGCGTCATGCTGGCGCGCAAGGCTACCACTAGCTTCACCCAAATTCCTTGGTCGGCGCAGCGGCATAAATCGTCGCTAGATGGCCGCTACGACGCGGTGATTGATTGGAAGGTCGCGCCCACTGCTGCTAAGTCGGGCGTTCGGTATGGCCTCAAGCGCGGCGAGTTTCTGTCAGGTATCGATCTGCTCAAGCGCTTCGGCATGGTGGACTCCACGCAAGACGGTGCTAACCCAGCCACTCCAACACCAATTAATTTTCCTAGCACCTCGCATATGGCGGCGCTGCCGTTCTTTGAGCGCCTAGAGCATCTAGCTGCGGATCAACGTGATAAGCTAAAGTCTACCTGGCAGAAATATATTGATGACCTACCTCGGTCTATCCGTGACGATAATGATCTATCGCGTGCTCGGGTTGAGTTGACAACGCAACATTCCATTTTCGGCAACTACGATGGCTCACTGCTGTTCGCCGAGCGCCTTGTTGATAGCTTCGATACAGAAAAGAACGCGCCGCAGTCCACCTCGTTGTTGCAGAAGGCCCAGGGCGCGCTTCAGGAATTCTTACGCGCCACATCGCGTGAAATTGACCCGGTTCCCCGCCCGCTACCCTATTACGCCATCTTGCAGGCTGACGGTGATCATATGGGGCGTTTGCTGCGCACGTGCACCACGATTGAACAGCATCGTGCTATATCTCAGGCGCTGGGTACATTCGCTGGCAAAGTGCAGCCCATTGTCGCCGAGGATCATCATGGTGCGTTGATCTACGCTGGCGGCGACGATGTGGTCGCCCTGCTGCCAGTGCACACAGCGCTCGCCTGCGCGAATGCGTTGCAGCAAGCTTTCTCTAATGCGCTCAAGATCGTGCTGGAGCAACACCAGCTTTGTACCATGCAGAGTCCACCGCCTTCGCTTTCAGTTGGCGTGCTGGTTGTGCACCATCTGGAGCCGCTGTCGGCGGCGCTGGAGCAGGTTGTCCAGGCCGAGCAGCTGGCCAAGCACGAGCGCAACTCGCTGGCTGTCACTGTCAATAAACGCAACGGCATGGCCCGGAGTGTCGTTGGCCGTTGGGACAGAACCTCGCCTGAACTGCCGACGCTTTTTGAGCGCCTGAATACGTTTCGTACTTGGCTCCGCAACGACCAGTTGCCCGATGGCTATGCTTTTGAGCTGTATAGCTTGCTCCAACGGATGAATCTGCAGTATGCCGCAACTGAGGCTGAGGCCGCTGCTTGGCGCGACATTCAGCGGGTGGAGGCGATTCGCATACTCAAGCATAAAAAAACTCCTGTAGGCCAGAATGTACCCGAAGAGGTTATTAACGGTCTCAGCGCCAGCATCAACCTCCACACGCAGCGCAAGCAGTTTGGGCTGGAGGCCGAGGCTACTTTCAAGGACGATGCTCCCTTTGCCTACTCGCTAAATCAGCTAGCGCTTGAGCTGATCGTGGCGCGGATGTTCGCTGAGGTTGATCGCTTGGTGGAGGGATACTAATGCCGCTTGAACAGCTTCAGACCTGGATTATTGAGCCACTCGATGGCCTGATTGTCGGCGATGGACGCTCGTTTGATTTGGTACCAGGCGCACGCGCCTATACGCGCTCATTTCCACCACCCTCTGTCACCGCTGGCGGTATACGCACGCGCAATGGGCTACTAGAGAAGTTGCCGGACGCGCGCCAACGCTTCGACTCTAGCCATGTGCAGGCGCTGCTTGATCTGCACATTCAAGGGCCGCTATTGGTCGAACTGACAGATGATGGCGCAATTAAACGCTGGCTGGCTCCTGCGCCTGCGGATGCTCAACTCCTTCAGTCAAACCACCAACCATCCATTATCACCGCGCCGCTGCGGCCACACCCGCTGCCTCCAGGTACGCTGAGCGCAACGATACCAACGCTGAACAACCAAGAGCTGAATCTGCTATTCCTAGACCAGCGCTATGAGAGCGATGCCTATCAGGCGTTGAAATCGCCCCCAGCCTTTTGGGACTGGGAGCATTTCACCCGCTGGCTGCTCGATCCGACACCTGTCGCTTACGCATCAACGAGCGCTCTCGGTCTGCCTGGACTAGACCAGGATTTGCGCACCCACGTGCGTATTGATCCAGCGAGCCTTGCCGCTATGGACAGCTATCTGTTCCAAACTTCGCAGCTCCTGTTCCGCATTCGCGATCACGCGAATGGTGGGTTGCACCAACTAGCGCTGGCTGTGCGCACCGATGCTGCTAACCTTGATGATGGGCTGGCGGCACTTGGCGGCGAGCGGCGGCTAATGCGCTGGTGGCGTGCGTCAACGCCATTTCCTACCGTACCTGCGGGATTGGCACAGCAGATCGCTCAGGATCGCCGCTGTCGCTTGGTGCTGCTCTCCCCGGCGATCTGGCAGGCGGGTTTTGTTCCCGCTGCATTAGCATGGTCTGGCTCCATTCAGGCTCATGTGCGCGCAGTGGCCTGCCGTCAGCCGCTGGTGCTCTCGGGCTGGGATCTCCAGGCCAATAAGCCCAAGCCGAGCCGTCGCTTGGCTCCAGCGGGCACAGTCGTGTTTGTTGAGCTAGAGGGTGCAACATCGGCGATCGAGCAGTGGGTTGATGCAATGTGGATGCGCTGCATCAGCGATGCGGAACAGGATTGCCGTGATGGCTTTGGGCTGGCTGTGCTCGGCGCATGGCCGACACAGGAGGTGTACTGATGCGTAAACCGCCCCCAACTGAGGTACCGCCAGTTCAATCGTATCAGGCGCTAGCGACAAACAACCAGGTAACATTAACCCGTGTCTACGATGTGATAACACCGCTGATGGGCGGCGGCGTGCAGCCAAACACCGCCGATCCAATCACGCTGATTCGTGGCCCGTCGGTGCGCGGCCAGCTGCGCTTCTGGTGGCGTGCCTGCTATGGCGGCACGCCCAACGATGACGCCGAGCTTTTACAGTGCTACGATGAAAAAGCCCGTCAGCGCTATCTGCTCCACTCTATGCGCGAGCGCGAGGGCCGCCTGTGGGGCTGGGCCGCTGGTCAAAAAGCCGATCCGGCAACTGGTCCATCGCAAGTGCTCATTACCATTGAAGTGCTGAAAATGGGACAGGCTAAGAAGCCATTTTTGATCGAGCCAAAAAATAATGGCTGGAAACTTAAGCCTGATCAGAACGTTGCCCCCAGCTACGCCGCATTTCCACTCCAGCCACCGAGTGCTGAGGTTGACCGGCATGGCCCAAACACCCCCATCCCCACGGTGCAGTGTGGCGTGCAATTTAAGCTAACGCTGCGCTGTCCTGCAGCTTTACAAGCCGAGGTCGAGGCGGCGCTGTGGGCCTGGGATACCTTCGGCGGCATCGGGGCGCGCACCCGCCGTGGCTTTGGCGCGCTGCAGCGCAACTACCGCCATCCTGATGATGATGGCGCTGGTGCGCAGCTCCGCAACCTAACCGATCTACAGCGCATGCTCAAAAAGCATGTGCGCGGCGGTATCTGGCCGGAACAAGTGCCGCACCTTGCACCAGACATGCGCGTGCTGCTGTGTTGTAGGCGCAATGATGTCCACACGAGCTGGCGATGCATTATTAAAGAGCTACACGCATTTCGCCAGCATCGCAGCGCCGAGATGCCGTCGGGCCAGCGTAGCGACTGGCCCGAGGCCGACGAGATTCGCCGCCTTTGGCATGACACATTTGGTGGATCGCCTCCCAAGGTCGAGCATCCTGGCACAGGGTTCCCCCGCGCCGCCTTTGGCCTGCCGATCATCTTTCATTTTAATAGCACGCCACCTGAAGATACCACGCTCCAGGGCAGCGAGTGTGATCGCTGGGCTAGTCCGCTGATCTTGCGACCGCTGCTGCTGAGCTGTGGCCCTGCAGCGTTGGCGGCAATCTTAGAGAACTCGCGTCTGCCAGATCTCAAGCTAGTCACAACAAAGGGCGATCAGAAGTACGATCTTGACACCAAGATGGTCAGTGATCTTGAATCGGCCAGCGTAGGTGCGTTTATCAATACGAATGTTGATAATGCCCTTGATGCCTTCTGGGAACAGCTGAAGAAGCAATGCTCGGACTAAAAATCTGCTCATTTTGAATGGGAGTATACACCAATGCAAGCAACACGCATGTTGTTCCTCCACGCCCTGTCGCCGCTGCACCCTGGCACCGGCCAGAGCGTCAACGATATCGACCTGCCCATCGCCCGTGAGAAGGCGACAAGCCTGCCCTACCTGCCTGGCTCCTCAGTCAAGGGTGTGCTGCGCGAGGCATGTGCGGACGATGCCCGTTGCGATATACTGTTTGGCCCCAAGCCGAGCAGCGAGAGTGGTGCGACCGAGCTCTACGCTGGTATGCTCCAGTTTGCCGATCTGCGCTTGCTGCTGATGCCCATCCGCAGCCTGCGCGGCACCTTCGCCTGGGTCACGTCGCCGTATGTGCTGCAGCGCTTCAGCCGCGAGGCGCAGGCCGCCAATCTGCCAGTTCCTGAAGCTGTACCCAACGTTGCCGCCGACCAGTGCACGCTCACCCACGCAAGCGCACTGACGTTGAAGAAGGATCACCAGACCAGTGTCTACCTTGAAGATCTGCTGCTCAAGGTTGCTGCACCGTCACTAGACGATTGGGCCGACTGCTTGGGTGAACACTGTTTCAAGCAGGCAGCATGGCACAGGTTTTTGCACCAGCGCCTCTGCTTGGTCCACGATGAGGTGTTTGCATTTTTGCTCCAAACTGCCACCGAGATCACCGCCCGTATTCGCCTGCAGAGCGATGCAAAAACTGTGGAGCAAGGCGGCCTGTGGTATGAGGAGGCGCTGCCCGCCGAGACGATCCTCAGCGGTCTTGTGCTAGCCACGCCTTTGGCCAAGCACAACGGGTGCAGCGCCGCCGCTGGCTTTGCCACGCTGAGTGAGCATAGCTCGACCTTGCTTCAGTTTGGCGGCAACGCCACGATTGGCCGCGGCCTGTGCAATGTTACCCTGGCAGGAGGTGCCTAATGCAGACCCGTGAACAGCAATTCGCTGCCCGCACCTACGAGCGCATGCTGGCGTTCGAGCAGTCGTTACAGGCGCTTGATAACGAGAACAAAAAGCATGAATCCCTCAAGGCGCGCCGCCGCTACGGCAGCCTCTGCCATAAAATGGCGGTGATGATTCGCTCGACAGGCTTGGTGCAGGCGCTGGCCTTCGCTATGCGCAAGCAGGAGAACCTGACATTTGTTCATGATGTTGCTATCGTCCTTGGCATGAAGCAGGATGCGAGCGAAAAGCCTAGCATGCAGCTGCTCAAGCAAGCATACACCAGCGATCTTGTGGCCTACATGGACTTGACCGCCGATACGCTGGCGGCGCTGCTCTGGTTCAAGCGCTTCGCCCAAGCAATCCTCAAGGTCGAGAACACCGATGATGCCGATGCTGCTGCTGAGGAGAATCGCAATGCGACGCCATGAGCTTACTCATTTGCCGCCAGATCTGCCTGATTCATCAACGAATGCTGGCCTGTGGCTCCAGCGCTATCTGCAGTTTTATACCAGCGACAAAGCGGCAGAGAACTTTGAGCCGCCGCTTCAGCCCGCCGACTACGCGCACCATCCCGACGACATTCCAAAAAATAATCCGCAGGCTATCCGCACCCATTTCGCCAGCGTTTGTAGCTTGGGTGAGTCGCCGGACCATGACCTGTTTTTCCAGCGCTGGAAGAAATCGCTGACCAAGCTGCCAGATGTGATCTGGGGCGAGGCCGAGGTGAAGGGCCGCATGCTGGTTGGGCTGGGCACGGCCAGCGTCACTGAAGCAGCGGTCACGCTCCACCATACCTATGGTATGCCCTTCATCCCCGGCAGCGCGCTGAAAGGGCTTGCCGCCCACTATGCTGATCGCCTGCCTGGTTGGCAGCGCGGCAGCAAGGCTCACGAGATCGTCTTTGGCACCACCACCAGCGCTGGCTATGTAACGTTCTTTGATGCGCTGTATCAGCCCCATTCTGGCCATGGTGGGCAGCCGCTGTGGCCCGACATCTTGACGCCACATCACCAGGACTATACGAATGACTCGCACGCACCCACCGACAGCGACTCGCCGGTGCCTGTCGCCCTGCTCAGCGCCACTGGCTGCTATCTTGTCGCCCTCGCTGGCCCAACGGCTTGGGCTGAGGCGGCCTTCGAGCTACTACAACACGCCCTGCGTGAGGATGGCATTGGCGCAAAAACCTCCAGCGGCTATGGTCGCCTACACCTTGAGCGCACGTTCAGTGAGGATCAGAAGTTTGCCGCCGATTTGTTGAAGCGTGTCGAGCAGCTACACCCACGCGATGTGAACAACCGCGCCAGCGGCTACGCCGACGATTGGCAAAAACTTGATTCACCTGCGCCGCTCAAGCTCCAGATTGCCAAGCTCTTGCTGCAAAAGATAGATGATGCGAGCCGCACGCGAGCGTTTCGTGAGAAGCCATGGTTCCAAGCACTCACGCAGTTTGTCGCTGAGCACGATAAGGGCTAGCGCCGATTGGCGCAGGTTTCCACGGCGAGCAGGCGGCGTGCGGCTGTATGGTTATGAGAAAGACTCCGCTGTGGTTGGTTGCTGCGGCTCAGACGGCAGTGCCTCGCCGTGCCATGCCGCTGCTCTCAGTGGCGGCGCTGAGCGTGAGCGGGCCGCCGCTGGCGC
>JABXJS010000267.1 GCA_013538855.1 Herpetosiphonaceae bacterium
CTGTGGTGGCTGGGGCGGATCGCCAGCGCTGCTTGGTTTAAGCGCCTGCCCAGCGTAGGCCGCGCCACGCCGCCCCACCCGTTGCGCCGACCACCGCGTGCGGATTGCCGCACACCACACCGCCGCCCAACCACCGCGCGGACCATCCTCAAAACACCGCGCCGCGCAAGTCCACCCGGCGACCTGCCGCTGTGGTGGCTGGGGCGGATCGCCAGCGCTGCTTGGTTTAAGCGCCTGCCCAGCGTAGGCCGCGCCACGCCGCCCCGCCCGTCGCGCCGACCACCGCGTGCGGATTGCCGCACACCACACCGCAACCCAACCACCGCGCTGACCATCCCACAAACCAGCAGCGATTAAACACAAGCACAGCCGACTTCGAGTAAGTCGACTGTGCTTGAGCTAAAGCAATGCAAGCTTACGCCGAGGCGATGGCGGGCTGGTCCTCGACCTCCTCGGGGAGCAGGTTGCCGGCCTCGTGGATGGCGCGGTCCGTGTCAGTGATCAGCAGCAGCACCAGGCCGATCACGAACAGGGCGATCAGCGAGAGGATGGCCTGGCGATACGAGCCGGTGGCGGCCAGCACGCTGCCAAAGACAAACGGCCCAATCCACGAGGTGCCGCGCTCGGAGACCTCGTAGAGGCCAAAGAAGGCCGCCTCGCGGCCAGCCGGGATCATGCGCGAGAACAGCGCCCGCGACAGCGCCTGCGAGCCGCCGAGCACCAGCGCAATCACCGCGCCCATGATCCACGCCTGCAGAATGCTGTGCAGGCCCAGATAGGCGTAGATGATCACCGCTGACCAGATCACCAGCGAGACGATAATCGCCTGCTTGGTGCCTAGCCAGCGCGCCACACGCTCGAAGCCGAGCGCGCCAGCAAAGGCCACGAACTGAATCATCAGCACTAGGCCAAGCAAGAACTGCTGGGCATCATCGGCGCTTTTGCCGTTGGCGATAAATAGCTCGTTGGTGAGGAACACCGCCGAGATCGCGATCACCGTCTGGATGCCATCGTTGAAAAAGAGATAGGCGACCAGATACTGCAGCGTGCGCGGCAGGCGGCGCAGCTCGCGGAAGGTCTGGCGCAGCTGCTTGAAGCCAACGGTCAGCAGGCGCTCGCCCTCGGGCAGCTGCTCGCTTGGCTGGCGCACCTTGAGCCGTTTGAAGGCAAACATGGCAAAGCCGCCCCACCAGATGCCAGCGGACAGCAGCGAGATGCGCACGGCCATGCTCACCGTGATGCCGATCTTCTCGGCCAGCGTCACCAGCGCCAGATTCAGCGCCAGCAGCAGCCCGCCGCCGATGTAGCCCAGCGCAAAGCCACGGCTGGAGACCTTGTCGCGCTGGTCCTCGGTGGTGATCTCGTTCAGAAAGGCGTTGTAGAAGACGATGGATGCGCCGAAGGCCAGATTAGACACCACAAACAATAAACCACCGAGCAGCACAGTGTTGGTGGTCAGAAAGAAAAACAAACAGGTGGCGATCGCGCCCAAGAAGCAGAAAAACGCCATCATGCGCTTTTTGAGGTGGGTGAAGTCGGCGATTGCGCCGAGGATCGGCAGGAAGATCACCTGCAGGATCACCGAGAGCGACACGCACAGCGGGTAAAACGAGTCGGCAGTTACTTTGTAGGCCCCGAGGCTGAACAGCAGGCCGTTGGTGGTCTCGGTGGCCGTGGTGGCCAGCGCGTTGAGGTAGGGGCCAAACAGCGCAGCGATGACCGTGGTGGTAAAGGCCGAGTTGGCCCAGTCGTACATCATCCAGCCAAAAACCTCGCGCCGATTATTTTTATCGGCGGAGGGGACAGTAAGCTCGGTCACGGACGTCTCCTTTGCAGCGGTGCACGATCATGCTGGCTCGTGCGGTACAGTGAGTTGCGGGTGTCGAGCGCGCTCAGCGGACGGAGGCGCGGGCTTAACCTAGATAGATGCAGATTGTAGCAAATCAGCGTTAAGGGTTGGTCAACCAAACGGCACATCGCGCTGTGTAGCGCACGTGCGCAGCGGGTGCTGTGGCGCTGCCATCAGTACCATATTTTATGTCAATACAGGTACCGACTCAGCCAGCACAATTCCCGCCGGAGAGAGCGGGCAGCGGTAGGCGTACAGCTCGACGCCCTGAGCGGCCACGGCAGCGAGCGCGGTGGCGAAGTCGGGGTCGATCTCGCGATTGACGGCGACAGCGGAGCCATCGCCACGCTGCATCACAAAGACCACGGCGGTGCGCACGCCCTGCGCGCGCAGCTCGGCCAGCTCCAGCAGGTGACGGCGTCCGCGCGTGGTCGGCGCATCGGGGAAGATGGCGACGCCAGCGCGCACATCGGCCACGCTCTTGACCTCGACGAAGCAGGGGCAGTCCGCGCCAAGGCGGCGGGCGGGCTGCGGCGGCAGGCGGTCCAGGCCGAAGTCGAAGCGGCTTGCGCCCACGCGCACCTCGCGCTCGACATAGGCGTAGTCGGCGAATGGCTCCAGCCGCTGCTGGCGCAGGGCCAGCTCGATCAAGCGGTTGGGCAGGTGTGTGTCGAGCGACACCAGCTCCGCGCCAACATAGACGGCGGCGACCTGATACTGCGTCTTGCGCTGTGCGCCGGGCTTATGGCCCAGCAGCAGCCGCGCTGCGGGCACGAGCTTTGTCAGCAGCCGCCCGCGATCGGCCAAGTGCGCCGCGACCAGCTCACCGGACTGCAAGCGCGCCTGCACCAAGAAGCGATTGGGCCGCGCCACAAACGTCGCCGCAACCAGTGGAGCGCCGCCGACCAAGGGAACAGAGAGCATAACAAACCTAGAGCATACGTTGATACGCCCATAGGGTAGAGCCAACGCCCGCAAAAAGCAAATTTGGCGGCGTGGCGCATACCGAAGCAGCAGAGGCGCAAAGACGGCACAGCCGCACAGCATCTGGAGGGTGCTAAAATAGCGCAGTTAGGCTGTTTTCAGGCAAGGAGGAAGCACGATGTCGATTGCCACCGAGCGGCTGTCCAATCAGCGCCTCAGCCATGGACAGCTCGCCACGCCCGCCGAGGTGGTCGCATGGCTGGGCGCGGTTCAGGCGCAGGAGTATGCGCTGGCACAGTGGGCGATCGCCCTGCGCATGCAGCAGGCCAGCGCCGCCAGCATTGAGGCCGCCTGCGACGCCGGGGCGATTCTGCGCACGCACGTGCTGCGGCCCACCTGGCACTTCGTCACACCGGAGGATATTCGCTGGCTGCTGGAGCTGACCGCGCCGCGCGTTCATTCGCTCAACGCCACCATGTACCGCAAGCTTGAGCTAGATCCGCCGCTGCTCCAGCGCTGCGGCGAGCTGATCGCCGCGGCGCTGGCAGGTGGAAAACACTTGACACGCGCCGAGATCGGCACACTGCTCAGCGACCATGGCGTTGATACGTCTAGCGGCATGCGCCTGGGCTATATCACACACTTTGCCGAGCTGGAGGGCCTGATCTGCAGCGGCGCGCGCAGTGGCAAGCAGCACACCTACGCCCTGCTCAGCGAGCGCGCTCCACAGGCGCGCCAGCTGCCACGCGATGCGGCGCTGGCCGAGCTAACACGGCGCTTCTTCAGCAGCCACGGCCCGGCGACTGTCAAGGATTTCGCCCGCTGGTCGGGGCTGACGCTCAGCGACGGCAAGGCGGGCCTCGCCATGCTCGCCGGGCAGCTAGAGCAGCTGAAGATCGACGGCGAGACCTACTGGCGCGCAGCCGCTCCAGCGCCGCACGCCACCGCCCCCGCCAGCGGCTACCTGCTGCCGATCTACGATGAGTACACCAACGGCTACAAGCAGCCGAGCGCGATCTGCGACCAGAACATGTATGACCAACTGCTGAGCGCGCGCTTCTTCAGCGCGGCCTTCGTGTACCGCGACGAGATCATCGGCATGTGGCGGCGCACGTTCGACAAAGGCCACGTGGTGATCGAGCTGGAGCCGCTGCGCCCTTTCACCAGCGCCGAGCAGGCCGCCTTTCGCGCCGCCGCCCAGCGCTTCGCCGCTTTTCTTGATCTGCCAGTGGTGCTGCCAGCTGCGATCGGCTAAGCGCACGCAGCAGAGCCGCTCCACCGCCGCTCCCTGCCAGCGCCAGGCTAGCGCGCCGCCGCGACCTGGTGCGGCACATGCTCGCGCAGCCATGCGATGGTGTAGTCGGCCACCTCCTGCCAGCCATCCTGGCCAGTGATGAAGTGGGTGCGATTAGGAAACACTTTGAAGTCGGTGACGGCGGGCGCACCAGCATACTTTTTGAAGTTAGAGCGGTTGAGCGCAGCAGGCACAATCGTGTCATTTGCTCCAGCGATCAGCAGCAGCGGCGCGCGCTGGCGCTTGAAGTCGATCCGGCTCGCCGAGGTGAACACAGCGGCGGGCACGCGGCGCGACTCGGGCACGACATAGCGCTCATAGGCGGCGCGCTGCACATCAAGCGGCAGGCCATTGACAAAGGCATACTGAAACTGTGCGAACGACATCTGCACTGGCGTGCGCTTGGATGCCAGCGGGTTCAGGTGCGGCCAGTTGGCCTTAAGAAATGACAGCTTGGTGGTCAGCACGCCGCGCGGCGGAGCCGAGTCCACAGCGACGCCAGCGCTGCCAAGGCCGCGCTGCAGCAGCTGCTGCACCAGCAGCCCGCCCATCGAGTGACCAATTAGGATCGGCGGCTCCGCCAGCGCGCGCACCTGCGTCGCCAGATGCTCCAGCACCGCGCTAAACGTCAGCGTAGCAAGCTGCGGATCAGGATGGCGCGCCCGCAGCGCCGCCACTGGCTGATCGCGACCAGGCCAGGCCAGCGCCTGACAGCTATAGCCCTGCGCCGCGAAATGCTCGACCCAGCCCTCCCAGCACAGCGGCGTCATATACATTCCGTGGATAAAAACAACCGATTGCATTGTGCGTGTTCCTTTCGACAAAACAGTATGCTTTGAGTATAGAAACACGCCAAAGGACAAAATGTCCGCTCGCCGCAGGGCTACTCCGGCTGCGTCGGCAGGCCAGCAGCGACGAAGATCGCCCGGCTTGGCTCGTCGGCAGGCAGAAAGCCCACGATCTGCGGAAAGTCGAAGTGAAAATAGCCAACCGAGATCAGCAGCGGGCGCACGACGGCGCGCTGCGGGGTGGGCTGCGCCTGCGGCACCAGCGTCTCCAGCAGAATCTCTGGCGGCTTGGGCACGGCCTTGACATCGCGCTCGAACTGCATGTCGAGCGTCACGCCGCGCCAGTGGGCCTCGAACTCAGGCAGCTGCATTAGCTGCGCAACCAGCTCGCGGTACCATGGCTCGAACTGACAGAGCCAGTTGGCCTTTTTGAAGCCATAGATCGTCTGGCGCACCATCTGCGTCCACGAGCCACGGTTCTGAATCAGGTTGGGATAGAGCGGCAGATCAGGGTCGAACAGCAGGCGCAGGATGTTGAACTGCTCAGGCGCAAACAGCGCCAGCTCAGCTGGCGTGATGCCATAGAGCTGTAGCATCGGCGGATTGAGGTAGTGCACGTGCCAGTCGCGGTTGATCACCACCGCAGGCAAGCTCAATCCCTGGGCAACAGCGACGGCCACACGCAGGGCTGGCTCCAGCTCTGCGCCGGTCAGGTAGACCGAGACCGGCGTCGTGCCGGCGGCGATCAGCAGGCGGTTGCGCTCTGCCAGCGAGCAGTCGAGGTAGTCGGCGATCTCCATCACCACCTCACGGCGGGGCGGGCGGGTAATGCGGCCCTGGCGCATCTGCTTGTAGCTGCTGTAGACCATATCCTCCAGCTCGGTGCGCTTCCACACGCGCGGCCCCCAGCGAGCGGCGGAGTCCAGGTGGGCCAGCGCCAGCGTGCGCTCCGCCGCATCGTGCTGCCGCCGCTCCAGCAGCTCCTCCACCGCCGCAACAAAGCTGCGGCAGGCCGGATGCACCGCCGTGTAGGTCTTTTTTTCAGCCATAGCTGCTCCTTGCGCTCAACAAACCGCGCCGCCATTATGCCACAGCCCGCCACCCTTCCAAACCTACGCCGCGCCACCTGCGCCGTCCCTTCGTCAACACACGGACGCTGAACCCGCGCCACTGTCCGCGACCACAGCGGCGGCACACAACCCCACCCCGCGCCACCTGCGCCGTCCCTTCGTCAACACACGGACGCTGAACCCGCGCCACCACCCCGCGCCACCAC
>JABXJS010000268.1 GCA_013538855.1 Herpetosiphonaceae bacterium
ACGGTTCCTTTCTTGGTTGGCACCACAAAGGATACCGCACGATTCGGCCGCCACACCGTTTACCCTGGCCCCAGGGAGTCCTGTGATCTACTGAGACTGATTCAGCCCCTCTAGCTTAGCCCGCGCCTCAAAGACACGCTGTGCCATCTGGTTGAACGAGCGTGCCATTGCGCCAAGCTCATCGCGCGACTGAATGGGCAGCTCGGCGCTCTGGCTGCCCTCGGCCAGCGACTGCGAGGCGGCGACCAGCGCCACGAGCGGGCTTGTAATCCGTCGACTGATCACAACAACGATGACCAGCGCCAGCAGGGCCACAACACCGAGGATGAAGAGCGAGTTTTGGAGGGTGTGCTCGGCCCCTTCGCGAATAGCGGCGGCGATCGTGTCGGCCTGCGCCGTCACCTCATCGACCGGAGCGACCACAATCAGCGTCCACTGCACATTCGGCAGCGGGGCATAGGCGATCATAAGCTCTTGACCATCGACCGTGGCCTTGGTCACCCCTTCGCCGCCCTGGCGCATAGTGTCGATCGCGTCCTCCAGCGGCGCATTGTTGGTAATAATCAGCGGCAGGCCCAGCGTCTCGGTGAGCGTTGGCATCTGGCTGGTTGGCGCATGAAAGAATGTCTCCAGGGCCGGAGCAGTGGCGGCGACCAGCTTCGAGCTATGGTCGATCAAGAAGGCGTAGCCGTGCTCCGTGGGCTGAATCATATCCAGGTTGCGCACCAGCGAGTTGAGCGACACATCGGCGCCGATGACGCCGCGGAACGTATCGTCAGCATAGACTGGCGAGCTAGCGGTGATAAGCAGGCCGTTGTTGGCCGGATCAATATAGGGCGGCGTCCACTTGGTGCTGCGCTCAGGATTGGAGGCGGGGGCGGCAACCGTAAAGAAGATCTCGTGGGTAACCGGGTAGGTGGGCGGCACAATGTCTTGCAGGCCAACTGCTGGATAGTAGCGGGTCAGGCCATACTGGTCGATGTAGTAGAGCGCGGCAATGTTGGGCACGGTGCCAAACTGGCCCGAGAACACGGGCGCGAGGATGCTTGACTGACGCAAGTTCTGCTCTAGCTGCGGTGAGTCAGGGATCTGCGCATAGATCAGAATATCGGTGAGGCGCGCTGGGTCATCGAGGTAGCGGTTGCCAGCGGGGCCGGTGGTGAGGCTATCCAGTGAGATCGACGATGCCAGGTAGTTGGTCTGCGTGCCGGCGATAAAGGCGGCGGCCGCCTCGCGCGTGAGGCTGGCGGCGGAGTCGAGCTGCATCGTGCGGATAAAGGCCTCGCTGCGCGTAAGCTGGAGCAAGGACTGGCTGCCCTGCTGCTCAAGGCCAGCTTTGCTGCGTGCTGTGACATCGGCCTCGGTCTGCTGTGAGCCGCGTACAATCAAAAAAGTGATTAGCCCGGTGAGCACAACCAAAAACAGGGCCAACGATAGGGTGAGTTTGGTTCCGATCTTATGAAACCAAGCGATATTCATGCTGCTCCTCTATGAGCCAGACGAATGTACAGCGTTAAGGGATGTAAAAAGATTGCCCGCCCATAATACGCGGAATCAGCCAAGACTGCAACGGGCCAAGCGGGCTAAAGGGCTATGGGCTGCTGGTTGTCCCCCACAGCGCGCGACCAACTTGTCCGAATACCCGGCCTATGGTATAGTCTGCACGGCCCTGGCCCGGTTGTGGCCCAGGGCTTTAGGTTATTCTAAATTTAACTGATGCTGATGATCCAACAGTTTTTAACTCACCTTGCCGCGCAGCCAACGCTCTGGACAACGCTCCGGCGCATTGTCGAGGCCAACTATCGTGGCGAGCGCAGCACCATCGCTGCCGAACTCGCGCCCTGGTCCGCGCCAGGCACGCGCCGCTTTTTGGACTTTGGCTGTGGCACCGGCGAGTTCGCCTCGTCGTTCCCAGCCCAGAGCTATCTTGGCGTCGATCTCTCGTCGGTGTACGTGCGCCACGCGGCGCTGCGCCATCGTGCCAGCTTTGCTGTGATGGACGGGCTAGCGCTGGCCTTGGCCGATCAGAGCTTCGACGCGGCCCTGATCGTCGGCGTGATTCATCACCTCGATGATCATGCGGCCCGCACCACGCTGGCCGAGCTGCACCGCGTGCTCAAGCCAGGCAGCACGATGCTGGTGCTGGAGGATATTCCGCCGCCAACATGGTGGAATCTGCCTGGTCATCTTATGCACTGGCTCGACCGCGGCAGCGCGATTCGCTCCGCCGCCGACTACGAGCGCCTGTTCGCGCCCTACTTTGAGATCGAGCAGTTTAAGACCATCAGAAGTGGAATCTGTGACTATGGCGTTTACCGACTTTCTCGCACCGCTGCTCCGGCTACGAGCTCATAGTCGGCCCATTCGCTTGTTCACAAGCACACTGGGCCTGCTGGTGGCTAGCGATAGCTGCCTGCGCTACGCTGTGCGCGATACGACCACACTGAGCGCGGGCCTCCAGCAGGTGCAGACGCCGCTCGGCTGGCTGGGGCTGGCGCTGCTGCTAGCAGCGCTGCTCGTGTGGCTGCGCCTGCTGCAGGGCCACCAGCTTAGCTTCTTTTATCCACTCTGGGGCTTGGCTCCGCTGGGCGTTTTTCTGGTGCATATCGTGGCGCTCGATGGCTGGACAACCCTAAAGGGCCTGTTTGGCGCGACGCTCATGCTGCTGGGAGCCGGTTTGATTATGCGCGGCGGCCATAGCTTCTAGCCCCACGCCCTACACGCAAGGAGCACCATGTGAATGCGTTCTGGACGATCACGCTGGCGATTGGCGCAATGGTTGCGGGCAACCTATCGATTCGGGCGGCGATGATCCAGGCCAACCAGCCCCATGCGTCGCTCCTGAGCCTCTGGCGCAGGCCGCAGGTTATCCTGGGCAGCCTCCTGCTCAGCGGCGGCTTCATTGTCTGGATCATCACCGCCAACCAGTCGAACCTCGAGTGGAGCTATGTGGCGCTTGGCCTGAGCTATATCATCACCATCGTTTGCGCTTGGTGGTTTATGGGCGAGACGCTGACGCTGGAAAAGATGTTTGGCGCGATCATCCTGGTCATCGGCACCATGATTTTGATTCGCAACAGCGGCCTTTAGATGCGGCGCTTCGGCTCTCTGCGCGCGTGGCTGCTCATCGCCAGCGCCTGGCTGTGCTGTGCGGCAATCCTCTGGGCTGCGCTCCAGCGCCCGCAGCGCTTTCATCTCGCGATCGGTGGCGAGCTGCGCGCGCGCCCCGACGCGCCAACAGTGCGCGATGTCTACCTCTTTGATGCGCCGTACCTGACCGGATTTCACGCCGCCGAGCCGGCGACGATCGATAGCTCGACCAGCTTCACCTATCGCTGGACCGAGCCAAGCGCCACTGTGCATCTGCCGCTGCTCGGCGGCAGCGCCGCAGTGATCGACCTGCAGCTCCTGCCGCCGCCGCTGCCCGCCACGCCGCTCACGCTCACACTTAACGCTGTGCAGCTGCACACCATCCTCACGCCAGAGCCACGCACGCTGCATCTATTTGTGCCAGGGCGCAGCAGCGGCCAGTACGCTGTCACGCTCACCACGCCGCAGTTTGCTGCACCTGACGATCCACGGGCGCTGGGTCTGGCGCTGGTCGAGCTCCAGCTTAGCCCCAGCGGCTGGCGGCCGATCTGGGCCTGGAACACCTGGGGCGCGCTGGCGGGCATCGTCGCACTGCTGGCGCTGGCCAGCGCTAGCTGCGGGCTTGCTCCAGCCCAGGCCAGCACCACCGCGCTGCTGGGCGCGGCCGCGCTCACGCTCGGGCTGTTAATTGATCGCAGCGCGGTGGTGCTCGGCGCAGGGCGCTGGCTCACGAGCACGCTCGCAGCGTCGCTGGCGCTGCTGGGCTGGCGCGCCGCGAGCCGCTGGTCGGTGCTCGATGCGCAGCTGCGGCGCGAGTCGCTGCTGGTCGCGGGCCTGATGGCGCTGGCCTGGGTGCTGCGCATGGCGGGCATCCGCCACCCGCAGGCCAACTACAGCGACCTGCTGCTCAACACCCATAATTTTGACGCGGTGGCCCAGGGCAGCTTGTTTTTCACCGAGGGTCTGCCTGCCGAGGCGGGCGGCGGCCAAGCGCCCTATCCGCCGGGCCTCTACATCGTCTTGCTGCCGCTGCTTGGCCTGATGCGCAATCCTAGCGCTCACACAACGATCCTGCAGATTGGCACAGCGCTGCTTGACGCGGCGGTGGTGCCGCTGCTCTGGTGGGGCGTTCGCGCTGTGCGCCACGATGCCTGGGGACGGGCGGCGGCGCTATGGGCGGCGGCGCTGTACCTGCTGCCGCTGCCGCTGCTGCGCTCGTTCATTGTCGGCGAGCTAGCCAATATCGGCGGCCAGGCGCTCGCGCTGCCCGGCTTCATCGGCGCGGTGGTCTGGGTGGCCCACGGCTGCCCGCAGCGCTGGATGCTGCCGCTTAGCCTGGCGCTGGCTGCTGGCGCACTTGGCCACAGCGGCGTGCTCATCTCGCTGGGAATGACCGGCGCGCTCTGGGCGCTGGGGCTGGCGCTGCAGCGGCGCTGGGCGGTGCTCGGCCGCCTGTGTCTGGTGGCGCTACCGGCGCTCACACTGGCCGCCAGCGTCTACTACAGCGCATTCATCAACGACCCACGCCTTGTGGGCGATGCCAGCGCCAGCGCAAGTCAGCTGCCATTCTGGCGCAAGACCTGGCTGCTGCTTCAGGCCACCACGCTGCGCCGCGACGCCGACACGCCGGTGTGGCTCTGGCTAGCGGCGCTCGGCGGCTGGCTTGTAGCGCGGCGACAGCTGCGGCGCTGGAGCCTGCCGCTGGCCGTCTGGCTGCTCACCGCGCCGCTGTCGTTTGTGTCGCTGCTCTGGTCGGCGCAGACGGTGCGCTGGTGGACGTGGGTCCTGCCAGCGCTGTGCATCGGCGCTGGGCTTGGGCTGGCGGCGCTGAGCAGTCGGGGCCGCCTCGGGCGACGCTTAGCGATCAGCGCCTACATGGCCTACAGCAGCGTGGCGCTCGCCTGGTGGGTTGATTTTATCATCACGTACCGCACCGGCGCATTTGTGCCCTAGCCGCCCTGCACCTCAGCGCCCTGGTATAATACGCGGTGGCTGGAGCCGTCGCGGCACTGCAATGGCTCATCATAAGACAGATTAACGAGGTAGAGTTCAATGCGAGTTCCACTTTCATGGCTGCGTGAGTTCGTCGATGTCACGCTGTCACCAGAAGATTTGGCCGACCGCCTCACCACTGTGGGCTTGGAGGTGGCTGCGATTGACTATGTCGGCGTTCAACCACCTGAACATTCGCCCTGGTCCCCCGACTTGAGCAGCGCCGAGCCGCCCGAATACATCCCCTGGGATGCAGAAAAAATTGTTGTCGGCGAGGTGATCGAGGTCGCGCAGCATCCCAACGCCGAGCGCCTGACCATCCCGCGCATCCGCTACGGCGACGGCCAGGAGATCAGCGTCGTCACCGGCGCGCCCAACATCAAGGTGGGTATGCAGGGTGTCAAGGTTGTGCTGGCCCTGCGCGGCGCGCGCCTCATCGACGGTCACAGTGAAACACGCCGCTGGATCACCCTCAAGCCCACCAAGCTGCGCGGCGTGCCCTCCGAGGGCATGGTCTGCTCCGAGCTGGAGCTGGGCCTGTCCGGCGAGCACGAGGGCATCATTATCCTGCCCGACGATGCGCCCGTCGGCGCGGCGCTGGTTAGCTACCTCGGCGACGTTGTGCTGGATATTGAAACAACGCCCAACTATGCCCATACGCTGAGCATCCTGGGCGTGGCGCGCGAGGTGTCTGCGCTCACAGGCGCGCCCTTGCATCCACCAGCCGTTGATGTGGAAGCCACTGGCCCCGCTGTGTCCGATCGCATCAGCGTCACGGTTGAAGACCAGGCGATCTGCCCGCGCTTTGTGGCTGGCCTCATCGAGGGCGTGCAGGTTGGCCCGTCGCCGCTGTGGCTGCGCCATCGCCTGCGCCTCGCCGGTGTGCGCCCGGTCAACAATATCGCCGATGTCACCAACTATGTCATGCTGGAGTGGGGTGAGCCGAGCCACGCCTTCGACGCCGACAAGGTGCATGAGCGCACGCTGATCATCCGCCAGGCCCAAGCGGGCGAGACGCTTGAGACCCTTGATCACGTCAAGCGCACGCTGCGCCCAATCGACACGGTGGTCGCCGATCCACAGGGGCCGTCGAGCCTCGCTGGCGTGATGGGCGGCGCGGACTCCGAGATTAGCGACAGCACCACCAACGTGCTCTACGAGGCGGCGCTCTGGAATCCGATCGCCATTCGCCGCACCGCCAGCCACTTCAAGCTTCAGTCCGAGGCGTCACGCCGCTTCGAGAAGGGCGTCGATCCCGAGCTGCCGCCGCTGACGGCGCGGCGCGGCCTGCAGCTGATCAAGCAGATTGCCGGCGGCACCGTGGCCAGCGGGCTGATCGATGTCTATCCGCAGCCAATTGAGCCGCTCGTGCTTGAGCTGCCGGTCAGCGAGGTGCGCCGCATCCTGGGCATCGAGCTAAGCCACGCTGAGATCACCGCCCTGCTTGGGCGACTCCAGTTCAGCAGCCAGCCGATTGACAGCGCGCGCGGGCCAGCCCTGGCCGTGACCGTGCCCACCTTCCGCCGTGATGTCGAGATCGAGGCCGATCTGCTCGAAGAGATCGCGCGCATGTATGGCTACGACCGCCTGCCTGAGACGCTCATGGCCGACGAGCTGCCGCCGCAGCGCGGCAACGAGCACTACGAGGCGGTCAACACCATCCGCGATCTGCTCGCTGCCAGCGGCCTTGATGAGGCGATCAGCTACTCGCTGACCAACCCAGCCACCGCTGCCGCGATCACGCTCAGCGACGAGCAGATGCCCGCCGACATGTGGGTCGAGCTAGAAAACCCGCTGACGCCAGAGCGCGCGGTGATGCGGCGCGACATCCTGCCCGAGCTTGTGCAGACCCTGATCAGCGACCTGCGTGAGCACGAGCGCGTGGCGCTGTTCGAGCTAGGCGCGGTCTTCCACCCAGCGGCTGGCCAGCTGCTGCCCGAGGAGCCGCAGCGGCTGGCGGTTGTGCTGGCTGGGCGGCGCGAGCAGTCAACATGGCTCAATCCGGAGCCAGGCAACTTCGACTTCTTCGACCTGAAGGGCGTGATCGAGGAGCTGCTGCGCCGCTTGAATCTTGCCGACCAAGCGCGCTTCACCCGCGCCGCCGACGAGCGATTCCATCCCGGTCGCTGCGCCAAGCTCAGCCTAGGCGAGCGCGAGATTGGCGTGCTCGGTGAGCTGCACCCGGTGGTGCGCAACCGCCTCGACATCCCAGTGGCGCGTGTCTGCGCTGCCGAGCTAGATCTCGGTGCGCTGCTGGAGCTGATGCAGCGCACACAGTACCGCGAGATCGCTCGCGTGCCCGCCACCGTGCAGGACCTGGCGCTGGTGGCCGACGAGAGCCTGGCCGCCGATGAGATTGCCCGCGCCATCCAGGCGCACGGCGGCAGCTACCTAGAGGACGTGCGCCTGTTCGATGTCTACACCGGCACGCCAATACCATCTGGGCAGCGTAGCCTGGCCTTCCGCCTGCGCTTCCGCGCGCCAGATCGCACGCTCTCGGATAAGGAGCTAGCCCAGACGCGCGAGAAACTGCTGCGCGCGCTGGAGCGCGAGCTAGGCGTGCAGATTCGCGGCTAAATGCAGCAACATTCGGCGCATATTCGCCTGAACCGCTCATCACAGTAGTGATGAGCGGTACGTTTTTAGATCATCAAGAAGCCATAAAACAGCCATAGTACCACTCTGGTATGGGCGTGGCACACTTTCTGCTTTATCTAAGGGCAGAGTGATATGAACTCTCACAGCAACACAAACAACTGTGACAAGCCTAAGAATTAGGAGGAAACAATGCTTAGTTTGATTTTGTGGCTTCTGTTCGGTGCCCTCATCGGTTGGCTGGCGAGTTTGGTTATGAACACCGACGCCCAGCAGGGCGCGCTGTTGAACATCGTTGTCGGTATTATTGGCGCGTTCATCGGCGGCTTCCTGCTCAACCAGGATGTGGCCCCGAACGTGTTCAGCATCGGCAGCTTGCTCACCGCCTTCCTTGGTGCCGTGATCCTGCTCGGTATCTATAACCTAGCCACCCGCGGCCGCGTGCGCTAAACTGCGCGACGCAGCAACCTAAGCGACGGTGTCATCTGGCACCGTCGCTTTTTCATGCTTCTATGGCATAGTTCCTGCTATCGTAGTGCACTAAGTGAGTGTTTCATGGACAGCGGTACGCCGTCACCTTTTCAGCAAATCGAGGTGGCGGCGTATTGTTTAAGCGTGACGCGCGGATGGTGCTGGCATAGGTATTGCTTTTATATATTTTGTGACAGCAATATGCGACCAGTTCACCTTTGATCGGGTGCAGGGTCGAACCCTGCTGGGGGCTTGGGGCACTGCCCTAAATCTGCTCCCATGACTGGATCACCAAGATGAATTGGCATACAAAGCAGCAGAAAGGAGCCTTAACGAATGGCAAACTTAGAACGAACGGTGATTGGCCTATTTGACACCACGAACCATGCCGAGGAGGCCGTGCGCGATCTCCAGCAGAATAACTTTGCGCGCGAGCGCATCGGCGTGGCCGTCCAGAGCAAAGACATGGCTAGCAAGTTCGAGGCTGCAAACGCGAGTCCCACCGAGCAGGCAGCGGGCGCTGGCGCAGTCACTGGTACCGCCGTCGGCGGCCTGGTTGGCCTGCTGGTTGGCCTAGGGAGCATCACGCTGCCTGGTATTGGTCCAGTGGCAACCGCTGGTACGCTGACCACAGTGCTTGGCTCAACCGCCTTGGGCGCTGGCGTTGGTGCGGCAGCCGGTGGTCTTATCGGCGCGCTCGTCGGCCTCGGCATCCCTGAGGAGGAGGCCCATGTGTACGCCGAGGGCTTGAAGCGCGGCGGCACGCTCGTCACGGTGCAGACCATCGACGAGAACCAAGCCAATCGCGCGGTCGATATCTTGCGCAACCACAACGCCGTTGACATCGACAAGCGCCGCGAGGAGTACCGCAGCGGCGGCTGGAACGGCTACTCGATCTAAAAAACCATCCATCGCAGACAGCAGCGGGCCAGAGCTGAAGCTCTGGCCCGTCGCATTATGTCCAAGCGCCTGATGTGGGTATGGTATAATCCGCCGCAGAATTGTGCAAACCTGAACATACTCGTTGAAGGATAAAGAATGGCAACACAGAGGCCGAGCATTTCGGTGTTTTTTCCCGCTTACAACGACGCTGGCACGATTGGCAGCTTAGTTCTGGCGGCGCTGCATGTGCTGCCCGAGCTTACCGACGATTATGAAGTGATCGTTGTTAACGATGGCAGCACCGACTACACAGCAGAAGTTTTGGATGATCTGGCCCGCCAGTTCGAGCAGTTCAAAGTTGTGCACCACCAGCGCAACCGCGGCTACGGCGGCGCGCTGCGCACAGGCTTTGCCACGGCCAGCAAAGAGCTGATCTTCTACACCGACGGCGACGCCCAGTACGATCCCCACGAGCTACGTGATCTCTATGCTAAGCTCACACCGGAAGTCGATGTCGTCAATGGCTACAAGATCTCGCGCTCTGACCCGCTGCACCGCAAGATTATTGGGCGTATCTACCATCACGGCGTTAAATTGATGTTTGGCTTTAAGCTGCGCGATGTCGACTGTGACTTCCGCCTCATCCGCCGCCGGGTCTTTGATGTGGTTGAGCTAGAGTCCAACACTGGCACCATCTGCCTAGAGCTGGTCAAGAAGATCCAAGACGCCGACTTCCACTTCGCCGAGGTGCCTGTGCACCACTACCACCGCACCTATGGCAAGTCGCAGTTTTTCAACTTCCGTCGCGTCGGGCGCACACTGCTCCAGTTGATTGGGCTATGGTGGAAGCTTGTGCTGCGCCGCACCCATCTGGCGCAGCAGCAGCGGCGCAAGGCGCTGTTGCTCCAGCGCGAAGGACAGGCAAGCCAATGACAGTCCCTGCTGATGCATTTAGCGGCAAACGCTGTCTGATCACTGGCGGCCTAGGCTTTATCGGCTCCAATCTGGCACACCAGCTCGTGGAGCTAGGAGCCGAGGTGCTCATCGTTGACTCGCTGGTGCCAGAGTACGGCGGCAATCTAGCGAATATCGCTGATATCAAAGATCACGTCCAGGTGAATATCGCCGATGTGCGCGATCAGCACTCGATGCAGTACCTTGTCCAGGGCCAGCACTACTTATTTAATCTGGCCGGTCAGGTCAGCCATATCGACTCGATGGAGAATCCCTTCAACGACCTCGATATTAACTGCCGCGCGCAGCTCTCGATCTTAGAGGCATGCCGTCGCCACAACCGCGATATCAAGCTGATCTTCGCCTCGACGCGCCAGATCTACGGCAAGCCCGAGTACCTCCCTGTCGACGAGCGCCATCCGCTCCAGCCTGTCGATGTCAACGGCATCAACAAGATGGCCGGCGAGTGGTATCACATTCTCTACAATAATGTGTATGGCATTCGCACCTGTGTGCTGCGGCTGACCAATACGTATGGCCCGCGCATGCTCGTGCGCCACGCCCGCCAAACGGCGCTCGGCTGGTTTATCCGCCAGGTCATCGACAACGAAACGATCAGCCTGTATGGCACTGGCGAGCAGCTGCGCGACTACAACTACGTTGATGATGCAGTCAGAGCGCTGCTGCTCGCTGCCGTCGATTCTAATGCCGATGGCCAGATCTTCAACCTTGGCGGTCGCCAGCCAGTCAGCCACCTGGAGCTGATTAAAACGCTGATTGAGGTGGCCGACACCGGTGCCTACAAGCTGGTCCCCTTTCCGAGCGATAAGGCGCGCATCGATATCGGCAGTGTCTATAGCTCGTACAGCCGCATCCAGACCAGCCTCGGCTGGGAGCCAACCATCGACCTGCACGACGGCCTTCAGCGCACCGTGGACTTCTATCGCAAGCACAAGGCCCAGTACTGGTAAAACGTCGGCCCCGCGTTGACCACCAGATCACACCGACAGTAGCGCCTCTGGCCATCAATTCAGGTCAGAGGCGCGCGCTTTGCTGCCATGCCTAGAGAACAGAGCGCCAGTAAACACGTGTAGCACAAACAGCGCCGCTCTGCCAAATGCTGGCAGAGCGGCATATGCTGCGCTATCGCGCTAGAGCATGCGCCTAGCGCATAGGGCCAGCGCTAGTTCCACAGTCCTTGATCTTGCCCAACGTAGTGCACAGCGGAGGCATACTCGGACGGCGACGGCGCATAAATGTACTGGGTATCATCAAACGCAGCTGCCTTAATCAGCCAGCGCTCGGTAAACCAGGCATAGATGCGCTCCTGGCCAGGCTGGCGCGTCTCGGTCCAGCTTGCCGCAGTATGGCCGTGGTAGTCAAAGGTGCCGCCCTGTGGCTGGAGGGCATAGAAGGCTGCCTCGGCCTCGGCAGCGCTGTTGAACTCTTTGATCACCACCCAGGAGGCGTGGCCAGCGGACACAGCGCAGCTGTAGCTCACCTGGTGCTCGGAGATGTTGTACGATACTTGTGGAAACGCCCCTTGACAGCCGAGCCGCGCGCCAGCTTTACGAATGACCGTTTCGAGCGAGGCGACCTGCGGCACTTTTTCAGCATCGCCCACTGGCGTGATGTCGCCAGACTCGCGGTTTGCAGCATGGGCTACGAAGCTACTGCCCCCGAGTAAAACTACCAGCGCAAGACAGAGCGTCATCCAACGTAGATGTGGTTTCAAACCAGTCCTCCTAGAACCGACAGGATTGATCAACAACAAATAAGAGCTTTGCCATATTCAGCAGATAGTAGCCGCCCTAACTTGCAGGCGTGTACTCCTATCAAGCATCGTTCTACGATGGTCTATATACCATTGTTTACGATCACCTATAGCCAGTACATAGTGCGATAGTCCTGAAAACACACCAATGCAATGTTCTTGCGCTTGTAAAGCCAAAAAATCCGCTCCCCCATATGCTGGGAGAGCGGATAGAAGCAGCTTGGAGGGCCACAGGCTTACAGGCGGTCGGCGATGGACTTGGCCTGCGTAAAGAGCAGCAGGTAGTCAGGGCCGCCCGCTTTGGAGTCGGTGCCGCTCATGTTGAAGCCGCCGAAGGGCTGCACGCCGACGAGCGCGCCGGTGCATTTGCGGTTGAGGTACAGGTTGCCGACGTGGAAGTCGCGGCGGGCCTGCTCCAGGCGCTCCCGTGAGCGGCTGAAGACTGCGCCGGTCAAGCCATACTCGGTGTTGTTGGCGATCTCCAGTGCGTTGTCCCAGTCGCTGGCGCGAATAAAGGCCAACACCGGGCCGAAGATCTCCTCCTGCGCCAGGCGCGCCTTGGGATCGATATCGGCGATGATGGTGGGCGGGATAAAGTAGCCGTTCGCGCCATCGCCGACCTCGCCGCCAACCATGAGGCGACCCTCGGACTTGCCAATCTCGATATACTCTTTGATCTTGCCGAAGGCTTTGGCGTCGATCACCGCGCCCATATAGTTGGCGACATCGGTGGTATCGCCCTGCGTCAGCTTGCGCGTGCGCTCGACAACCTTCTTCAGCACCGAGTCATAGACGCTATCGACGATGATCGCCCGCGAGCAGGCCGAGCACTTCTGGCCCTGAAAGCCGAAGGCGGCGGCGGTGATCGCATCGGCGGCCGCATCGAGGTCGGCGGTCTCATCGACGATAATCGAGTCCTTGCCGCCCATCTCAAGGATGGTGCGCTTCAGCCAGATCTGGCCAGGCTGATGCTTGGCCGCGCGCTCGAAGATGCGCAGGCCGATCTCTTTGGAGCCAGTGAAGGCGATAAAGCGGGTCTTGGGATGATCGACCAGCGTATCGCCGACGCTGCTGCCAGGGCCAGGCACGAAGTTCAGCACGCCGTCAGGCAGGCCGGCCTCTTCGACCATGAGCCGCACGAACTGAGCAGCGATCGTCGGCGCGGTCGAGGCGGGCTTGAGCACCACCGTGTTACCGGCCACAATCGCCGCCGAGGTCATGCCGACCATGATCGCCAGCGGGAAGTTCCACGGCGGAATAACCACGCCCACGCCCAGCGGCACATACAGCAGCTCGTTCTCCTCGCCGGGATAGGGCACCACATCCTGGGGGCCGCCCAGGCGCATCATCTGACGGCCGTAGTACTCTAGAAAGTCGATCGCCTCGGCGACATCGGCATCGGCCTCGACCCAGCTTTTGCTGACCTCATAGACCATCCAGGCGGCGAACTCGAACTTGCGGCGGCGCATGGCGGCTGCCGCCTTGAAAAGGTAGCGCGCGCGCTCGGTCGGCGCAACCTTGCGCCACGACTCGAAGGTTGCTGCAGCCGTCTCAATCGCCTGGCGCGCATCGTCGGCCGTGCCCTTGGCAAACGAGCCGACCACCTGATCCGGATGCGCAGGATTGATTGAGTCGAAGGTCTCGCTTGCCTCGATGTGCTTGCCGCCAATCAGCAGCGGGTAGGACTGTCCAAGCTGATCTTTGACCTTGGCCAGGGCCGCCTTCATGGCCTCGGCGTTGGCTTTGACCGCGAAGTCGGTCAGCGGTTCGTTCTTAAACTCTGGTAACATGAAATCTCCCTTGTGCGAATGAGCGCCGTTGCTCGCGCCTCAGGTTATACGCTCTTTGCTTCAATTGTACAAGAAAATAGTCGAACTCAAAAGCACACACGCAGGCGTGCGCTGTGCCACTACAGCAGTGTTTTTAGATCGAACCATGGCCCGGCGTGGCAGAGCAAGCGCCAGCCCTGCCGCGTCTCATGCCAGCAGCCGCCACACAGGCCCACGCCACACGCGAGCGGCTGATTAAAGGTAAAGTGCGCAAGGCCCGCCGCCCAGTTGAAGCGATCACGGCGAATGCGCTGCGCCAGCCGTGCGGCCAGCGCCGCCGAGCCAGCGGCGACAATCGTGTCGGCCCACAGCAGCGGGCTGTCGAGGCTGCGCGGTGCTGCTTCAAGCAGCGAGAGCACGTCGTCATCGGTGGCAAGGTACTCGACCTCCGGCGGCAGCACGAACGGCGGCAGCCGCTCGGCATGCGGCGCGCTCGTGAGCAGCAGCGCCGCGCCGCCCTGGGCCACAACACGCTCAATAATCGCCACCAGCGCGGCCACCGCCGTGCCCTCTGCTAGCGCCAGCAGCGTTTGCGGCCGCTGCCCTGGCATCCAAGCGCTACCAAGCGGCCCCAGCACATCCAGCAGCGCCCCCGGCCGCTGCGCAGCGAGCCATGGCCCGCCAGCGCTCTGCGTGTCGACGAGGAGCGTGGTGGTGTCGGCATGCGCCTGCGCCACCCAGCACATCTGGCGCAGCCACGGGTCGGCGCTGGTTGGCGCACTACAGCGCACCATCACAAACTGGCCCGGCTGCATGCCCGCTGGAGCCGCGCATGTGATCCAATGCCAGCGCGCCGACAGCTCACGGTTGTCAAGAAGAGTCCACATAAGCGGTATGATACGCGATCAAGAAGAAAAAGCAATTAGCCACTTGGGCAGCGCAGCTCGCGCGAGCAGGTGCTGGGATCAAGTAGCGACAAGGAGGCCCCGTGCGGCGGATAATCGTTTGGATAGTTGTATGTACCCTGCTGGCTGCCTGCTCGGGCGACAGCGTGCGCCGCGTCGTGGTCAGCCCACAGGTTACAAGTGCACCGAGCATTCCTGAGGCCACGCAGGAGCAGCTGCCTGCGCCTAGCAGCGCTGGCTGGCGCACGCTGATGGCCGGCGTTGAGTTTCAAGAGCTGAAGCTCGACCTAGCGAGCATGCAGGTGCTGCGCATCGACCCGGCGCGCCTGCGCGTGCGGGTCGCATATGACGACAGCGCCCCAGGCACCATCAGCGAGTGGCAGCAGGCGCTGCAGCCAGTCGCACTAATCAACGGCGGCTACTTCGATAAGCAGGGCCGCGCCACGGCGCTGACCGTCTTCGATGGCGTGAGCGCTGGTGTGTCCTACGAGGGCTTTGGCGGCATGCTCACCGTCGATGCGGCCGGCAACCTCGCCATCCGCTCGCTCAAGGAGCAGCCCTATGACTCCAGCGAGACCTTCGCACAGGCGCTGCAGTCGGCACCGATGCTGGTGCTGCACGGCGAGCGCGTGCCACAGCCCAACGACGATGGCGACCGCGCCCGCCGCTCGGTGATCGCTACCGATAGCAGCGGCCATCTGCTGCTGCTCGCCTGCGGCTGGCCCGAGCTAACGCTGTCCGAGCTGAGCCGCTGGCTGGTTGACCAGGCCGAGCTGGACATCGTCAATGCCCTGAACCTCGACGGCGGCTCATCAACCGGTCTCGCCGTGGACACGCCGGAGCTGAGCTTTACGGTCAACTCGCTTGTGCGCGTGCCGCAGGTGCTGGTGATCGAGCAACGCTAGCGCGCTGGCGGCGTAGTAGCAGTGAGCAGGGCTACGCGCTAGCCCTGCGTGCTATAATAGGAGCTAATCCCGCTAGGAGGAACTATGCGACGTAGGCGCAAGAACTCACTGTTGTTGTTCGTTGCTGTTGCGCTCGTGGTTTGGTTTGTGTTAAGCCGCGCGCGGCTCGTGTTCTATGTGCCGCTCACCATCACAAACCTGCTGATCTTCGTTGGCGTGGGCATTGTGCTGGTCTATCTTGCTCTCCGTTTGATCTTCTGACGGCCACGTGCGCCGTACCCTGGCAGCGCTGCCACTTTGACACTCTGTGAGGTTGACGATGCGACGAATTGCCGTGTTAACCAGTGGTGGCGACTCGCCGGGCATGAATCCGGCGATCCGCGCCGTGACTCGCACTGCGCTGCACTCTGGCTGCGAGGTGTACGGAGTTTTTCGCGGCTATGCTGGCCTGATTCAAAACGACATGCGCCGACTCGAGTATAAAGATGTCGGTGGCATTATTCAGCGGGGCGGCACCATGCTGCTGACGGCCCGCTCGCCGGAGTTTATGACGCCCAGCGGACGTGAGAAGGCGCTCGAAAATTTGCGCTGGCACGGCATCGACGGGCTGGTGGTTATCGGCGGCGATGGCTCCCTGCGCGGGGCCACCAAGCTGGAGGAGGAGCACGACTTCCCCACCATCTGCCTGCCTGGCACCATCGATAACGATATCTACGGCACCGATATGACCATCGGGGCCGATACGGCGCTCAACACGGTGCTGGAGGCGATCGACAAGATCAAAGACACCGCCTCGTCGCACCAGCGCGCCTTTATCATCGAAACCATGGGCCGCCGCTCTGGCTACCTGGCGCTCATGGGCGGCCTCGCCGGCGGCGCAGAGGCCATCCTCATCCCCGAGATTCCCGACACCACCATCGAGGAGGTCGTCGAGGTCATCCGACGCTCGTTCCGCAAAGGCAAGACCAACTGCGTGATCGTGGTCGCCGAGGGCGCGCCGCTCAACGCCCAGGCCATTCAGGATCATATCAACGCGATGGTCGGCGAGGATACAACGTTTAACCTGAACTTCCGCACCCGCGCGACCATCCTCGGCCACATTCAGCGCGGCGGCTCGCCCTCGGCCTTCGATCGCACCCTCGCCACCCGCCTGGGCTGCGCGGCGGTCGAGATGTTGCTGTGCAATAAGCACGGCGGCCTGGTCGGCATGCAGTCGCGCAAGATTACGCTCACGCCCTACGCCGAGGTGCTCGCCCACCCCAAGGTGCTCGATGCGAAGCTCTACGAGCTATCCAAAATCTTAGATCGCTACTGATCGCTGGAGATCGAACCAGGTAGCTGCTCATCGCGCGCGCAGCCGCGCATCAGGTTGTCGATTGCTTGGGGAGCAGATGAGGCCAACTGTCGCCTGTTGGCGGTTGGCCTCGCTACAATGGTGAATGTATGCAACGCCCGCCATTTCAACTGCCACAGGAGTCGCCGCTGCCGCCGGTGCGGCGCTCTAAGCTGACGTCGGCCGGCGCACCGCTGCCGCGCACGCCGCTGCCGCCTACCCGCCCGCTCACCCCCAGCGAGTTCAACACGGCCCTCGTGCACCTCTACCGCGGCGAGGTCAACCGCGCCAACACCTGGCGCATGCGCCTCGACGGCACCACCAACTGGGCCGTGCTCACCACCGGCGCGACGCTCTCGTTCGCCTTCAGCAGCCCCGCCAACACGCCGGTGATGATCTTGCTCAACTCGCTGCTGATTATGTTCTTTCTGTTTATCGAGGCGCGGCGCTATCGCTACTACGATCTCTGGCGCACCCGCGTCCGCGTGATCGAGACCGAGTTCTTCGCCGATATGCTCGCCCCCAATATGGACCCGCAGCACGAGGATTTGCTGCACTGGCGCGAGCTGCTGGCGAAGGACCTCAACGAGCCAAGTTTCAACATTAGCATGTGGGAGGCGATGGGCCGCCGCCTGCGCCGCAACTATATGTGGATCTTCGGCCTGCTGGCGCTGAGCTGGATTGTCAAGGTCGGCATCCATCCAAGCGTGGCGCAGTCGTTCGATGAGTTTTATCGGCGTGCGGCGGTCGGGCCGCTGCCAAGCTGGTTTGTGCTGATGTTCGGTGTCCTGTTCAATGGCATGCTGGTGCTGATGTCCATCTCCTCGTCCAATGTCGTCGGCCTGGGCGGCGAGATTCTCAGCCGCACCGAGGCCCGCGATAAGCTTGGGAGCAAGATTGATGACTGAGTTTCAACAGGCGATCTACCGCGTTGTGCGCCGCATCCCGCCGGGCCGCGTGATCAACTACGGGCGGCTGGCGCTGCTGGCAGGCTACCCCGGCCACGCCCGCGCCGTCGGCAACGCTCTCCACATGCTCGATGAGATCTACCCCGACGTGCCCTGGTGGCGCGTGATCAACCGCGCCGGCCAGATCTCCACCCGCTGCCCGCAGCACACCATGACCGAGCAGCGCACGCGCCTAGAGGCCGAGGGCGTCAGCTTCAACGCCAAGGGCCAGGCCGACTGGGCGCGCTTCGGCTGGCTCGAAAACGAGGATGTCACGCCCTAAACCGTCGCGCACAGCCAGCGGGGCCACGCCGCTGACCGCAGCGCACAAGGCCCCGTGTGCGCTTGCAGGCCGCGCAGCCGTTCTTTTTTGCTGATGCAGCCCCAGCCGCGTCCCGCCCGCTGGCGTGCAGCGCGCCTGCCCGTTGCCAGCCCGCCCGCGCGTTGGCACCGCAGCCTCGGCGCGCCGCCCCGCCGCCACCGTGCGATGGCAAGCGCCGTGCGTTTGCCGCACCGCCAACGCAC
>JABXJS010000269.1 GCA_013538855.1 Herpetosiphonaceae bacterium
ACATAGCATAGCGCGCCCGTCATCCTAAAAAAGACAGCGGCGGTTGGGTTGCGCACCAACCGCCGCTGTGTGCATCATGGCTGCTTGCGCAGCACAGGTAGGAACGTGGGCTGTAGCAGGGCCACATAGCATAGCGCGCCCGTCATCCTAAAAAAGACAGCGGCGGTTGGGTTGCGCACCAACCGCCGCTGTGTGCATCAGGGCTGCCTGCGCAGCACAGGTAGGAACGTGGGATAGGCAATTGGAACAGCGCTGGTGATGCGCATGCCGCATACGGCGTTCGCTGTCGCGGGGCTGCTGCTCTGCCAAATGCCAGCCAGTGCATAGCTGGCGTTATCGACGATATAGGGCGCGTAGCGGGCCTCGACTAGCCCCGTGCTGCTTGTATGGGCGACATTGGCGCTGGTGACGCTGCGCGCAAGGCCACGCTCTTGTATCCTGCCGTTATAGTCTGTTAGGCGTAGCTCAGCTGTGGTGGCGGTGGTGTTGCTGTAGTACAGCGTGACGCTTTGCAGCAGTGCGCCGGCTGGCAGATTGACGGCGGCGCTGAGGCTGGTGCCGCTGGTCAGATAGCTACACCCGCCAGATGCATACGCCTTGGCCGCGCTGGTGGCCGCAGGCTGAAAGGTGCTGCCGCCAATAAAGCGCTCGCTGATCGCTGTGGCGCTGGTGAGCACTGCACGGTCGGTTGCGCTGCTGTACACCAGGATTGGCTGAAATGGGGCTGCGCTGCGGCGATAGATGATGCTTGCACCACAAAAGGAGCCAGCGCTAAGGGCCATGTCCACATCAAGGTGCAGCGCCTGTGCGGCCTGATTGACTGTGTAGGGCGTGGTGAGCGGCACATAGCGTGAGTGGTAGCCCAGGCTGGTGTCGTCCACACCGATGCTGACTAGATCGGCTTGGGCACCGAGGCCGTCGGAGCTTGTGAGATGCAGCACCGGGCCGGTGCCGCCAGCGGCCGTAAAATAGTACTGCATATGCACGCCGAGCACCGCGGACCCTGACGGTACATCGACATCGATGGTGTAGCTGCCCTCGGAGCTGGAAAGGCAGCCGCCAGCGCCGTAGGTGTAGGTGGCGCTGCTGCTGGTTGGCTGGAAGTTGGCACCAGCATAGCGCTGCACAGAGTCATGGCTGCCACTGGAGGTGGTGAGCGCGAACTGTGAGCGCTCGGCAGTCCAATCCCAGGCGTAGTGCAGGCGCATTGCGCAGATCGCAATGCTGTTCGCTGGGGTGGTGCTATCGCTATACCACACCAGCGCCAGCGCGCCAGTGCTGTTGGTAACGGTGAACGGTGTCGTAAGAGCGACATACTGCTCGGCATAGCCTGGCGTGCCGCTGATCGAGTTGCCGATCAGATTGTGCACACCGCCAGAGCCATCATAGAGCGACAGCAGCGCATAGCCATCGGCGGTGCTGCTCGTATCGTAGACACTGATGCTCAGTCCAAGAATGACCGCGCCTGTTGGTAGCTGGACCGGGCTAGCGAGCGCATCGCTATCGGGTGCTATGCCTGATGCGCTGGCCCGATAGCTACAGCCATGGCCGATCGAGCCAACGGTCACAGCGTTTGTGCGGGGCCGAAGTGTGTTGCCGCTGACAGCGTAGTCATACTCGTGGAGGGTGCTGTTGGCGTGCTGCTTGTAGCGCTGGTAGGCCGCCGCTTTGGCACTGGCTAGGCTGTCAGGAGCGGCAAGCGCAGGCGACTGGGCGGCGCTGGGGGCTGATGCGGGGCCAAGGACGAGCAGGACGAGCGCAAGCGCAACAACCATGAGCATACGGGGCTGCATGATCCTCACTCCTTTCTTCTCAATGCAAGGTCTAGCGCCGTGATTATAGCCGATGTTAGCCCTTAAACGATAGCGGCCGCGCTGCATAAGCAAGCGGCCGCTGTTCGTTTGACTGCTGTGCGGGCTACTTCAGCATAGCTGGCAAGAGGATGCGCGGCGGGCCAAACGTCATCGAGTAGAAAGCGCGCATACCGCACAGAGCGGAGTCGCTCGTGGTTGTGCTGCCGCTGTTCCACACGCCGTTGAGGGCATTGTTGAAGTTGTCGATCAGATAGGTGCCCGTTGCCTGCTTGTAGATCGAATCATAGCCGGGGGTGCCGCTTGATGCGGCGACGATGAACTCACTGTAGCCGCCTCTGCCATTGTAGCTGGTGATGAACATATGTGAGTCGGTGGCAACATTATCGTAGTAGAACATGCGCACGCCCAGCAGCCGCGCGCCTGTCGGCAGGTGGAAGGCGGCGTTGAGGATTGATGATCCGCCACTAATGTATGTGCAGCCTGCGCCTTTATAGGCCGTCGTCGTTGATGATTCACGCGGCTGGAAGGTGCTGCCAGCGATGAAGCGGTAGAAGTAGTAGGTATCAGCGCTGGGCGCTCTGTCGAGGCCGAGCACATCGGCGTTATCGGCGACTGCTGGCGCTGGCGCTGTGCCCATGGACTCGGCAGTGCCAGCTGTCCTGCTCGCTGGCGTATCGGGCGCATTGATCGATGTGCTCACGGCTGCTGGTGCTGTGTCCGTAGCGACTACGCCGTCGGCTGGGCCGCTGAATGGCGCGGGGCGCAGGCTGCGCTGCGCTGGTAGCGCGGCGAGCTGCCCGGGCAGTCCCTTGAGTGCGCCGTTATCGTAGCTGTAGAAGATCCGTGCGCCGCAGAACTCGACATTGGGGTTGTTGGGCATGGCCACCGTGAGCACGAGCGCATAGTTATACTGATTGACCGTATAGGGCGTCGTGAGCGCAAGGTAGCGTGAGTGGTAGCCCGCCGAGGTGTCAGTCGCGCTGAAGGTTTGCAGGTCGGCGAAGCTGCCTGCGCCGTCATACTGGGTCAAAAAGATCGTGGGACTTGATCCATCGGCAACATTGTAGTTGTAGTACATCCGCACGCCCTGAATCTCAGCGCCGGAGGGAATATCAACGTCCATGCTGAGCGAGCTGACGCCGCCGGGGGTGATACAGCCGCGCCCGCCGTAGCTGAAGGTGTAGCCAGTGCTGCGCGCCTGGAAGTTCGATCCAGCATAGAACTTATAGGCGAACGCCAGTGCGCTGGGGCTGCTGAGCTGCGCGATGCTGTCCCGCTCAACACTGGTGGCAGCAGCAGACTCGACGGCGGCGACCGGATTGGTGGGGGTGGCATCGGGCTTGAGATAGTGAACGCGTCCACCGCAGATGGCTAGGCTAGAAGCTGTGTCGTTGCTGTACCAGACGAGCGACAGCGACTCGTCCGAGTTGGTGACCGTGTAGGGTGTGCTCAGCGTCATGTAGATGCTGGTATAGCCAGGTTCTCCAACGATCGACCCAGACGCCAGATTGTTGAAGCCCCCGACTCCATCGTAGGCGGTGAGCAGAAGATCCGAGTTTGCGCTAGCGTTAATGTCATAGCCGAAGAACTGCACGCCTAAGATGATCGATCCGGTCGGCAGCTGCACGTCGGCGGTGAGCGCATCGTCATCGCTGGTTAAGCCAGCCGAGCTGGCGCGGTAGGTGCAGCCGCCGCCGTTATAGCCGAGCGTGACGGCACTATTGCGTGGCTGAAAGGCGTTGCCGGCGGTCCAGTAGTAGTCCTGGCGCAGTGCGCTGACCTTCTGGCCGGTCTGTTGCGCGTAGCGTTGGACGGCCTCCATCTCGCTGCTGGAGCGACTGGCGGTGGCGATGGCCTCTTCTCCCTGGCTTACTTGCTTGGCGTATGTGGCTGGTGTTGGCTGGTTTGCACCAAGCAGACTCAATATGAGAACGATAAGAAGAATAAACGTAGAGCGCTGTTTCAAGCTGTAGTCCTTTCTAGTCAGTGGCTTCGCTGTGTCCTGTGTGCGAATGGGAGCAGACTATGATCGGCGCTGGCATCACCTCCTTTGTCGCGGTTCAATGTAGCTGCTGTCCAGTGGGTGTATAGCGCGGGGGCACCTGTCTGTGCCCCCGCTGTACGGTGACCTATTTGATAACGGTGGGCAGGAACAGTGGATAGGCGAATTCAAGCGAGTAAAAGGCGCGCATGCCACAGAGGGCTGTATTGCCCGATGTGTCGCCAGCGCCACTCCAAACATTGACCAGCGAATGATTGTAGTTATCGACGTTGTAGGATGCTGTTGGCATAACAAACACAGATCCATAGCCGGGGGTGCCGCTGGAGCTGCCAATAATGAACTCGTTGTAGTCACCAGAGCCGTTGTAGTCGGTGATATACATCGTCGAGTCCGAGGTGGAGTCGTCGTAGTAGAACATGCGCATACCGATGAGCTGCGCTCCTGTTGGCAGATGCAGCGCTGCGTTCAGAATGGACAAGCCGCCGCTAACGTAGGAGCAGCCGACGCTGCGGTAGCTTACGTTGCTGGCCGCACGCGGCAAGAAAGCGCTGCCAGCGATAAAGCGGTAGAAGTAGCGTGTGACCACAGATTGTGCTGCACTCACTGTCTGTAGCTCGTCAAGCGCGGCAGGCGCTGCGGGCATCGCGGCTGTGCTCGCCTCTGGTTGGCGCTCAACACTCGGCTGGACACTGGCTGCGCTGGCCCTTGGGACTGGAATGGGCGGGAACACGGCCTCGTCATAGCGGTAGAAGATGCGCGCGCCACAGAACGCTGCATCAGTGTTGTTTGGCAGGCTCACGTTGAGCACAAGCGCATGCGCAACTTGGCTGACGGTGTACGGCGTGGTCATAGCGATATAGCGTGAGTGGTAGCCCAGCGTTGTATCGTCGACAGCAATGGACTGTATGTCGCTAAACCCACCAGCAGCATCGTAGTCGGTGAGGTAAAGTGTTGGCCCGGCCGTCGCTGCGACGAGGTAGCGATAGTACATTCGCACGCCGAGCACTTCTGCTGCGGTTGGCACATCGACGTCGATCGTATAGAGTCCGCCGCTGGTGCCACTAATGCAGCCGCGGCTTTTGTAGACGTAGGTCGATGTTGTGCTGCGGGGCTGAAAGTTCGCCCCGGTGTAGAACTTATAGGTGTAGGTGTTGTACAGCGGGCTGCTGATGTCGGCGACGCTGGTTAGCTCCGCGCTGGTGTTGGCCGCCGTTGGATTGCTGATGGTTGCACGTGGCTTGACATAGAAGATGCGCCCGCCGCAAATGGACAGATCGATGTCTGTGGCATAGCTATACCATGCCAGCGCCAGCGACCCGTCCGAGTTCGTGACGGTGTATGGTGTGCTCAAACCAACATAGGTGGAGGCAAAGCCTGGTGCGCCGGTGATATCACTAGCGACCAGCCCCTGTATATCGCCTGCGCCATCGTAGAGATTCAGCTGCAGCTGCGAGTCGGCTGCATTGGTGTCGTAGCCATAGAAGCGCAGCCCCAGGATAACGGCGTCTGTGGGGAGTTGAACATTGGCCGTGAGCGCATCATCATCGATCGAGACACCTGCTGAGCTTGTCCGATACAGGCATCCCGCGCCTCGGTAGCCGACAGTTACCGCGCTGTTGCGTGGTTTAAATGTGTTGCCAGCGATCCAATAGTAATCGTACTGCAGGGCGCTAAGGCTAAGCCCGTGCTGCTGCTCGTACTGCCGTAGCGAGAGCGCCTCGTCGCTCGGCAGGCTGACGTGTGGTTTGGCTTCAGGCTCTTGCGCTGCGAAGCTCGACGGTGTTGGTGAGCTGAGGCCCCCCAATGAAATGGTAGCAATGATGCACAATGAGAAAATGTACCGCTGTTTCATAGCATTGGTCCTTTCCTCAATATCGGCACGCATTTTGGGCGAGGGGCAACAAGATGAAATGTGTGGAGATATATGGTTGGTGGTTGATGTTAAGTAGCTAGAAAGTACTAGTGCTGTAGTGTTATCATAGTGGATTTGGAGTGTGAATACAACCGACATGCGCCTGATCTAACCTCTCCTAGCATTCACTCTCTACGAATAATGCTGGTAGATACGCGTGTGCCCGCCACGTGGGAAATCTTAATATTAAGACGTATGGGCCTAGGCAGAGCTTTCTTTGCGGGCTGTGCTGCGTTCAGCAGCGGGCTATCGCTAATCGCGAAGTGGTCGAGTATAATAGAGTGTACCTTTGGTCCTAATGGGTACAGCCCTTTTGGAGAGTGTAATGACCGATTTTATGGCCCAGCGTGTGCGCGGCTTTGGAACATCCATCTTTACAGAGATGAGCGCGCTAGCAGCCCAGCATGAAGCGATCAACCTATCGCAGGGCTACCCCGACTTTGCCGGCCCCGCGTTTATCAAAGATGCGGCGAGCGCGGCCATCGCCGCCGAGCGCAACCAGTATGCGCCAAGTCATGGTGTCGCCAGTTTGCGGGCGGCAATCACACGCTCATGGCAGCAGCACACCGGTATGGAGATCAACAGCGACACGGATGTGACCGTCACCTGCGGTGCGACCGAGGCGCTGCTGGCTACGATGCTGGGGCTGATTAATCCTGGCGATGAGGTGATTATCTTCGAGCCATACTATGACGCCTACCCGCCAGATGTGCTGCTAGCTGGCGGCGTGCCGCGCTATGTGCGCCTGCCTGAGCCACATTGGACGCTGCCAGTCGAGGCGCTCCAGGCAGCCATCACGCCCCAGACCCGCGCGATCTTGCTGAACACGCCGCATAATCCAACAGGTAAAGTGTGGTCTTCGTCCGAGCTGCACACGATTGCCGAGCTGGCGCAAGCCCACGATCTGCTCGTTATTACCGACGAGGTCTATGAGCGGCTGGTCTACGAGGACGCCAAGCATATCTCGATTGCCACACTGCCGGGCATGTGGGAGCGCACGGTGACGATCAGCAGCACCGGCAAGACGTTTAGCCTAACTGGCTGGAAGGTTGGCTATGCGCTGGCACCAGCGCACCTAACAAGCGCTGTGCGCCGCGTCCACCAGTTTATGACGTTCTGCGCGCCGACGCCGCTACAGGTGGCCATGGGCGTGGCGCTCGATGCCGGCCTCGCCTACGAGCGTCAGTTGGTATCGTTTTATGCGCAGCGCCGCAGCGAGTTGATGGCCGCGCTGCGCGAGGCTGGCATGGCCGTGCTGCCTCCAGCAGGCACCTACTTTGTGATGGCCGACATCGCCGCGCTAGGCTGGGACAATGATGTCGAGTTTTGTCGCTATCTCACAACAGAGGTTGGCGTGGCCGCGATTCCGCCATCGGTGTTCTATCACGATGCCTATCAGTCAGGCTTGGTGCGCTTCTGCTTTGCCAAGCGCTCCGATACGATCACCGCAGCAGCCGAGCGCCTTGCACGGGCCAACCTGTCAGTGAAATAGGTTGCGTATGCGCTTTACCAATGCCGAGCAGCTCTATCTTCCGGTGGTCTTTGAGCGCGTTATACCTGGGCGGCTCCACCGCGATGGCTCACGCTACCTGCCGCTGCTTGGCTTGCGACTTGCCGATGGTCTACAGCTCGGTGTTGTTGATCGTCATCATCGCGTTGATCTGGACCTGGTTGGCAGCACCGGCTCCGCACAGATTATTTTTCTGCTCAGCCAGGTGCAGCTTCAGGCGGCTGGTGTGCAGCGCAAGGGGTTGCAGCCCGAGTCGCCTGCCAGCCAGCTGAGCCTTAGCCCAACGCTGTGGGGCCAGGTGCAGGCCGTGCCAGTGTGGGAGGCGCAGCATCAGCTGAGCTATGCGGCTGTCTATTTGGAGGCGCACATACAGATTGGCTCTGGTGTCGTTGGGCTGCGCACAACGCTTACAGCGCCAGATTTACAGGCCAGCCTAGGCACAGAGCGACTGCACGTTGGTGATTGGGTGCAGGTGCAACACTCCCGAATTGATATCCTGGCATTTCACTCTACAACACAAGGAGGCCCCCCATGATTACCAAACATGCGCCAACCCACCGGATTGGTGCATTTGCGGTTATCCGCGATGATGCAGGGCATGTGCTGCTTTCACGCCGCGCCGATAGTGGCTGGTGGAACCTGCCCGGCGGCGGCGTCGAACCTTACGAGAGCGTCACCGAGGGCGTTGTGCGCGAGGTGCGCGAGGAGACTGGCCTAGACGTTCAGGCCGGCCGCTTGGTCGGCGTCTACTCGAAGCCGCAGAAGCACGAGGTCGTGCTTGTCTTCGAATGTTCGATTCAGGGCGGTGTGCTTGGCCCCTCCGACGAGGCTGATCACCACGAGTGGTTTGCCCCTGATGCGCTGCCCAGCGAATACTTTTTACCAAAACACCGTGAGCGAGTTGAAGATGCGCTTCGCGACGCTGCCGCAGCAGTGATTCGCGATCAGCGCCAGCCACCTGTCGGCGGTGAACACGTTAGCGGCATGTGATGCAGGAGGCAGGGCATGGCACTTCTCGATAAGTTGCGACTCAAAGGTGATAATGCCGATAACCTCCGCGGTGTTGAGTTCAAGGTTGGCGACATCATCGACCAGCGCTATCTGGTGCGTGATGTGCGCAAAGGCTTCATGGGCCTGGTGTATATCGCTCGCGATGTGCGCTCGGATCAGACGGTGGCGCTCAAAACGTTTCAGGGCAAGTTTACCTGGGTTGACAGCGCGCTGGCGAACTTTACCCGCGAGGCCGAGGTGTGGATGCGCTTAGGTCAGCATCCCAACATTGTGCAGGCGACGCGCATTCTCAATATTGCCGGCCGCCCGCACATCGTTATGGAGTTTGTCCCTGGGTCGTCGTTGCGCTCATTGTTGCGCCGCGGTCGCTTGCGATTTAAGAATATTATTGACTTCTCTATTCAGATCTGCTGGGGCATGCAGTATGCCTACGATCGCTGCTCTATTATTCATCGCGACCTCAAGCCCGACAATGTCATGATTACACCCGAGGGCGTGGCTAAAGTAACCGACTTTGGCCTAGCGCAAGCTGTCACCCACACGAAAACCCGCTGGGGCCACGAGGACTCGGCCAAACCACAGACGCAAATTGTGACCTACGCCAGCGATCTGTTCGGCGGCTCACAGCCATATATGTCCCCGGAGCAGCGGGTGCCTGGCACGCCGCTTGGCCCCTGGAGCGATATCTACGCTATGGGCGTGATGCTCTATGAGATGATGCTCGGTGATCTGCCGTTCAAGGCGGCTACAGTGGAAGAGTTGACGCACCTGCACTGTAATGTGCCTCCGCCTACGCCATCTGAGGTCAAGCCCGATCTGCGCCGCGGCTGCGATCACGTGATCCTCCGCTGCCTGGCCAAAAAGCCCGATGATCGCTATACATCGTTCGATGAGCTGGAGCGCGATCTGCAGTGGTTGCGCAAGTATCACATCGGCGAAGAGCTGCCCCGCCCCGCGCTGGATGACTCTGCCGATCAGGCTGCCAACTGGAATGCACAGGGCGTGGCCCATATGTCGCTGCGCGAGCACGGCGCAGCCCTCCAGTGCTTCCGCTGGGCAGTGGATCTAGAGCCAAACACATCGACCTACTGGGTCAATATGGGCACCTGTCAGATCGGCCTGCTGGCCTACAACGATGCCATCAAAACTTTCCAGCACGCGCTGACGTTACGCCCGCCACTCGATGAGCAAGTGCGCGCTCATCTGCTGCTCGGCGAGTGTCACGAGCACCAGTATCAGCTCCGCGAGGCCCTCGCTGCCTACGATCAGGCGCTGGCCCTCGATAAAAAAGAGCGGCGGGCTTGGCTCGGCCGCGGACGGGTCTATGGCGCGCTGATGCTGCCTAAAGAGTCGTTCCAAGCCTACGAGATGGCGATGAAGCTGGACCCGAAAGATCCGCAGGCATGGTACAGCCTCGGCCAGGCCACGTTCGATCAGAACCAGCCACGGGATGCGCTCTACTACTTTGATAAGGCGCTGGAGCTTAATCCGCGCGATGCGCGCACATGGTGCGGCAAAGGCCGCTGCTTGATCGAGCTGCGCCGTAACGATGATGCGCGCCAAGCCTTTGAAACCGCCTATCGGCTCGATCCGAACTTGGCCGAGGCGGTGATGGGCTTGGCGCAGGTGCGCGGCTCGCGGCCGCTGCCATAAGGACTGCCCATGGGGAAAAATGATCAAGGCATTACCAATAGCCTCCAGCGCTGGCAGGTGATCCCGCGCGTGCTGTGCTTTGTCACCTTTCCGGCGGCGACTGGGCCGCAGGTGCTGCTGCTGCGCGGCGCGCCCACCAAGCGCATCTGGCCCAATCGGCTCAACGGCGTCGGCGGCCACGTTGAGCGCAACGAGGATATTAAAGCCGCCGCCGAGCGCGAGATCGCCGAGGAGACGGGCCTGGCTGTGGTCGATCTGCGCCTGCGTGGCGTGGTGCACATCGACAGCGACGCGCAGGTCGGCATCGTGATGTTTGTGTGGACGGCACAAGCAACGACCCAGGCCACACAGCCCACCGCCGACGGCACGCTGGAGTGGTATCCCTCCACGCAGCTGCCAACCAGCGATCTTGTTGACGATCTCGCCATTCTGCTGCCGCGCGTGCTGGCGATGCAGCCAGACGCTCCGCCGTTCTGGGCACACTACTCCTACGACGAGCATGATCAGCTGCGCATCGCTTGGCACGCCTAGCCCTTCATAAGCCACAGCCCTGCTCCACTGCAGCACTGGCACTGGAGCAGGGCTGTGCACTTCGCACTGCGCTGCTTCGCCTAGGACGCTAAACGTCCGTGCTATAATCCAGACAAAGCACTCTTGCGAGGTAGCCGTGATTCCCTGGACCGAGTTTCTCTTAGCGAGCAATGATGTAACCCTGGCAGCTATTCTGGTTGTTGGATTTTCGCTGTTATCCTATGTGGCGCTGCACAACTGGCGCACGGCGGTGGCGCAGTCGCTGTGCTTTCTGCTGGGCGGGCTGCTGCTCGTGCTGGCCTGCTCGGTGCTGATTCGCCAGGCGCGCACGCTGGCCACGGTCAATGTGCTCTGGCGGGTGCAGTGGATTGGCTTCGCCTATGTCCCCGCCGCCTATATTCACTTTGCGCTAGAGCTGCTGCGCTCAACTGGCTCGCAGCGTCGTGGGCTGCGCTCGCTGCCTGCCAGCGCCTATGCACTCAGCACCCTCTTCTGCCTGTTGGCCATTTGGACTGACGAGCTGGCCCGCTCGGCGGTGCTCGTGATCGACGATGTGCAGCGGCGGCCGTTTGCGCCATTTACCACCGGGCCGCTGTTCTGGCCTTTTGTCGTCTATGTGCTGGCGCTGACCCTGGTAGGTGTGCTGGCGATTCGCCGTGCGCGCCAGCGCTCGGTGACGCCCTCGGCGCGGCGACGCTTGTGGTATCTTAGCACCTCGTTTATGGCCCCGCTGCTTGGCGTGTTTCCATATCTGCTCCTGGCGGCAACGGTCACGTGGCTCGCGACGCCGCTGCTGCTGATGCTGCTGGGCACCAGCACCTCGGGCGTGGGGGCGATGATGGTACTGATGACCTACAGCGTAGCCTACCATGGTGTCTTGGTTCCAGAGCGCATTGTCAAATATAATTTTTTGCGCTATATGCTGTATGGGCCGTTTGTCGGCGTCACGCTGATCATCTGTATGCAGCTGGTCGCGCCGCTGGCCTCGATCACCGGCCTGCCCCGCGAAACCATCTCCATCTTTGGCGTTGTGATTATGACCGTGCTTATGCCAATTTTTATTGGGCGTATTCGTCCCACCGTCGATATGCTGATCTATCGCCAGGATCGGGCCGAGATGCGCTGGCTGCGCAATTTGGAGCAGCGCTCCTTTACGCGCTCCGATCTGCGCCAGCTGCTGGAAAATACGCTCGTCGCTGTCTGTGGCTCCTTGCGCGCTGAGTCTGGATTTGTGGCCGCGCCCAGCAGCGAAGGCTTTTTGGTGCAGGCTTCGTGTGGCTCGCGGCGCATGATCAAGCACTTTCTACAGAGCTGGTCGCTCGATAAGCTGCTCAGCGAGCTTGACGCCAACGACGAGGCGCGCACACAAACCCCGCCGAAGGAGGCGTTTAGCTTCCACGATGGCTTTTGCCTGCTGCCACTCCACTCGACCAGCGGACGGCTGGCTGGCTGTATCGGCGTCCAGTGCCATCCTGATGATCTGACCGCAGCCGCACGGCGGCTGATTGGCACACTCGCCCACCAGATGGAGCTGGCGCTGAGCCACATGCAGCTGCAGGAAAATCTGTTCAACTCCATTCGTGGCCTGAGCAGCCAGTCCGAAAGCTTGCATCAGCTCAATAGCGATATCGAGCAGGTCTCCACAGATGATGCGACGGTCTCGCTGGCCCCTGATGTCGCCCTGCTGCCCGACTTCTCGCAGCTGGTCAAAGATGCGCTTAGTCACTACTGGGGCGGCCCGAAGCTCAGCGATAGCCCACTGCTTGGCCTACGCACGGTGCGCAGCCTTTTGGCGGAGCAGGGCGGCAGCCCCACGCGCGCGCTCCAGGCGGTGCTGCGCCAGGCCATCGAAAACATTCGCCCCGAGGAGCAGCTCGATCCGACTGCCCCGGAGTGGATGCTCTACAACATTTTGGAGCTGCGCTTTCTGCGCGGGCTACGGATTCGTGAGATCGTCGATAAACTGGCGATGAGCGAGTCCGACTACTATCGGAAACAGCGGGTTGCGGTGGAGGAAGTGGCGCGGCAACTGGCACTCATGGAAGATCAAGGCGAACACTCGATGATGCGTCAGTCTTAGACGCTGTAGGACGGCCAGGAGGCGGCCCTATGAATAATCCCGAACGCCGAGCACACTTTGCTCATCGCTTCGGTACTCCGCTCACTACACTCAATGCAGGCCTAGAGCTGCTCGAGCGCTATCTTGCTGATCAAAGCGACGATCCGCGCCTACACGAGATCTTGGAGCTGCTGCAGCGCTCTAGCCACCGTCTCGGGCGCGCGGTCGAGATGCTGCATCTACACACAACCGAGACGGACGATGGCCTGCAGATCGATCTGCCTGACGCGGTGCTGCTGCCCCACTCGCCAAACCCGGCTGTGGTCGCAGCGGAGGAGCTGGCGCAGACCTATCGCTCGAAAGTGGCCCACGATCCTGATGTGCCCGTTAGCCCCGAGGGATTAATGGTTTTGTTGATCGAGGACTCGCGCATGTATCGCGCAATTATGTCCGCGCACCTCCAGCAACACGGCTACGAGGTGATCACCGCCCCCGATGGCACGATTGGCCTTGATCTGGCCCGCGAGCATCAGCCCGATGTGATCATCCTCGATGTCATGCTGCCCAACCTCAACGGCGGCGAGGTGGCCCTCGTGCTCTCCGAAGACCCAGAGACAAAGCATATTCCCATCGTGATCTATACTGGCCTTGAGGATGATCAGATCCGCCATCTGGACTCGCGCCTGCACGTCATTCACAAGGATCAGGCGCTTGATAATCTGCCAAACCTGATCGACGCCCTGATCGCCGAGCGCCGCCGTCGGCCCGCCTACAATCTGCTCATTATTGAGGATGATCAGCAGATGCGCCAGACACTCGTGCTGGGCCTGGTCGAGGCGGGCTACGATGTGACCACCGCTGCAACCGGCCAGGAGGGCCTGCGCCTGGCCCAGCATCAGCCCTTCGATATGATTTTGCTTGATGTGCTGCTGCCTGATATCGACGGCTGGTCGGTGCTGCGCCAGCTCAAGGAGCGCAACCAGACTGCCACGACGCCCACAATGCTGCTGTCGGCGCTCAACCATCCGCGCGAGAAGGTGCGCGGCCTGCAGCTGGGGGCCGATGACTACATGACCAAGCCCTTCGACTGGAACGAGCTGCTGGCGCGCATCAGCGCCTCGCTGCGGCGCAGGGAGCTTGAGGGCAGCGCCAACCCATCGACGATGCTGCCAGGTAACAAGGCCATCGAGCGTGCAATTATGGCACGGGTCGAGGCCGGTGTGCCCTTCGCCGTCGCCTACTGCGACCTCGATAACTTTAAGGCCTACAACGATTTCTATGGCTTTCTCAAAGGCGATGCGATCATCCACCAGACTGCGCGGATCATTGTGATGGCCGTCGAGCAGTTGGGCGCGCAGGGCGATTTCGTCGGCCACATCGGCGGCGATGACTTTGTGTTTATCACCGAGCCAGATCGGGTGGTCGCCGTCTGCGAGGCGATCATCACCGAGTTTGATCGTCTCTCGCCACTGTTCTACGATGTCGAGGCGCGCCGCCGTGGCATGATCGATCAGTTTGACCGCGAGGGCAACCCAAAGACCTTCCCGCTGATGAGCATCTCAATCGGTGTGATCTCCAGCCTCAACCACGCGATCTCGCACTTCGCCGAGGTTGGCGATCTGGCCGCCGACCTGAAGAAGCGCGCCAAAGCCTACAAGGGTAGCACATTCCTGCTTGAGCAAAATGCGCCGTCGCAGACCTAAAGCCAGTGACTGTCCTCTAGCCCTACGCTGTTCTCGGCGCTGAGCAGCTGCTCGGCAAGCTGAAAGACGTTGGGTGTTGCATAGAGCTGGAGCAGGTCGCTCCAGGTGCGCAGCTGCTGCTGTAGCACGCTGTGCTCGTTTGGCCCCAGCGCAACAGCGGCAAGCGCCTCGGCCCAGTGCGCCCCGAGCACGCCAAGGTCGTGCAGGGTAATGTTGGTGGCGCTGCGCTCAATCCACGCATCGATGCTCAGGCTTGTGATCGCCCGCAGCCAGTGCAGCGCCTGTGCGCCAGCATCGCCGATGATCAGCCCGCGCAGCGCCTCGATGGTGCTGTTGAGATGTGGCTGCAGCGGCTGGCCTTGCTGAAGCGCCGCAACCGTGCGATGCAGCACCTGCGTGCTTGAGCGAACGCCCGCTGCTGCGCTGGGCAGACCAGCCGCTGCGTCGGTGCCAACCGCATGCCACAGCGCCTGCCACTGATCGGCGGTGATCTCTGCCAGCGTGGCATCCAACGCCTGACGGTGCACGATCAGCTCCGGCTGGGCGAGTGCGGCTAGCACGCCCGCTGCCCCATGCACGCACAGCCCGCGCGCACCGCAGGTGCACGTCATCGGCACAAACTCGGACTCCAGCGTGACGATCACGCGCTCAACGGACTCTGCGCCGGTCGCGATGGTTGCGCATAGCTCGTCCCCATGCTGGATCAGCGCTGTGACCAGCCCGGCCTCGACCAGCGCGAGTGCGGCGGCTTGCTCTGATGGCGCGCTGCGAGCATTGATGAGCGCGGCTGTTTGCGAGAGTTGCGTATCCATATATCCTCATTCGTTGATGCTGCTTGTTGCGCATTGTACCACTTGCAGCGCCTGGCCAACGCAGACACACAAACGCCGCCGAGTCCAGGGCTGACTCGGCGGCGTTTGGGCGGATTTAGGCTTTGACCTGCTCTTGGCTGAGCACGGCGTTGAAGCGGCGGGTTGGGCGCTGCTCCCAGGCGCGCTTGTGATAGGCGTAGCCTGCGACCAGCGGGAAGGTGAGCGTGGCCTCGCCGTAGACCATCTGCTCGAACACCGTATCAACCTTGCCCCACGAGCTGGCCTCCTTAAGCGTAGAGCCGGAGAGTGCGCCATCGCGCTCATCGGCAACGGTCAGCTGAATGGCGTACTTGTGCATGGGTGCCTCTTGGCCCAGCACATCAGCAGCTACCACAATATCCTGTGCGAAGTTCTTGGGCACGCCGCCGCCGATCATCAGCAGACCGGTCTCGGGATTGTGCAGCTTGATCTTGGTTAGCTCCAGGAAATCTTTGGCCGAGTCGATCGAGACGTGCTGCTCGGGATTATTGTACTGATGATAGACCAGCCCAAAGCCCGCCGAGCAGTCCGAGAAGGCAGGCACGAAGATCGGCACGCCCTGCTCGTAGGCTGTGCGCACAATCGAGTCGGCCCCTAGCTCGTTCTCAACGAGATAGCGACCCATCTCAACGATGAACTCCCGTGACGAGTAGGGCCGCGGCTCGAGCGTGTCGGCGAGCTTGCCGATGGTGTCGTCGCAGATGCGCAGCTCATCCTCGTTGATGTAGGTGTCGTAGATGCGGTCGATGTGCAGGTCACGCAGCACGCCATCGTCGACGAACGGCGAGCCGATGTAGTGCTTGAAGCCTAGCGCCTCAAAGAAGTCCTGATCGACGATATTCGCGCCGGTGGAGACAATCGCATCGACCATATTGTTGCGCACGAGGTCGACGATCACCTGCTTGAGGCCAGCGCTGATCAGCGAGCCAGCCAGGCACAAGATGACCGCGCAGTCGCTGTCGGCGAGCATACGGTCGTAGATGTCGGCGGCGCGGTGCAGGTTGCGCGCCTGGAACGCCATCGTGCGCATCGAGTCGACCAGCGGAACCACATTGAGCTGCTTGATGTCGATGTGGTTGATGGTCTCCTGCAAGTACTGGGCCTGTTCTTGATTCATTCGGTGCTCCTAACCACAAAAAAACGCGCCAGACAGCCAAAATCCACGTTGGATATGGCGTTGGCTACGAGCATACAGCACGATTGTTATGCTCTCATTGTATGGAATTATGCCGGATCAGCAAGCGGTCGTGATCCGCCCAGGTGTGCTATAATGGTGCTGAACTGGAGCTTATGGACTAGGGTTATGGCAGCGAAGAAACCAGCACCAAAGCGTAAAACGACCACTAAAAAACGTGCCACAGGCACCAAGCGTACCAGAGCTACGCAGCGCACCTCTCAACGCCAACAGTTGCCACGACTTGAAATTCCCCCGCATCTACAGCGGGAAATTTTTGCCGTGGTACTGGTATTTTTAGGGCTGCTCACGCTGCTCTTTAGCACCGTTGGCGGCGATCAAGGTGCGATTGGCTCGCGCTGGAACGAGGCTGTGGCGCAGGCGTTTGGCACCGGCAAGGTGCTGGTGCCAGTGGTCTTGGGCATTTTAGGCGGCCTCATGATCTTTCAGGAGCGCTTCAAAGATGCGCGGCTGACCGGCGCAAACATCGTCGGCACCATCATGGTCCTGCTGTCGCTGCTGATGCTGCTGGACTATCCCGGCTTCGATGTGCGCCACGCCTATGGCTCGTTTCATTCCGGCGAGGGTGGCGGCATTGTTGGCGGCACAGCGCTGGTGCTGCTGGTGCAGCTGATCGGCAAGGCGGGCGCGCTGCTGCTGACGATCACCATGGGCTTGATCGGCATTATGCTGGCCTTCAATCTGACGATTCGGCAGATCTGGGCCACGCTGATCTTCTACTCGGTTGGCGTGCGGCGGCTAGGCCAGCGCCTGATTGGCCCGCCGCACCACGCACAGCTGCCGCTCGATGAGACGCGCCTGCTCGATGCGAGCGCGATCCACGAAGCGCCAACCAAGCGCATTCCCCGGCGGCGTAGCGAGCCACCAGCCGCCACGCCAGAGCAGGCGGAGCTAGAGGAGTTTGTGCTCACGCCCATCGCCGAGCGACCGGCCCAGGCTAAGCTATTCAACCGCGATCCCAAGGTCGAGCGCCGTGAGCGTCGCCGGGGCAAGAAGAATGACGAAAGCCCCTACGTCGTCAATGAAGCGCCAACCCAGCCGCTCCAGCCTGCCGCCGCCGAGCCAGCCGCAGAAGAAGAGGCGGTGATGGAGCCAGACGAGCAAGAGCTGCGCGCCTGGCCGCTGCCCACCTTCAGTCTGCTCGATGACTTCACCGAGGGCCAGATCGGCGATGAAGAGAAGCGCGAAAAAGCGCGCATCATCGAAGAGACGCTGGCGTCGTTCAAGGTTGAGGCGCGCGTGGTGGAGGCCAACACCGGCCCGGCTGTGACCCAGTTCGCGCTACAGCCGGCCATCGGCGTCAAGATCAGCAAAATCACCAGCCTCTCAAATGATCTCGCCCTTGCCTTGGCGGCACCATCGCTGCGCATTGAGGCTCCGGTGCCCGGCCGCTCGGTGGTTGGCATCGAGATTCCCAACTCCGCCATCGCGCTGGTAGCCATGAAAGATGTGCTGGAGAGCGACGAGTATCGCTTCAAGCGCGGGCGGCTCAAGCTGCCGCTGGGCAAAGATGTCTCCGGCAGCGCCGTGATCGCCGACCTGACGAAGATGCCACACCTGCTGGTGGCCGGCAGCACCGGCTCTGGTAAAAGTATCTGTGTTAACTCAATCATCATCTCGCTGCTGATGCGCCACACGCCCAACGAGCTGAAGTTCATCATGGTCGATCCAAAGATGGTTGAGCTGATCGTCTACAACAACATCCCGCATCTGCTGACGCCGGTGGTGACCGAGCTAGAGCGCGTGGTTAGCTCGCTGAAGTGGGCGGTGCGCGAGATGGAGCGGCGCTACAAAGTCTTTGCCAAAGGTGGCTTCCGCAACCTGGAAAGCTATATGCAGGCTGCGCGCAAGCGGCCCGACCTGGAGCCGCTGCCCTATATCATCGTCATCATCGACGAGCTGGCCGACCTGATGATGCTGGCCCCCGACGAGGTGGAGACGCTGATCTGTCGCCTGGCGCAGATGGCGCGCGCCACCGGCATCCACCTGATCATCGCCACACAGCGGCCCTCGGTCGATGTGGTGACTGGTCTGATCAAGGCTAACTTCCCGTCGCGTATCTCGTTTGCTGTGACCTCACAGATCGACTCGCGGGTCATTTTGGATACGCCGGGCGCGGAGCAGCTGCTCGGGCGCGGCGATATGCTCTATCTGGCCGCCGATGCTGCCAAGCCGGTGCGCATCCAGGGCACCTTTGTCTCCGATGGCGAGGTCGAGCATGTGGTGCAGTTCTGGCGCTCGCAGGTGCCGCCGGATGGTGCGCCGCCGCCAGCAGGCGCTGGCGCTGCTGGCCATGGTGCCGCTCAGCAGACCTCAATGGGCGATGTGTTCCTGCAGCAAGAGGAGCAGGACGAGCTGCTGCCCAAGGCGATCGAGCTTGTGCGCCAGCATCAGCGCGCCTCGGCCTCGATGCTGCAGCGACGGCTGCGCATCGGCTACACAAAAGCAGCGCAGTTAATCGACCTGCTAGAGCAGAACGGCATTGTTGGCCCAGCGGAGGGCGGGCGCTCGCGCGAGGTGCTCAAAGACGAGTAGCGCGCACTGTTCGACTGCTCTTTTCTCATACATAAAAAAACCAGCCACACCCCGTGGCTGGTTTGCGCTTTTAGGCCCCGGGCTGCCTGGCGCTAGTTGCCAAGCAGCGGCACAGGCGTTGGCTGCGCTGGCTCGATAATGTTGGGCTTGCTGTTGAGGCGATAGAGGTTGGTGCCAAGCAAGCCGATCTTGATCGGCTGGGCGGTGTCGTTGGGATGCCACTCCAGGCGGGCGCGCTCGAAGTACTGCACCTGATGGATTGCGCCATCCTCCGGCAAGATCTCCTGCACTTGCTCGCTGATCGGATAGCCAAAGATATCGATGCCGCCGTTCTGCTCCCAGAAGCTCAGGAACGGATCGGCGATGCCGTGCTCGGTGACTTTGACATAGCGCAGGCCCGGTCGGTTGACGAAAAACTCCTGCGTTGGGAAGTCGCGGCCATCGGTGAACTCAACGCCAAGGCGGCCGGGCTGAATCTCGTAGGGTGGATCATTTTCCGGCCAAAACTCCAGGCGGGCGCGCTCGAACCACTGGAAGCGGCGGCCATCTTTTTCCAGCAGGGTGCTTTCAGGGAGGCCAAAGACGCGCACGCCGCCGTGCTGTTGCCAGTAGTCGGCGAAGAGCGGATCGATCGCTGGCCGCGGCGTGCCATCGGGGAAGGTGCCGAGCGGCACAATAAGACCCTGCTGCGTGATGCCGCTGGCGTTGGCACCGTTGCTATAGCTGGCGAGGCGTGCTTGGAGCGGCTGATTGGCCTGGCGCTGGCTGCCATTGACGCTCTGGAACAGGTTGATTCTACCTTGGCTGGCCAGCGTCCAGATCAACAGAATCAGCAAAAAGATACCCAGCGCGAAGGCGATGGTTTGCAGCAGCACGCCACGGGTGGGCGTCTCCTCGTCTTGCTCCAGAATAGCTGTCGGGAGCGTTTCCAGATCGTTGTCGGGCTTGAGATCATGCTCATGAATGTAGACGGTTTCTCCATCGTCCTGGGTGGTCATAGGTGGCTCCTACTGTGCGGCGCGCAGTTGCTCGGCTAGAGCTGGAAAGTCGACGGATTGCTTATCGATGTGCGACCAGCCGCTGAGCGCGCGATCGCCCTGCTGGCGTGGAATAATGTGGACATGGTAGTGCATCACGACCTGACCGGCAGCGGGCCGATTATTCTGCACGATGTTGATGCCATCGGGATGCAGGGCGTGTTCGACCTGCTGGGCAACCTTTTGCACCATGCGCGCCACGGCGGCGAGATCGTCCGGCGCAGTGTCGAGCACATTGGTGCCGTGGTTTTTCGGAATGACCAGCGTGTGGCCGCGGGTAGCGGGATTGATATCGAGAAAGGCGAGTGTGTGCTCGTCCTCAGCCACTTTATGGCAGGGCAGCTCGCCAGCAGCAATGCGGCAAAATAGACAGTCCATGTAGAAACTCCTTATCCTAGTGCGCTACGATTTTGCGTTGAGCCATGCTTGCAGCTCGCTCAGCGGCCATGTATTGACCACATCGGCGGGTGTGGCCCAGCCGCGGCGGGCGGTTGTGACGCCCAACCCGATCTCAGCGAGGTGGCGCGGATCGTGGGCATCGGTGTCGATGGAGATTTTGACACCGGCTTGGAGCGCCTGGCGCACGTGGTGACCGTCGAGATCAAGGCGCTCGGGGCCAGCATTAACCTCCAAGATGGTCTGGTTGGCGGCGGCGGCGGCGATGACCTGCTCCATGTCGAGATCGGCTCCGGCGCGCTCCTCCAGTAGGCGGCCAGTCGGATGGCCGATGATATCGACGTGGGGGTTGCTGATGGCGCGCACAAGCCGCTCGGTGGCGGCGGCGCGCTCCTGGCGCAGGGCGACGTGTGGTGATGCAATCACAAGATCGAGCTGGGCGAGGATGGCATCGGCGAGGGCCAAGCTGCCATCGGGCAAGATATCGACCTCGCAGCACTGGAGCAGGCGAAAGGGCACGTCCTGGGCGGCCCACTCGGCGTTGAGGCTATCGATCTCGGCGCGCTGCTGCTTGAGCCGCTTGGCATCGAGGCCGCCGGTGACGCCAAGGTACGCGCTGTGGTCGGCCACAGCCATGTAGGTGTAGCCAAGCGCGCGGCCGGCCTCGGCCATCTCGCGCAGAGTGGCGCGGCCATCGCTCCACTGCGTGTGCCAGTGCAGGTCGGCGCGCAGATCCTGGGGCGTGATCAGGCGCGGCAGCTGGTGCTGCTGGGCGGCGGTGATCTCGCCCCAGCCCTCGCGCAGCTCTGGCGGCACCCAATCGAGATCGAGCGCGGCATAGACGGCGGCCTCGTCGGCCATGGGCTGAAGGCCAGCGGGCGTGTGGAGGCCAGCGGTATCGAGGAGCCAGCCGCGCTGAGCGAGCAGGGCATCGAGCTGCTCCAGATGTGCCTGCGCACCAGTCCAGCGCACGAGCGTTGCGCCCAGCTGCTGTGGCGGGACAACAATCAGGCGCACCTGCATACCATTGTGCAAGCGCAGCTCCATGATCCCAGCGTCGACGCTGGCAGCGGCCACCTGTGGCAGCGTGCTGATTGCCGCGAGCGCATCTGAAGGGCTGCTGGCTGCCACCACCAAGTTGAGATCGCCGACGGTGGCGCAGCCGCGGCGCACCGAGCCAGCAGGAGCCACATGGCTAACTGGTTGGAGCTGGGTCAGCGAGGCCACCAGCTCGTGCATCACGCGCATGGCATCGACGAGGCGCAGGCGCGGCGTGCGCTGCACCCACTCGTCGATGGATTGGACAATCCGGGCCTCGGTTTTGGCACCAAAGCCTTTGATCTCGCGCAGGGTGCCAGATTTCGCGGCGGCGTAGAGCGCCTGGAGGTCGCTGATGCCGTGATCGTGATAGAGGCGAGCGGCAGTTTTGGGGCCGATGGCAGGAACGCGCAGCAGATCGAGCAGCCCTGGCGGGACCTGGGTCATCAGCGCGTCGTAGATTGGCGAGTAGCCTTGATCCAGCAGCTCGTTGATGATCTGCGCGCTGGTTGCGCCAATATTCGGCAGATTGGTGAGATCGTCTTGTTCACGCAGTGTGGCCAAGCCCACCGTCAGCGCCGCGAGTGTATCGCTGGCTTTGCGATACGCGTTGATGCGAAAGCGGTTGGCTCCCTGCACCTCAAGGGCATCGGCGATCCGGGCGAACATCTGCGCAATATCTTGATTAGAAAGCATAGGCTCACTTTCGACTGAAGAACATTGGGGCGGCTACAGAGCTATGCAAAAGAGTGACGCTAGTTGACACAACGGTCGGTTAAAACTGTGCTGATTATAGCATGGCTGGCAACGGGGAAGCCGCTGGTATAGCGACTTAAGTGGGACAAACCATATTGACACATAGTGTATGATACCTAGCGAATATCTCTTCCCCTACAGCTCTGGTTTTATACTGTAAGGAGAAACTTTATGCAGATGACGTGGCTACGACGGATGTCGTTGGTGATCCTTGTGCTGCTTTCGGCACTTACGCTGGCGGCTTGTGGCGGTGTTTCCGACACCACCGTTCCGCCGCCACCGAACGGGACTGAGGTCAAAACCGGTGATGACGCGATTACCGACACCATGATCCAGACCATGAATGACACGCTGCAGTCGACCGCGAGCAGCGAGAACTTTAAGATCGACAAAACAACTTCCTATACCTCAACTTCATCGCCCAAAGAGGTTGCAGATTTCTACAAGACCGAGATGAAAAACCGCGGCTGGAACGAGACCGACTCGCAGGAAGTCGCCGGCGCGTATATCTTGGGCTATGACTCGGGCAACAATGGTGTCTTGATCATGGCGTTTGACCAGACGACCATCGGTGGCAATGGCACCTTGGTTATGACCATGAATCTTAGCAAGTAGTCTCAGTAGATCACAGGACTCCCTGGGGCCAGGGTAAACGGTGTGGCGGCCGAATCGTGCGGTATCCTTTGTGGTGCCAACCAAGAAAGGAACCGT
>JABXJS010000270.1 GCA_013538855.1 Herpetosiphonaceae bacterium
ACGGTTCCTTTCTTGGTTGGCACCACAAAGGATACCGCACGATTCGGCCGCCACACCGTTTACCCTGGCCCCAGGGAGTCCTGTGATCTACTGAATATATGCATTCTCCTAAACGAAACATCGGCCTTGTGGGGCTGCTGCTGATCGGCTTGGCCCTAGGAGCCATCGGCGGTGGTTTGGTCGGTGGCGTGGTTGGCTACCACCTGGCTGGGCCAGCCGACGAAGCAGCGAGCACGGCGAATCAACCAGCTGCAGCACAGCCCACCGCCGTCGCCACCTCGCGCCCCCTGCCCGATGTGGCCTCTGATGCGATTGTGGCGACAGTGAGCCAGACGGCGCCGGCTGTCGTCACGGTGGTCAACACGATTAGCCCAGATCAGCGCGCGACTGGCTCGGGCGTGATCATCAGCGAGGATGGCTACTTGATCACCAACAACCATGTCGTCGAAGGCCAGCAGCGGCTTCAGGTAATCTATGCCGATGGCTCATTTCACAGCGCAGAGCTGATCGGCACCGATCCCTTTGCTGATCTGGCGGTTGTGCGCGTCAGCGATCCCGTGCCTGCCGTCGCTGCGCTCGGCGACTCGGCCAAGCTTCAGCCTGGACAGACGGTCATCGCGATTGGTAGCCCGCTCGGCGAGTTCCAGAACAGCGTCACCGTGGGCGTGGTCAGCGCGCTTGACCGTATTGTTGGCCCGGTTGAGGGCCTGATCCAAACGGATGCGGCGATCAACCAGGGCAACAGCGGCGGCCCGCTGATAGATGTGCAGGGCAATGTCATCGGCATCAACACCCTGGTTGTGCGCGGCTCTGCCGAGATTTTGGGGCCAAATGCCGAGGGCTTGGGCTTTGCTGTTCCGGCCAACACTGTGCGCCAAGTGAGCGATGCCCTGATCGCCAACGGTCGGGTTGATCGCCCATTCTTAGGTGTGGACTATAAGCTGCTCACCCCCGAGGATGCCCTCAATGGCATCAACACCGACCATGGCGCAATGATCACGGATATCGCCGATGATGGCCCTGCCCGTGGACTCGGCCTGCTGCGCGGCGATATCATCACCGAGGTCAACGGCGAGCAGATCACATCGCGCAACTCGCTGCTCCAGGTTTTGATGCAGTATCACCCCAACGATACTGTTACACTCACGGTCGTGCGTGAGGGGCAGAGCCAGCAGGTCTCGGTGACGCTGAGCGAGCGCACGACCAACGACAAAACATGGAAGTAGCTACGGCAGCGTGGGCAGTGCAACGACCTCGTAGAGCTGCCCGTCTAGCGCAAAGGCGCGCGGCTGACTGGCCTGCTCCAGCAATGTCTGTGCATCAGCGCCACTCAGCGCGAGTCCATCACGGAGCTGCTCGGGCTTGAGCGGCCAGCGTGGCACACTTGCTGGCGCTGGAGTGTTCAGCGGGTTGACGAAGAGGGTTGTTGCACTGGGGATAAATGGATCGCCAGGCTGCTGCTGAATGCGCTGCAGCGCTGTTGCCGCCACCTGGGCCTGCTGGAGCAGCGTCGCGCCTGCGTCGGTCAACCCCGGCCGCTCCCTCTCCTCAATGCCTAGCGCGTAGACCTGTGCTTGACACTGTCGATCGCGGAGATGTACAACAATCTCGGTGGTTGGCGCGTCGGCGATCGGTGGATTACTAATTGTTGCCTGCGTGCACAGCTGCTGCTGCGGCCCAAGCACACTTTGTAGCAGCGCTTGGACCTCGATAGGCGTGAGCTTGAGCGTGCGCCACTGGTTGGCTGTTTGCTCGGCTGTGGATTGGTAGATTACCATGCCGTCGCCATACACGCGCAGCAGCGGCAGCTCGCTTGCCCGCAGCAGCAGCGGCGAGCGGAAGCCGCCGCGCAGCCAGTATTCAATGAGCGCAACAGCACCAGTATCGTAGTTGAGCGCTGGTGCGCCTGAGGTTGGTGTGGTCTGCGGCTGTTCGGATGGCTGTGGCTGGGCACCGCTGCCGCATGCGCTCAACAGCAGCAGCAGGCTCATGAGCAGCAGCGGCTGCGCTGGTAGCCGTTGTTTTAATGCCGTCTGACCATAGCTTAGGGCTAGCAAAGGAGTTTTCATGGCCTTCGATACATTGTTGATTGGAACCAACAATGCCCACAAACTTGAAGAGATTCAGGCGATGCTGGCCGATCTGACCGTCCGTGTCATTGGACTGCGCGAGGCGGGCATCGACCACGAGGTGGATGAGACTGGTACAACGTTCGAGGAAAACGCGCGCTTAAAAGCCGATACCTACGCGCAGATGAGTGGCCTACCGACATTGGCCGATGACTCGGGACTAGAGGTGGCGGCGCTGAATGGCGCGCCTGGCGTCTATACCGCACGCTGGGCACTGCCCGATCTGGATAACCCGCATCGCTCGTATGCGCGGGTGCTGGCGGAGCTGAAAGGGCGGCCATTCCATGATCGGATTGCGCGCTTTGTGTGTGTGATCGCGCTTGCTCGGCCAGGCCATGAGACCGTGACGGTTGAGGGTGTGCTGCCTGGTGTGATTGCTGAGGAGCCGCGTGGCAGCGGAGGCTTTGGCTACGATCCCGTCTTTTATCTGCTCGACTACGATCAACACCTTGCTGAGCTTGCGCCTGAAGAAAAAAACCGTATCAGCCATCGTGGCCAAGCGATCGCGCGCGCCCGCGAGGTGATCTCGCACTGGACCTAGGTGCAACAAAAGAGCGGGCCACCCTCGTGCTGGGGTGACCCGCTGGCGCTACGCGCCGAGATCGTCTTCATCGGCCTCTTCTTCGCCGTCAACATCATCAAGGCTGACGTCATCGAGACCCTCGTCCTCCTCCTCTTCCTCCATGTCCTCGTCAAGGTCCTCGTCATCGCTGTCGAAGTCGTAGCGCAGCGTGTAGTCGCGCACGTAGGGCCGAAACGCGCCAATATCGCCGCTGAGCTTGCCGGGAAACGAGATCTTCTTACGCTGCGACGGGTGCTGAAACGTCTCGCGGATCACAATCCGCACGCGCTGGTCGTCGATGTGGGCGATGGCCGCAGCATAGCGGTTGCCACCATCGATCAGCTCGATCAGCCGCTGCGCGAGCTTTGGCTCAACGCGCCCGATCAGCTTGTCATGGGTTGTATAGACGTTGAGCACCCGGCCTTCTTTGCGCAGCTCAACGCGCTCACCGCTGCTGAGGCCAGCAATGACGCTTGGATTGGTGATGTTGGTCAGTGTGGTGATGCCGGTTTTGCCCGTCTCGCTGATAAACAAGCGCAGATCGACCAGCTCGCGCGGCCGTACCTCCACCGTATCTTCGGAGGCGGCCAGTGGCTCCAGACGGGCAATGTTGCGGCGGGCGATCACATTGCTTGGTGCAAGCCGCAAGGTATTTTGATAGGCTTCGAGCGCATCTCGGTAGCGATTGACTTCCTGCAAGGCTTTGCCAAGCCGATTGTACGTTTCAACGTCTTCGCCTAGCTCGAGCGCCTTCTGGTTCAGATCAATCGCGGTCGCCCAACGATTTTGCGCCGCCTCATTGATCGCTTGCTCGACCAAGCGGTTGCGATTGCGTATGCGTTCGTCTTGTCGCAAGGGTGAGTTCCTCCATAGACCTACAGATCTACTGCTGGAGCAGGATGAGTAGCCCTAGAAATCCGATAAAATTGTTGATGGCGTGCGCAATAACCGCACTCCACAGGTTGCCGGTCCGATAGTACACGTAGGCGAGAATCATACCGCCAAAGAAGATCGGCACCAGCAGTCCCAGAAATCCTTCTGTGATACTTAGGGCGTGCGGCACGGAGAACAGTGCACCGCTGAGCACAACGCCCCAGACCGGGCCAAAGCGCTGCTGAAATGCCCGAAAGGCATAGCCGCGGAAGAAAAACTCCTCTAAAAACGGCCCGATGAGCACGATAAACACACCAAGCAAGGCAATTTGCCAGCCTGCGGCGTTTTTGAACGGGCCAGCGATCTGCTCACTCTGATCTGGTACGCTGCCAGCCTGCTGAAACAAGAAGCTGGTGAGGGCATTGACAATCAAGAAGGCAAACCCGGCCGCAACGCCCCAGCCAACCGTCGCAAGCAGCTTGTGGCGATTAAGGTTGAACCAGCTCCACGGCAGCTTGCGCAGCCAGCGCACACGTAGCGCTGCCATCAGCGCAAAGCTGATGCCAAGGGTGGGGCTAGCCAGCAGGGTGAACACCGGGTCGTTTTGCAAATCCTGAATTTGTGCTTGTGTACTGAGGTTATTGATGGCGATAAACACTGCCAGCAGCCCAAACTGCAGCACGATGGCCAGCACAAGCGCGAGCAGCGCATCCAAAAACACCCACACCACCAGCGGCCAGCGGCCACGATCCGCGTGCTTGACAAAAGGATTGCCGGGAACCGCTGCAGGGTAAGCCTCCTGATTGAGCGGCTGGCCTGGTGCGGCGGGCCAGCTCGGCTGTAGCGGCGGGCCACCGAGCGCATTGAGCACCGCCTGATTGCGCTGGGCTTGCTTGTCTTGCGGTTCGCTCACGATGCTGCCTGTGCCTCACCAACAACGTCGCCGCCGAGCCACCACGGGCGTGTCTCGGTGATCTTGACCTGCGCCACGCGCCCGATCCAGTCCTCAGGATGCTCGAAGAAAACGAGCTTGTTGTTGGGATCGCGCCCGCGCCACTTGCCTTTTGTATATTCATCGACCAGCACGTCCACCGTGCGCCCCAGAAAGGTAGCGTTGCGCTCGGTGGCGATGCGCTCCTGCACCTGCTCAAGCTGGATGCGGCGATACTGTTTCTCGCCGTACTCAACGGCCAGCGCCGGGTCGTCTTCCATGGCCGCAGCCTTCGTCCCCGGCCGCGAGGAGTAGGCGGCGATGTGGACTTTGTCGAAGCGCAGCGCCTCGAGCATGGCCACGGTGTTGTCGAACATCTCTCTGGTCTCGCCAGGATGGCCGACGATGATATCGGTTGTTAGCGATACGTGCGGGATAACCTCGCGGATGCGCTCGATCAGGCGCGTGTATTTTGCCACGGTGTAGCCACGCTTCATCAGCTTGAGCATGCGATCATCGCCTGCCTGCACCGGCAGGTTGATATCGGGCATGCAGCGCGGCAGCTGGGCGATCGTCTCGATCAGCTTATCGCTCATAAACGCTGGATGCGAGGTCAGGAAGCGCAGGCGCACCAGCCCTGGCGTGTCGTGGACGTGCTTCAGCAGGTCGGCGAGATCAGGCCGCCCTGGCAGGTCATGGCCGTATGAGTCGACGATCTGCCCCAGCAAGGTGATCTCCTTGGCTCCACGGGCCACGATCCGCCGCACCTCATCGCCGATCTCATCCAGCGGCCGCGAGCGCTCTTTGCCACGACGCAGCGGGATCACACAGTAGGCGCAGGCCATATTGCAGCCGTAGTTGATCGGCACGAACACATTCACTGGTGGGTGCGTCCAGTCGGCAACTGGCAGAGCTGGCTCTTCAAGCTGATAGACCGGATTAGGCGCGAGGGCGACCACCTCGTCCACCGCCGATGGCGAGACGAAGTGGTCGACCATCGGCAGCTTCGCTTTGAAGATCGACTGGTTGTTCGGGCCAACCATACAGCCCCACAGCACAATTTTGGTATCAGGCCGGTCTTGCTTGATGCGCTGAATATCGGTTATCTTGCCGATGATGCGCTCCTCGGCGCTCGCGCGCACCGAGCACGAGTTGAGCACGATGAAGTCCGCATCTGCAGCGCTCTCGGCCGGCGCGTAGCCCACACCCTGGAGTGCTGACTCCAGCCGCTCCGAGTCCGCAATATTCATTTGACATCCAACAGTCCAGACATAGTATCGATTCATAGCCCTAAACCCTTTGCGGTGGTTGCTGAGTCATTAAACGCAGCGAATTATAGCATAGTTCACGTTTACGGTACCAGAACAACTTTGCCAAATTGTTCGCCGCTCGCAAGGTACTCGTGGGCCGCGCGAATCTCGCTGAGCGCAAACACACGGTCAACCAGCGGCTGGAAGCGACGCTCGTCAAACACGAGCCGCATCACCGTCTCAAACTCGCGATTGTTGGCCATGGTCGAGCCGATGATCGCATACTGACGCCAGAACAGGTGCCGAATGTCGATCTCCACGATTGGCCCTGTCGTCGCTCCATATGTCACCAGCCGCCCCCCCTTGGCGATCGAGCGCACCGACTGCTTCCACGTGGCCGCACCAACATTCTCCAGCACAACATCGACACCACGCTTGTTGGTGCGCGCCCAGATCTCACGGCTAAACTCGCCATCAGAGCGCAGCAGATGGTCAGCACCTAGCTGGCGGGCGTGCTCGAGCTTCTCGTCGGAGCGCGAGGCGGCATACACGGTTGCTCCGGCATAGCGCGCGATCTGAATGGCGGCGCTGGCGACACCGCCACCAGCCCCTAAAATGAGCACGCTTTGACCGGCGCGCAGCTGGCCCTGACCAATCAGGGCGCGCCACGCTGTCATCCAGACTAGTGGCACGGCGGCTGCTTGCTCCCAGGGGAAGTCACTGGGGATGCGCCGCAGGTTGCGCGCTGGCAGCGCCACATACTCCGCGCCGCCGCCGCTGACGTGCTCACCGATGATGCCGTACTGCTCACACAGGCTCTCTTCGCCAGCAATGCACAGCTCGCAGCGCCCGCACCAGATGCTTGGATTGACCACGACATGATCGCCTTCACTCCAGCCTGTCACATCATCGCCCCAGGCCACGACCTCGCCAGCGATATCGCTGCCGCCAACGTGTGGCATTGCCAGCTTTAGGCCCGGCAGACCTTCGCGTACAAAAAGATCGAGATGATTCAGTGCCACGGCGTGCACGCGCACCAGCACTTCATCTGGTCCGACCACTGGCTCCGCTAGGTCGCCGTACTCCAAAACATCAAGCCCCCCATGCTGGCGAAAAAAGGCAGCTTTCATTGGCATTGCTCCTTACAATAGCGCTGCGCCCAACTGCGCAGCGGCTGCACATGCAAAATTCTAACAGGCTGTGCTACGCTGATCAGGTATAATATCCATGGTGTTAGCGGCCAGATACAAGGCCGCTATCTTCTTGTAAACACGCAGAAAGGAACGCCCTCATGGCGACTATTCCACCCCAAGCCGTTCAGATTCGTTGTCAAAACTGCCAGACGCCCTTTACGGTGCCGGTCTGGTCTTTTATTGATGTGGGCGCTCAGCCCGAACTCAAGGCGGCGCTGCTGTCCGGGCAGGTCAATGCGGCGATCTGCCCAAACTGCGGCTTTGGCGGTATGTTGTCTACCCCTTTAGCTTACCACGATCCGCAGCGCAAACTGTTCTTTGTGCTGGTGCCTCAGGAGCTTAATCTCAAGCAGGAGGATCAGGAGCGCTTCGTCGGCGAGGTTTCGCGCTTGGTGATGGACGCGCTGCCCGCCGATGCGCCACGTGGCTATGTGCTCACGCCCAAGCGCTTCATGTCGATGCAGACGCTGCTGGAGACGGTGCTGGAGGCCGAGGGTATCTCCAAAGAGACGCTGCGCGCGCAGCAGACGCGGGTTGCCTTGCTTGGCGAGCTGGCCGAGGCGCTGGAGGCCGACAAGCAAAATCAGCAGCTCGATCAGCCCGACAGCGCGCTCGCGCAGGTTGTCGAGCGCCGCAAGGACGAGCTTGACTACGAGTTTTTCATGACTATCGCTGCCTATATCGAGGCTGCGGCCGCTCAGGGGCGCACCGAAAGCCAGCAGCTGCTCACTGAGCTTCGTGATCGCGTGCTGGAGCTGTCGGGCTTCGATGCGGTTGCCGCTGGCCTGCAGGAGCCAGCCACCGACGAGGTGATCGCTGCGCTCACTGCCGCCGATGAGGGTCAGCTCGATGAGGTCATTGCGAACTATCGCCCCATGCTCGACGACGATCTGTGGGCTGCATGGGAGGCGAAGCTCGAGGAGCTTGATGCCACCACGGCGGCCAGCAGCCAGGCCCGTCTAGAGCTGGTGCGCAGCACCGTCGAGCGCATGGACAACGAGGCCCAGGTGATGTTCGAGGCGGCAACCAGCTTGCTGCGTCAAGCGATCGAGGCCGAAAATCCACGTGATGTGCTCGAAGCCAATCGCGAGCAGCTTAACGAGGCGTTTATGCTGGTGATCGAGGCCAACATGGCCGCTGCCTATCGTGCGAGCCAGGCCGAAGTCGCCCAGAAGCTCGGTGCGATTCGCCAGCAGGCCATCGAGGTGCTCGAGGCGGCTATGTCGCCGCAGGAGCGCCTGCTCAATCAGCTGCTGAGCGCCGAGACGCCTGGCGATGCGACCAAGCTGCTGCGCAAAAATATGGCGCTGGTCACCCCGGACTTTGTCAAAGAGGTCAATGCTATGGCCGAGCAGTTCGAGCAGTCGGGCCGTAAAGAAGCTGTCGAGCGCCTGCGCCAAGTCGCGCGTGAGGCTTCGAGCCTGCTCTTCTAAATGATGGCTATGCTGCGTGTGCGCGCCCGCGCCTGGATGGTGCGGGCGCTGATCGTTCTGTTGCGCTGGCTGCCCCGGCGGCCTGCTGGCCCGCTCCAGCGCATCCTGGTGATTGAGCCTGGTCATCTTGGCGATGTGCTGCTGCTGACGCCTGCGCTGACAGCGCTGCGCACGGCCCTGCCCGCTGCCCAGATTACTGTGCTGGTTGGGCCATGGGCGCGCACACTGCTCGCGCGTAACCCCGCTGTTGATGCTGTGCTCACCTGCCCCTTTCCTGGCTTTGTCCGTGGCGAGCGTGGGCGCTTCTGGCAGCCCTATCTGCTGCTGCTGCGCTATGCGGCTTTGCTGCGCGCTGGCCGCTTCGATGCTGCGATTGTGGCCCGTGATGATCACTGGTGGGGCGGGCTGCTGGCGCTTGCTGCAGGTGTTCCCCAGCGTGTTGGTGCGGCCTATCCGCTGCTGGAGCCTGCGCTGAGCAGCGCCCTGCCCTTTGACCAGCAGGCGCACGTCACCCAGCAGCGGCTTGATCTGGTGGCGGCGCTCACTCATCGGCCTGCTGGTGCTCCGCACACCGTGTTTGTGCCAGCGCCTGCGGATGGCGCTTGGGCTGCACAGTGGCTAGCCCAGCATAACGCCCCTGCGCGGCTCGTTGCTGTCCAGCCTGGCAGCGGCGGTCCAGCCAAGCTGTGGCCTGCACAGCGCTGGACGCGGCTGATTGCTCAGCTTGCCACGACCGCCGACATCGTGATCACTGGTGGCCCCGCCGATATGGACACGGTGGCTGAGATCACGGCCTTGCTTGATGCCCAGGCCATTCCCTACCAGGTACTTGTAGGTGCGACGAGCCTTGGTCAGCTGGCTGCGCTGTTTCAACGCTGTGCGCTGGTGATCGGCGTCGATAATGGTCCACTGCATATTGCTGTGGCGCAAGGTGTGCCCACGCTGCAGCTGTTTGGGCCTGGCTCGGCGCAGCGCTTTGGCCCGTGGGGCGCTGCCCAGCGCCATCGTGTGCTGCGCGCTGAGCTGTGGTGTGCGCCGTGTGGGGTGCTGTCACACTGTCCGCGCGGCACCAACCCCAGCGAGTGCATGACCCTGATCACCGTCGCCGCAGTTGTTCAGTCTGCCCAGCAGCTGCTAGCTGCACATCAGGGGCTGGTTTAAAGAAAAAAAGCGCTGTGCTGGCCTGCATCGTGTTCAGCTGTCAAGCGCCTGCTTCGTCAGCATCCCGCTCGTTAAGGCGATTGCCTAGCACTGCTTAATGTGACCTGGTCTAGGTGGTGCTGATGCGATTGCGCATACGGCTGGCGCGATAGTGTGGAGTGGAAGATCAAGCAGAGGTTTAATCCAACTAGAGCATAACATTGTGGTGCACGTTATGCTCTAGCAGGTGGCTACTGTGGTCGGTCCTCGAAGATTGCCGTGCGCATCAGCGCCCAGCGCTCGCGCATCATGCCTGCAAGTGTGCGCAAGCCCCACAGCTCGGCGCGCTTTGGCCCCACGCTGTGGGCCGAGATCGTGTGGCCTTTGCAGGCAGCTCGCGCTGGATCTCGCAGCTCGCGAGTTAAGAACGCCTGCACACCGCGCAGGGCCGCTTGCTGCACCAGCGCCGGCGTCATGCTGCTGACGATGGCGACTTTGCGTATTTGCTGTGGCCCGTCTTCCCAGGAGTCCTCGATGCCCCCGTAGATATCGGTGATGGTGCGGCGCCACTCAGGCAGTGTCACTGGTCGCGGTAGCTCGCCAACCATGCCTAGTGGTCGCCCGTTGCGATCACCCATCGGTGAGCGTGCGCGTAGCCCCAGCACCTCGGCAAGGCGCGGCACATAGCCGACCGTCATCTGCTCATCAAAGGGCAGGTGGGCGTAGAACACACCGCGAGTTTGCGGCACCGTATCGCGATCGAGGTTAAACGGACGATGGAGGAAAATCGCATCGAGGTCCTCATGCTCCAGCCAGGAGGGCAGCGTTGGCCAGGGATCAAGCGCCAGACCAATCCGGCGGATCGGTCGCGCCGAAGAGACATAGATGCCGCCCCGTTCATCGGGAGCATAACGATCCATATCCAAAACAAGGTGCAAGAATGCTGCAACATCTGCAAGATTAGGCATTGATCGCTCCCAACAAGCAAGGGAAGCCCCCACAGGCTTCCCTTAGCCTTAGTATGTGGTGGATGAGAACTAGCTGGCGCGAACGACGTTTTCGTCACCTGAGCGAATCAGGCTTTCGTCTTTATGCTTTTCGCCCTCTTCGATCAGCAGCTTAGGAATGCCATACTCGATAGGGTAGCGATAGCCGTTGCGGGGGTTAAGTAGCCACTCTTTGCCCTGGTTGTCTTTAATTAACTCGAGCGGCTTTTTATCCAGCGGACAGGCTAGCTGCTCTACTAGCTCGGGGCTAATCGAGCGGTTGCTGTCGTTGAGGGTGGCGCTGCTTGTGCCAGAGTTGCTAACAGGAGCAAGCTCAAAGTTTTTATCGCTCTGGTACTGCTTATAGACGCGGTAGACGAGCGTTGCTGCTCCAGCCAGCGCACCCACGCGCAAGACACGTCCGATTTTCATATAACCTCCTTTGAGCGCGACGGCTGTGCCAGTGCGTGGCGTGCCGCCGCAACGAACGCAACAATTTTAGAATGATCTTTGATGCCAGCGGTTTCAATGCCGCTGCTGACATCAACCCCCCACGGCTGGACCGCCTGGACGGCTGCCGTGACATTATCTGGATCAAGCCCGCCAGCGAGCAGCAGTGGCTGCTGCCGTGCGAGCTGTGCTGCTTGGTGCCAGTCGCCAAGGACGCCAGCACCGCCATACGAGCCAGCAACATGGGCATCGAGCAGAATGCGCAGCGTGGCCTGGCGCTCGATGCTCAGCGCGAGCCATGCTTGTGCCTCTGGCGCAGCTGGTGCGCGCAGCGCTTTGAGCACCGGCCGCTGCAGTTGATGAACTACAGCGGTCGGCTCATCGCCGCTGAGCTGAAGCACGTCGAGGCCGATGAAATCTGCCAGCTGATTCATCTGCTCGGCGCTTGCGTTGACAAATACGCCAACACACTGGACATGGGCGGCCTGCTGGCGCACAGTATTTACGATACTGCGTGCCAGCGTTGGCTCAATTTGCCGTCGGCTTGGCGCTAGAATCATGCCCAGGTGGGTTGCGCCAGCCTGAGCTGCGGTTAGCGCATGCTCTGCTGTGCGTAGCCCACAGATCTTGATGGCATGCTGTGGCCAGCTACTCACCGCTGTCCTCTGCTGCGGCCTCAGCTTTTGGCTCGGCTTTTTTGCGGCGGCGCTTGGGCTTGGCAGGCTCGGCGGGCGCGGCGTCAGCCTCGCTGGTGTCGGCCTCGGCGGCCTCAGCTTTTGGCTCGGCCTTTTTG
>JABXJS010000271.1 GCA_013538855.1 Herpetosiphonaceae bacterium
ACGGTTCCTTTCTTGGTTGGCACCACAAAGGATACCGCACGATTCGGCCGCCACACCGTTTACCCTGGCCCCAGGGAGTCCTGTGATCTACTGAACATGCATCTATCGAGGTGAAAATGGCCCAAAACGAAGGGTTTCCGGTAGGATTATCAACTCCGGTTGGCGGATTTGAAGGTGAAGTCCAGCGCGAAAGCTCCCGCACAATTCTGCAGGTTAGTCCACAATAAGCAGGAGGCAACACCATACCTGGATCTAGCGGCTGAGCTGCGCCCTTTAGCCACGGCGCAGAGCTTCACTCACATATTGGCTCCTACACTATTACAGCTGATAGCGCTGCTATGCTCTCTACCCATGCGCCACTATGTGGCTGGTTGACAGCATCACGGCCCAGCTCAACACTCCGTGAGCTGGGCCGTTGATGGTTGGTGGCGCTAGGCTAGGCGGCGTGCGGCGCGCCGAACCAGGTGGTCAGCGCCGCTGGCAGGCCCTGCTGGGCTTGGTCGCCGACCCAGGCGACATGGCCGTCAGGGCGCACCAGCACTGCGACAGGCGGCTCCACCGCCCCGATCAGCGGCAGCTCCCAGGGGCCAGCGTACTCGGCATCGAGCAGCTGCACGCGCTCGGCCCACGGCCCAATCTCAAGGCTGCCTGGCGCGCCAAAGTTGAGCAGCAGCGGCCGCGCGCTGTGCAGCATGGTATAGACGCGCAGCGGGCCATGGGCAGTGTCAACGTCGAGATCGGGCATGCGCCGACCAAGCAGCGGGTGGCCTGCGCCAAGATCGTAGTGCACGTCCAGCGCGGAGATCAGCGCGGCGATGCGCTGGCGCGGCTCGTCCATGCCCAGCAGCTCGGCCGTGATCTCGCGCAGGGCGTTGGTGCGATCATCGGTGCGCAGCAGCGCGACCTGCGCCAGCGTGTTGCGCAGCACGGTGGCAGCGACCGGATGGCGCTCGCTGTGGTAGGTGTCCAGCAGGCTTGCTGGCGCGGTTTGCTTGACCACCTGGGCCAGCTTCCAGCCGAGGTTCACCGCATCCTGCACCCCTGTGTTGAGGCCCTGGCCGCCGGTCGGATAGTGCACATGGGCGGCGTCGCCGGCCAGCAGCACGCGGCCCTGGCGGTAGGCGGCGGCCTGGCGCGCCATATCGGTAAAGCGCGAGATCCACGTCGGGCTGTGGACGCCATAGTCGGTGCCGAAGACGGCGGTGAGTGCCGCGCTGAGGTCGCTTAGGGTCGGCTCGCCAGCGTGGTCAAGCTGCTGCTCGGTGACAAGCATGCCCACCAGCCCGTCTTCAGGCAGCCGATTGAAGGCATGAATGCCATGCGCGTCGCGGTGCAAGCCCCACGCAGGCTCCTCAACCACCTCGACCTCGGCAATAATGTGGCTGATTGTCGCATCCCAGCCGGGAAACTCGATGCCAGCGGCTTTGCGAATCCGACTGCGGCCGCCGTCGCAGCCAACAAGATACGCGGCCCGCAGCGATGAGCCGTCGGACAGCTCCACATCGACGCCGCTCGCATCCTGCGTGAAGCTCAGCACCTCACGGCCGCGATAGATCGGCACCGCCAGCTCGTCAACCCAGTCGGCAAGAATGCGCTCGATCTGTTGCTGCGGCAGCGCAAGGCCGTAGTTGTGGCGGGTGGGCAGATCGCTCATGTCCAGCCGAAACCAGGCGAACCCCACAATCTGGCCGACTGTGCCCGCGTCCAGAAAGCGCTCAGCAATCCCGCGCTGATCAAGCACCTCGATCGTGCGCGCGTGCAGACCGCCTGCGCGCCTACCGATGAGGTCCTGGCTGGTGCGCCGCTCGACAATCGCAACATCGATGTTGGCCAGCGCCAGCTCCCCCGCTAGCATCAGCCCGGTCGGACCTGCGCCGACGATCACTACCGCATGCTCAGTCATTGCCATCCTCCATTTAACCACACATCAATGACAACAGGCGTACTCCATCGCTCGGCAGCCGGAGGCGCAGCGGCCTCGCGCTGGTCGGGGCAGCTGCCGCCACCAGCGTGATGCGCGCCGTGAGCAGCGGCAAGCAAGTGCATAAATACGGCGTTGCTCCCTGCATCAAGCGCTTCGATCTGAACGATGACGGCCGCAGTTGACCCCAGCACGCTGCCTGTATCAGCGTAGAGAGACGCTGCTGCTTCGATCACGCTCGCACTCATGATCGTGCCGTTGGCTTGCTCCATCGGTTGCTCCTGTATCTGCTATGGATCACTATGCTCAGGATTGTACCGGAGGAGCCGGGCTAAAAAATCGGGTTGTAGGTCATTCTATTTACTGGCCGGATATGCTATAGTGGATACAGTCAAAGAGCACCTGCCGGGCGACCACCATGGTTGTCCTTTTATTGCGCTCCAGCGGCACAGAGGCTAGCAAAGAACATACATCACGACACGTTGAACATGTGCGCAGCTCGACCCTAACACACTGGCTCCCACACGACCTAACCGAATGTGGGAGCCAGTGTGATTTTACAGACTTCAAAGCACATGACTATTGGCACATACCCTGCACAGTACAGATCAAAGATAATGGATCAACGAGCATGAGGTGGGTAGCACCACCGGTGCGTTGAGAGTTGTAACAAGCCGCAGAGGATGGTATGTCACCAATTGAAGCCTTTTTATCCGCCCTTGTCCGTGACAACCCGCGGATCGACTGGAGCACCGCCAGGCTCGACCGCCTGCGCCGCGAGCTGCGCGGTGAGCCAATCAGCCCGGCCAGCGACACCGCCCACGCGCTGCAGGATCAGCCCTATTTCCGCGCTGATCTACGGGCTGTGGGCAAGCAGATCGAGCAGCGCGGCGATGTTCAGCCCAGCGACCTTGGCGATATGTACGCGCTCGATGACTTCATCGAGCGCGGCGTCGCCGTCGCGGCCATGCGCCCAATCTACGAGCTAAGCCAGATGCTCGCGCACATGCCACGGCTGATCATCTGCGACCCCGCTTTCGAGACGCTGCCGCCAGAGGTAGGTCGCCTGACAACGCTCAGCACGCTGATCATCAGCGGCGCGCTGACCAGCCTACCGCCAGAAATCGGCCAGATTGCACAGCTCGAGTGGCTTGACCTCAGCAGCACGTCAATCTCGGCCCTGCCTGCCGAGATCGCGCAGCTTAAGCAACTGCACGTGCTCAAGCTCCAAAACACAGCGCTGCAAGCCCTGCCAGCAGCCGTCGGGGAGCTACGTCAGCTTTGGTGGCTGAACTGTAGCGGCGCGCCAATTCGCCAGCTGCCAGAAGCGATCGGCAACCTCACCAAGCTGCGCCGCCTCAATCTGTTCGCGACAGATTTAGCGACGCTGCCGGAGGCGCTCGGCGACCTTAAACAGCTGGGCATCTTGGAGATCAGCGGCGGTGAGCTAGCGGCCCTGCCTGCCACCATTGGCAGCCTCGCCAGGCTCGAGATTCTGGCCATCACTGATGTGCCGCTCACCGAGCTGCCAGTGGAGATCGGTGGGCTGACTGCCCTGCAGGCGCTCGTATTCGACTACACACCGCTGCAAGCGCTGCCAGCCAGCATCGGCCAACTCGCCAGCCTGCGGATGCTGCGTCTGAATGAGACCAGGCTCAGGCAGCTGCCGCAGGAGATCGGCCGCCTAAGCAAGCTCGAGCTACTGCAGCTCAGCTACACGCCGCTGCAAGCCCTGCCAGCCAGCATCGGCCAACTCGCCAGCCTAGCGCACCTCAATCTCTTCGGTACGCCACTCACCACGCTGCCGGTCGAGATCAGTCGCCTGGACCAACTCCAGCAGATCTACATCGACAGCACCCAGCTGCGCATCCCGCGCGCTGACGCCAGCAGCACGGCGGCAATCTTGCGCTACGTTGCCCAGCACGGAGCAGGTGCAGCTGCTGACCAGCGCTAGCTCGCTCATACGATAGCCCCGCTGATTAGTTCAATCAGCGGGGCCAATGCTGTTGCTAGCGCGGCACGTGGTTGCTCAAGCGCACGCTTTCTCTGATAATGGCGCAGTGCTGGCAGCACAGGTTATCTAGAGAAAGGACATGTATGTTCCACCATCGCCGTAGATGGCTGGCAGGCTCGCTGATGGTTCTGCTCGCGCTCGCGCTGCTCTCCACGTTCGTTCCACCGCTCACCGCTGCCCAGCCACCCACAGCGCGCCACCTGATTCCCATCGGCGCAGGCTATGAGGAGGCACCGCGCACGCTCTTTGTCGAGCAGGCCATCGCCTACAACAGCGACGACGTGGTCACGATTCGGCTGCTGCCGACGCCCTACGTCACCGATCCGTACAGCATCACCGCCAAGGAGCGCGCGCTGAATCTGAGCGACGCCCAAGTGCGCGCCGATCAGATCGCCGCCACCTGCGCGACCTTGGTCGTCTCGCCCACCACCTGCCTTGTCACCGTGCCAGACATTCAAACGCGCTCCGACGCCCTCGAGCCGAGCAGCGCCGAGCAGCTTGGGCCAGATGTCGATGGCATGTACATGGTTGGCGGCGACCAGACCTTCGCCATGCTGGCGCTTGGCAACACACCGGTTGAGCAGGCCATGGCTGCGCGCTATGCCAGCGGCGTGCCCTTCGCCGGCAACAGCGCTGGCGCGGCGGTGCAGTCGCGCTACATGATCGCAGGCTACACCGATCTTAGCTCGTATGGCGAGGTTGGCCTGCATCTGGGCGCAGTTGATCTGTGGTACGGGCCAACCTCGACCGTCACGCGCGGCCTGAGCTTCGGCCTCGATAACGCGGTGATCGAGCAGCACGTGCTTGAGCGCGGGCGGCTGCCACGCCTGCTTCAGGCCACCCAGCAGCTCCCAGCCGACGTGAACAAGCTGGGCATCGGCGTGGACTGGGGCACAGGCATTGTCATCGAAAATCAGCAGGTGATCAGCACCACTGCTGGCAACTACGCCGCGCTGGTGGTCGATGAGCAGAGCTACGGCGCGGCCGCCACCGCCAGCTACACTGGCACAATGAACACGCTGGCGATCCGCAACGTCGCGCTGCACGTGCTGCCACCTGGCCCGTATGGCTACGATATGACCACGCTCAAGCCGATCGTCAACAGTGTCGCCGACACCAGCACGCCCGACATCAGCGGGCGCAGCTTCGGTATGCTCACAGCCCCGGCTGGAGCCGCGCCGCTGCTGCTTGGCGGCGATCTGTGGAGCAACGAGGACACGCAGGTCTCGCAGCGCTTCGCCGATCTGGCCAGCGGCAACGGGCCAACGCTCGTGCTCGCGGCAGGGTTCGCCAGCGACACCGAGGCGCAGACCGCCGCCGATGACTGGGCAGGCTACCTCAACACCTTGGGCGTAACCAGCACCACCACCGCGATCATCACCCCAGCGACCGACCTAGAGCCGATCTCCACGACGCTGGGCATGGCCGGAGCCGTGCTGTTCACCAGCGATAACCAGGCGCTGCTGGCCGCCGAGGTTGGGCGCATGCGGTCTGCCGGGCTAGATCAGCGCATCAAGCAGCTGTGGGCCAGCGGTACGCCGATGCTGTTTGATAACGCCGCCGCTGCCGCCGCAGGCGCGTGGATGACTGCCATGCCCACGCCGCTGAAAGGGTTTGAGATCGAGGCCGAGGACACCTTCATCAGCGGCACCGTGACCATCTCGCCAGGGCTAAGCCTGATCGACAGCGCCGTCTTCGAGCCACGGGCGATGTACGACTACCGCTATGGCCGCATGGTCAGCCACGCCGAGGCGCACCCCGATGCGGTCGTCTTTGGCATCGAGCGCAACACGGCCATCGAGATCACGCCAGCGGGCGCGACGGTGCGCGGCGAGGAGGCGGTGATCGCCCTGGACGCTCGCTATGCCCGCGTGCTCACCGCAGGCAGCAACGAAGCCTTCGCCGCCACCTGGCTGCTGCTCGATACCTTCACCACCAACCAGCCCATCGTCACCAGCCCCGCCGCGCCAGCCTACCGCGCCTACCTGCCGGTGCTGCTGCGCTAAAGTAGCCAGGCAGGTGCAGCATCGGCTGCGCAATTGCCCCACTAAAAAATACACGTGCGGATGGCAGCTTGCCATCCGCACATGCAGAGTACGCACGCAGCCAGCGCAGGGCGGCTACTCGCCAAAGTCGGGACACGGGATCGTCGGGTCGGCCACGATTTGACCACTCGCCGGATCAAGCGGGCGGCTGATTGTCTCCTGGTTGACAGTTTGACCATCCACCTCGAACTGCTGCGAGCCGTAGACCGTCAACGACTGCTGGCAGGTCACCGTCGCAGCGGCTGGTGGCACAAATGCAAATGTAGCAGCATCAACGAGCGGGTTAATCTCCAGCTCTGTAAACTCCATGCGCGAGAGTTCAGTCCCGCTGCTGTCCAGGCCGACCACGCGCAAGGCAATAAAGTACTCTTGGTCCACCGAGACGCGCAGTGTGTCGGGCATGCCATGCTCAGTGTGGATCAGCAGCACATACGCCGGGCGGCCAGCGACGGTCTCGGTGCCGTTTAGCTCAACCTCAGCGTCAATGCTAGCGCTGGCGATGACCTGATCCAGCGAGCTGCCGCTGAACATGCCCGTTGCGATGCCGTTGGTCTGCCGCGCAGAGTCGAGCACCGTGTAGCGCGCCTGCTGGGCCGTGCTATCGTACTGCCACTCATAGTCAGGCGTCTCGATGTACAGTGTACAGGTAGACTGCGCCAGCTCGCACACCTCGGCGCGCGAGCGCTGGCCCTGGATCGTAACCGTCGCCTGCCTGCTCAGCACGCCTGCGCGCAGCATGCCCAAGGTTCCGCGGTAGCTGTGTAGTCCAAAATCGGCATTGGCCGCCGTGCGCTGGCGATTGTTGGCGATGATTTCAGCGGCGCTCACACTGCGGGTTGCCAGCAGGCCATAGCCAAAGCCGCCGAGGGCTAAGAGCAGCACAAGGCCGAAGGCGACCAGCAGAGGGCGGCTGAGCCAAGATGCGCGACGCGTTTGCATAGAAGTTTCTCCTTTCGCCAGCCACGGCAGCGGCGGCTGGCGCTCTGTAGACGGATCAGGGACAGGTGGATCGAACGATTGGAGCAGCTGAATGACACGCTCGTCGGCAGCTGCTGGCGCGCTATCGAAGTCAGATCGGTGCATACGAACCTCAAAGAGTAGGCAGATGTTCACGGGCACGGGCGAGCGCTCGGCGCAGCGCAACCGATACCGTATTCGGCGGCTTTTTGAGATGTTCAGCGATCCGCCGGACTGGCCAATTCAGGATATAGCGCAGAATCAGCAGATCACGGTCGTTTTCCGGCAGCAGGCGCAGCAGCGCAATCACGTTGGCGGTTTGCTCATCGGCCACGATTGTGGCTGCAAGGTCAGGCGTTGCACTGGCAAGCGTGTGATCAAGCGGCAGCAGCTGGTGCTTCGTGCGGCGGCGGCGATCAAACACCAGCCGCCGAGCGATGGTGATCAGCCAGCCGAGCGCCGCATCAGGCGACCCGACAAATGATCGACGGTGATCCCACGCCCGCAGGTATGTGTCTGCGACCACATCTTCCACATCAGTGATCGATCCAGCGCAGAGCGCATAGGCGTAGCGAAATACATGCCGATAGGTTTGATGGTACAGCGCTGCAAATGCATCCTGATCGACATACGGATGCTCGGCGCGAAAGGGCCTGAGCAGCAGCTCGGAGAGTGTCATAGGCGCGTCCTCAACAGTGATGGCGATGTGCTATGAACAACGCAGGTGCGCTCAAAATATGACATTAAAAATTGATGAGTGACCGCCGCAGCAGCAAAAACAGCGCGACCACGCCAACGATTTGGCGTGGTCGCAGTTGGCGCGCAGCGCCGACGGCTCGGTCAAACAGAGCGTCTTCATCGCGTGCGAACGGGAACACCATGGTGCCCGCAGATGCTCTCCAGCACGGCCGGGGTGCTGGGCTATGCTAAGATAGAGCGGTGTCAGGGACCGATCACGTATTCGGGCATCCGGCGGGCTAGCGCTAGTGCAGGGCAGTCTGCGCGGATGCGACTGTGAAAGGGTACACCATGATCAATCGCTACCGCTCTTTTTTTGGATGGGCAGGTCTTCTCGCTGTGCTGCTGCTGCTGGCCACCTCGGCGCGCGGCGCACCACGCTCGCCGCAGGCCAGCACGGCGATCTATCTGCCACGGCTGACGCATCCGGCCCCCGCCATCGTCGCCACCATGCGCTGGTCCGACCCAACCACATGGCCCGATCAGCAGCTGCCGCCAGCGGGCGCGGATGTGGTCATTCCAGCCGACAAGCATGTGCTGCTCGATATCAGCCCGCCGCCGCTCAACAGCCTGACCATCGACGGCAGCCTCGTGTTTGACCGCCAGGACCTGGCGCTCACCAGCGGCTGGATCATGGTGCACGGCGCGCTGATCGTCGGCAGCGCGCAGCAGCCGTTCACCAACCAGGCCACAATCACCCTCACCGCCAGCGATCCTAACGCGAGCGTGATGGGCATGGGCACGCGCGGCATCCTCGTGATGGGCGGGCGGCTGGAGCTGTTCGGCAGCCCGCCAGCGGTCGCCTGGAGCAAGCTCAGCGCCAATGCTGCGGCCGCCGCCACCAGCCTGACGCTCAAGGACAGCGTCGACTGGCACAGCGGCGATCAGCTGATCATCGCGCCAACCGACTTCTACGGCATAGCCGCGACCGAGCAGCTCACAGCCACCGCCGCCAACGGCGCAAGCGTGACGCTCGCCGCGCCGCTGCAAGCGCCGCGCTGGGGCCAGCTGCAGTATATCAGCGCCAGCGGACCCACGCTCACGCCAGACAGCACGGTGACGCCGCTAGTCGTTGACGAGCGCGCCGAGGTGGGCAACCTCACGCGCAACATTGTGGTGCAGGGGCCAGACGACGCGCTGTGGCAGAGCCAAGGCTTTGGCGCGCAGGTGATCGCGATGCTCGGCAGCGAGCTGCGCATCGACGGCGTTGAGCTGCGCCGGATGGGCCAGGCGCAGCACATCGGCCGCTATCCCATCCACTTCCACGGCCTGAGCTATCGCACCGACGGCACGATCTACGGCGATGTCGATAATCTGTTTGTGCGCAACTCGACCATCGCCAACTCGGCCAACCGCTGCATTGTGCTGCACGCCACCACCGGCGTGCGCCTGAGCAACAACATCTGCTACAACATCACCGGCCACGCGATTTTCTTGGAGGATGCGATCGAGCGCCACAACATCATCGAGGACAATCTGGTGCTGAAGGTGCGCAATCCAGCCCCAGGCCAGGCGCTGCTCGTGCACGAGAGTGATGTCTTCTCCGGCGGCTCGTCCGGCTTCTGGATCACGCACCCCGACAACGTGCTGCGCGGCAACGCCGCCGCCGATGCACAAGGCAACGGCTTCTGGTACGCCTTCCCTGAGCAGCCGCTGGGCCTCTACAAACAGGTGGCGATCCCCGCGCCGCTGCATACTCAGTTCGGGGCCTTCTACGACAATGTGACCCACTCCAACCGCGGCATTGGCTTTCAGCTGGACTGGGTGCCGATCAACGATGCCGGCGAGATCACGCCGGCCAGCTATCGCCCGACCGCCGACGGCACCGACCCCAACAATGTGGCCTTCGACGCATCGCTGCCCTACACCATCACCAACCTGATGACCTACAAGAACCTTGGCGGCGCGCTGTGGCACCGCGAGGGCGGCGGCACGATGTACAAGGTGGTCGCGGCGGATAATCCCGGCCGCGCCTTTGCTGGCAGCGCCAACTGCATCATCCGCGACTCGCTGTCGCTGGGCAATAGCCTCAACGCGGCCAACCCGCTGACTGCGGCCAACCCGCCTGCCGGCATGGCCAGCTACCACAGCTCCTGCGATGTCAAAGACCACCTGTTTGTGAATCTGCCGTTTGTGGATGGCAAGGCCAGCGGTGTGCTCGACACCAGCGACTTCTATATCCGCCCGGTCGACAAAGGGCTGTTCCGCGATACCAACCTGCGCTTCATCGAGGCCAACTTTGGCTATCGCCAGCCGCCGATCACCGCTGAGAACTGGACGCTGGCGGGCGCGCTGTGGGACCCCTACGGCTACGTTGGGCCAGCGGGCAACTACTGGACGTTCGATGATCCGTTTCTCACCGGCAGCGCAGCCTGCCAGCCAGTCGCGCCCAGCGGCCAGAACGGCATGAGCTGCCCTGGCCCGTACTACGGCGTCACCAGCTTTGAGCTAGATCAGCAGAGCGGCCAGTTCCTTGCGCCGATTGAGATCACGCGCAACGACAACGGCGCGATCTGGGCCGTGGGCGATGGCCACCTCGCGCCCAAGCTGGGCAATATGCGCCACTTCGCCATGCGCCAGGGCGGCAGCTACACCCTGCGCTTCCCCGGCGAGCCGCTGCCGCACGAGCTGATCTTCCGCGTCGAGAACCTGCTGTCAGACAGCGATACGGCGGTGCTGGCGGTCAGCTTCGATGGCGCGCTGACGCCGCTTGTCTACGGCACAACCTCGCCCAATGTGCAGCTCGCCGCCGACTGGCAGCCGGGCAATCCCAACTACCAGTACAAGCGCGATCTGAGCGCGGTTGGCTCGCTGGCCGAGGTGGTCAACGGCGATGGCGGCCAGTTCTGGCAGGATGCGGCCAACAACCTGGTCTGGATCAAGGTCAAGGGCGGCCTGCCGCAGACACAGTGGAGCGACTCCACGCCTGGCTCAGACGACGACCTGTACCGCCCAATGAGCTACCGCATCTACAGCGCACCCTAGCCTCTGCTGTGGAGAACGCCGCCGCGCCAACAGGTGCGGCGGCGTTTTGACATGCTGCGCTACGCTCATGTGTGCAGCACGAGCGGCAGCGACACGCTTTAGAGCAGATCGTCGGCAGCGTCGGCAGTGCTGTGCGCGCCTAAGCGTTCCAGCGCGGTCGTAAAGGCCGTGAACAGCTCTGGGCCAAGCTGGGACTGATAGCGCGCCTCGATCTCCTCACGCACATCGCACGCTGCGGCCAGAAACTCCCAGCCGGCCGCCGTGGCCCGCACCAGCAGCGCCCGCCGATCCGATGGATCAGCCGCACGCTCGAGCAGCCCGCGCTCGCTCAGCTCCTGCACCAAGCGCCCGGCAAACTGCTTGGTCGTGCCCATGCGCTCGGCAAGCTCGACGATGCGCATGCCGTTGGGGTCGAGGCTCGCCAGCAGCAGCGTGTGCGCCAAACGTAGCCCAGCATAGCCGCGCTGCGCGTATTGCTCCGCCGCCTGCGCCTGAAAGCTGCGGTAGATGTTGAGCATGCTGCGCGAGATCGAGCTCTGCCCGCGCGCCTGTAGCTCCTCAATCCAGGTCATAGAAGCACCTCTTGACAAAATAGTCACCGCAGTTTACTATCCAAATAGACAACTAAGGTGACAGTATACGACGTTGACGATCTTGATCAGTATACCAAACAGGAGACGACCATGCGCATCCATGCGATTAAGACCGGCGAGGTAGTGCTCAAGCGGGCGTTTATGGCTGACAGCGTAGCGGCTGGCGGCATTCCCCAGTTTCTGTGGGCGCTGCGTCGCGACCGCGAGTGGGCCGCCGCGATACCCATCTACGCTTGGCTGATCGAGCACGCCGAGGGGCTGCTGCTCATCGACACTGGCGAGCTGAGCGGCGAGCATCCAGGGCTGCTCATCCCAGCCCGGCTTGCGGTTGCACCCGCAGATGAGCTGAAGCAACAGCTCACACGTCTTGGCGTACGCCCCCACGATATTCGGCAGGTTATTTTCACCCACCTACATAGTGACCACGTCAATGGTCAATCGGCTGTAGCTGGCCGCCCAATGTATGCCAGCGCCGCCGAAGTGCGCGCGCAGCGCTCGCTCATCGGGCGATTCTACTCGCAGGTGAGCACGCGGCTGACGCGCTCGTTCAACCCGCAGCCGCTCGAGTTCGTGCCCGCGCCAATCGGGGCCTTCACGCACAGCGCGCCACTGACGCAGGATGGGACGATCCGCGCCGTGCCAACGCCCGGCCACACCCGCGGCCACCTCTCGGTGATCGTGCGCGAGCGCGACTGCGACATCTTCATCGCTGGCGATGTGACTTACACCCAGGCCGCCCTGCTGCAGCAGCAGCGCCAAGGCCCCAGCATGGCCCCCGAGCTGCACACGCAGTCGCTGCAGCGGGTTCTGCAGCACTGCCAACAGACGCCGACCGTCTACCTGCCGAGCCACGATGTGGAGTCGGCCACGCGCCTGGAGCAGCGCCAGGTGGTCGCCTTCGAGCAGGCGGCTGAGCCTGCGCTGGCCCGTGGCTAGTACTCGCCAGGCGCTGGCGGCACAACCTCGTCCAAGCTCCGGCGCTGCGCGGCGCTTAGCCCACTGCTTAATCCATCGCACGGCGGCGCGGGGCAGCGCCACGGCGACTGTGGCCCTTGGACGATCGGGCGGGCAACGGAGCCAGCCCACGCCGCGCCGGAGCTGAGTTAACCACGGCGCAGCTGCATCTATAACATGCCCTGGCCGCTGCGTTGCGATTCCTTCCCTGTAAATGATGATTTCTTACCATTGCGGCGCGGCATAGCCGCTAAGCTGAGGCATCGACTACGAAACGGAGAATCATCAATGACACAACCGGTTATCATCCAGGGCGGCATGGGCGTGGCCGTCTCCGACTGGCGGCTTGCCCGCGCAGTTGCTATGCAGGGGCAGCTTGGAGTTGTCTCTGGCACAGGCATCAATAATGTGCTCATCCGCCGCCTGCAGCAGGGCGACCCCGGCGGCCATATGCGCCGCGCATTAGCCCACTTCCCGCTGCCAGAGCTAGCTCAGCCGCTGATCGACACGTACTTTATCGCCGACGGCAAGCCCGAATCTGCACCGTTTAAGCTCGCGCCGATGTATACGGTCAACCCTAGCCGCGAGCTACAGGCGCTGACCGTGGTAGCCAACTTCGCCGAGGTGTTTCTGGCCAAGGAGGGCCACAGCGGCCTGGTGGGCATCAACCTGATGGAGAAGATTCAGCTGCCCAACTTAATGTCGCTGTATGGGGCCATGCTGGCCGGTGTGGACTACGTGCTGATGGGCGCTGGCATCCCGCGCGAGATTCCTGGTATTCTGGATCAGCTGGCCGCGCATCAGCAGGTCAGCCTGAAGCTGCACGTTGAGCAGGCCAGCGCCGATGATGATATTCGGCTTGTCTTCGATCCGCAGGCGCTCGTCGGCACCGCGCTTGCGCCGCTCAAGCGCCCATACTTCCTGCCCATCGTCGCCTCGGCCACACTGGCGCTGAGCCTGGCCAAGAAGTCGAGCGGCCGCGTCGATGGCTTTATCGTCGAGGGGCCGACCGCCGGCGGGCACAACGCCCCGCCGCGCGGCGCGCTCCAGCTCAACGAGCGCGGCGAGCCAATCTATGGGCCGCGCGATGCGGTCGATCTGAACAAGATCAAGGAGCTGGGCCTGCCGTTTTGGCTCGCTGGGGCATACGCGCATCCGGACAAGCTCCAGCAGGCGCTCGACCAGGGTGCGGCGGGCATTCAGGTCGGTACCGTCTTCGCCCTGTGCGCCGAGTCCGGGCTACGCCCAGACCTCAAGCGCGCACTCATCCAGCAGGCGCTCGCCGGTGATCTCGATGTGCGCACCGATCCCGCCGCCTCGCCGACGAGCTTTCCGTTTAAGGTCGCCAGGCTCGCGGACACGCTCTCTGAGGCGGAGGTCTACGCGCTACGTCCGCGCCAGTGCGACCTCGGCTATCTGCGTGTGGTCTACAAGCGCCCTGACGGCCAGTTGGGCTATCGCTGCCCGGCCGAGCCAGTTGATGCCTACGTCAAAAAGGGCGGCGACAGCGCCGACACCGCAGGTCGCAAGTGCCTCTGCAACGGCCTGATGGCCAACATCGACGTGGCCCAAGTGCAAAAAAACGGCTACCGCGAGCAGCCGCTCGTGACGCTCGGCGACGACGTGAGCAGCATTCCACACGTGCTCGCGCCCGGTGCCACCAGCTACAGCGCCAAGGACGTGATCGAGTACCTGCTTGCTGCTGTGCGCTAGTCCACACCACGTCGGCGGTGCTTCACCAGTGCACCGCCGACGTGTATTCTGCTCCATAGCGCAGCTGCGGCAGGATGCTGAACACGAGTCCAGCTACAGCGGGCGCTCGGCGTGTGGCCCTGTCCGCGCCGTGCCCAACCAGCACCCAATGCGTCACGCCTGCCGCTCACGCCCCGTGATGACCAGCGCCGCTTGTTACGTCAACTTAAAACAGCTATACTCAGTAGATCACAGGACTCCCTGGGGCCAGGGTAAACGGTGTGGCGGCCGAATCGTGCGGTATCCTTTGTGGTGCCAACCAAGAAAGGAACC
>JABXJS010000272.1 GCA_013538855.1 Herpetosiphonaceae bacterium
CGCACACGGTGGGCGGCATCCTGAACCAGACCGCCGTGGTTGGTCGCCAGCCAGTGCGCCGACCATCCGCACCGCGCAGCGGCCCGCCCGAGAGGCACGCTCGACGCCGGGCCTGCATCGCGCCGGACCTGCACGCACACGGTGGGCGGCATCCTGAACCAGACCGCCGTGGTTGGTCGCCAGCCGGTGCGTCGGCAATCCGCACCGCGCAGCGGCCCGCCGGGATTGCGCGGCCTCGGATAGCAACAGGACTGCTTTTTTGCCCAGCACAGCGCCGATCAACAGGCTGTTGCGCACCGAGCAACACCCACGTCCCTGGCAGCGGACGCGAGTCTGGGCTGCCAGGGACGTGGGTGCAGCGTGCGCGGCTCACTCGTAGCGCAGCGCCTCGATTGGCGACAGGCGCGCGGCGCGGATGGCCGGATAGAGACCGAAGAACACACCCACCGCCGCCGAAAACAGCGAGGCCAGCAGGATCGCCGATGGCTGCACCGTGACGTTGATCGTCACGCTCGTGGCCACGCGCTTGAGCACAAACGAGCCAACCGCCGTCAGCACAAAGCCAAGGCCGATGCCGATTGCGCCGCCAGTGAGGCTGAGCACCAGCGCCTCGATCAAAAACTGCATGCGGATGTCGGCGCGCCGTGCGCCAACAGCCTTGCGCAGACCGATCTCGCGCGTGCGCTCGGTGACGCTCACCAGCATGATGTTCATGATTCCGATGCCGCCGACGATCAGCGAGATGGCGGCAATCGAGCCAAGAAAGGCCGTCAGCGCGCCGGTGATCACCGACGAGGTGTCCAGCAGATCCTGCTGCGTCAGCATGGAAAAGTTGTTGTCCTGGTAGGTCAGGCGGTGACGCTGGCGCAGGACAGCCTGCACCTGATCCATCACGTCATCGACGCTGTTGGCATCGACGGCCTGGATCGCGGCCAGCGAGACTTCCTGGCGCGGATTGGGGTTGAACACCCGCGTCTGGGCCGTGGTCAGCGGAATAAAGACTTGATCGTCGGCGTTGGAGAGCAGCACGCCGCCCTTCTCGGCCATCACGCCGATCACCTCGAAGTTGATGTTGTTGATCTTGACGCGCTGGCCGATGGCATCGTCGCTGCCGAAGAGATCGGCCTTGACCTGCGAGCCAAGCACCACCACCCGCGAGCGCAGATCGACGTTGGTGCTGTCGATAAAGCGGCCCTCGGCGACCGCGGCGTTGCGCACCGAGGTGTAGATCGGCAGCACGCCGGTCACGTCCGTGCGCACCGACTGGCGTCCGATCACCACATTGCCGCGGCCCTGGAACTCTGGCGAGATGGCGGCGGCGGCGGGCACCTGCAGCGGATCGGCGAGCGCGGCCACATCCTCGTTGGTTAGCTCGGCGGGGATGGCGCGCGCACCGTTTTGGCTGGGCACCGACACGCCGAACAAAAAGACCTGGTTGGAGCCTAGCCCTTGTAGCTCGGACGTGATCATGCTTTGGACAGCCTGGCCCAGCGAGAGCAGCGTGATCACCGCACCAACGCCGATGATAATGCCCAGCATCGTCAGCAGCGCCCGTAGCTTGTTGGCCAGCAGGCCGCGAAAGGCGACCCGGAATGCTTCAATAATCATAGCTCCCTCACACAGAAACGAGCGTCTGCAAGGTCGCAGCGGCGTTCACCGGCTGATTCGGCTCGTCGCTAGCGATCAGGCCATCGCGGATGGCGATGATGCGGCTGGCATAGGCGGCGATGTCCGGCTCGTGGGTGATCAGCACCACGGTCATGCCCTGCTCGCGGTTGAGGCGCTGAAAGATGGCCATGATCTCGACGCCGGTGCGCGTGTCCAAGGCTCCGGTCGGCTCATCGGCCAAGATGATGCGCGGATCGTTGACCAGCGCGCGGGCGATGGCGACGCGCTGCTGCTGGCCGCCGGACAGCTCGGCCGGTGTGTGGCCGAGCCGCTCGCCAAGCCCCACCGCCTCTAGCGCCGCCTTAGCCCGCTGCTTGCGCTGCGCCCCGCGCGCATAGACCAGCGGCAGCTCGACGTTGCGCAGCGCCGATGTGCGCGCCAGCAGATTGAACTGCTGGAACACAAAGCCGATTTTGCGATTGCGAATGAAGGCCAGATCATCGTCGGAGAGCGTGCTCACGTCCTCGCCGTCGAGGATGTAGCTGCCTGTCGAGGGCTGATCAAGGCAGCCGATGATGTTCATCAGCGTTGATTTGCCTGAGCCAGACGGCCCCATGATCGCCACCATCTCGCCCTCGCTGACCGTCAGGTTGATCGTGCGCAGGGCGTGCACCTCGACATCGCCGCCAGTGTGGTAAACCTTTGTGATCGCGTCTAGCTGCATCAGCGCGCCCATCAGCGGCCTCCGCCGACGCGCTGCAAATAGTTGGCGTTGATGCCTTCAACAAGCACCTTGTCGCCCTCCTTCAGCCCCGCGAGCACCTCGACAAACTGCTCGTTGGTCAGGCCCAGCTCCACCTCGACCTCGCTGGTTGGCGGGCGCTGGTTGGCCGCAGGCGCAGCGCCGGTGATCAGCGCCACGGTGACACGCTGGCCGTCCTGGTGCACCGCGCGCCGCGAGATGACCAGCGCATTGGGCTTGTTGGCGACCTGGATCGCGGCGGTGGCCGACATCCCCGGCCGCACGGCTGGATCGGTCTTGAGCAGGTCGATGCGCACGATGTAGCTCACCGCGCCGCTGCTGTCATCGGCGGCGAGCGGCGACACTGCGCGCACCGTGCCGGGCAGGGCTAGCTCCGGCAGCGCATCCAGCGTGACGGTGACCGGCTGGCCGGCCTGCACACGCGCCACATCGATCTCATCGACGGACACATCAAGGTGCAGCTTGCTCTGATCGACAAGGCGGATGGCGTCGGCGCGCGGCGCTTCACCGACGGTCAGGTTCACGGCGGCGACGGTGCCAGCGAAGGGCGCGCGCAGCACCATGCGCTCAACCTGGAGCTGGGCCAGATCGCGGGTGGCCTCGGCGGCGCGCACCTGCGCATCGGCCACCGCCAGATCGGAGGCGTTGGTGTCGGCCAACACCTTATCGAGGTTGGCCTGGGCCTGCGAGACATTGCCCTGGGCGGCGGCGACGCTGCCAGCGCGATTCGCGCCCTGAAGGCGGCTCAGGTTGGCCTTGGCGCTGGCGAGGCTAGCCTGAGCCTGCGCCAGCTGATCGGCCTCGGCTGGCGAGGTCAGCTTGGCCAGGTTGGCCTGGGCCTGATCGACCTGCGCCTGCGCCTGATCAAGGCCAGCCTGGGCCTGATCGACCTGCGCCTGCGCCTGCGCCAGTCCATCGATCTCGTTCTGGCGTGCGGAGTCGTAGGCGACTTGGGCGTTGTTCAGCTCAAGCTGGGCATTATCGAGGTTGAGCTTGGCGCTGTTCTCGGCGTTGATGGCGTCCTGCGGCGGGTCGAAGCCCGCGTCGCGGAGACGCTGATTTTGGTCGCGGATGGTGGCGTAGCTGGCCTGGCGCTCGCGCACCACGTTGGCGGACTGCTGAAGGGCGCTTTCGGCCTGGGTTTTCGTGGCGGAGAGCGTCGTGCGGTTTTGCTCAAGGGCCGCGTTGGCGCTGTCGAGCTGGGCCTGGGCGGCGTCGCGCGAGGCGCTGGCTGAGTCCAGGCTTGCACGGGCGGCGGCGACATCGGCGGATTTCGGGCCAGCGAGCAGCGTATCGAGGGAGGCCTGGGCCTGGCGCACCTGGGCGCGTGCCGCCTGGATATCGGCATCGGTCACATTGCCGAGGGTCTGCTGCAGATTGCCACGGGCGGTGGAGAGCTGGGCCTCGGCGGCGGCAATCTCCGCAGGCGTCGCGCCCTCAAGCTGGCGCTCGCGCGAGGCGATCGCCTGATCGAGCTGGGCTTGGGCGCGGGTCAGCTCAATCTGCTGCTGGCTATCGTCGAGGGTGGCGAGCAGCGCATTGGCCGCCACCGTATCGCCGACGGCAACCTTGATCGAAGCGACTGGGCCGCTGGAGAGAAAGCTGATCGTGGCCGACTGCTCGGGAGCGATCGTGCCGCTGGCCAGCACCTCGGCGACCATCGGCTGGCGCTCGGCGGCAACGCTGGTCCAGTCCGGCGGCTCCGCAGCTTGCGAGCGCGGCCAGACCCACCAGACGAGGCCGCAGACGGCCACGAGCACTGCCGCGCCTGCCATCCATACAGCGACACGGCGACCACGATCCCGACGTGTTGATTTTGCCATAGTCTCACACCTGCTGGGCTACTACCAACTACGCGTTGGGGGCCACCACCTGTGGAGCCGGTTTGAGGCGCAGCCCCAAAGCCCCGGCAGCGGTCCCCTGCACCCAGAATGCTGGATGCGTACAGCAAATTGGTACGCTTAGTGACAACTCATTAAGGAGCGTTGATTGTTCGATTGTACGCTGAGCCATGAGCGTTTGCGCCGAGGCGCTGGCGAATTTTAATCAATGTTCATTGTTGTTCATCGTTGAAGCTGAAATTGACCTGATTTTTACCTGAAATTTATCTTATTTGACAGAATATAAACATGGTGTATCATAGCCCGCTTATAGCCTCATCTCCACGATTTGAGATGCAGCCGCTCGCACGCATGTGCGCAGGCTGAAGATTGAAACTATTGCGTTATGTCGGACTAGGCCCTCGGCATACTTGTAGGAGGTTGCTATGCGGCGTTATCTTCTCGCCGCCCTGCTGCTGGGATTGTTCACACTTCCAGCCCTGAGAACGCAGGCTACCAACGACCAACTCTGGATTGATGACCTGAGCACAGGCAGTAGAGATTCCCTCACAGGCGCTGGCACGATCACGCTCGGTGCGGATGCGCTGGCGGCCCCCGAATATATGGGCCAATTCGCCCAATCCGGCTCCTATCTCTCCACAGAGCACACGTTCCCCCAAGCTGTAGGCGCGGTAACGCTGGACGCCGATGCGACGCTGCCAGAGGGCGCGGCCATCCGGCTCGACGTGCGCGGCCGCAATGCGTCCGGCGCGTGGCAGCTATGGAACGAGGCACCGCGTGGTGCGCGGGTGGCCTTCGAGCAGCCCACGCAGGTGGTGCAGTTCCGCCTCACCTTGCTCACCAACGGCGCAACGCCGCGCGTGCGCTCGGTCTCGCTGCTGGCGGAGTGGAGCGATCTGTCTGTCTCGGCGTTTAATAATAAAGTTGCACCAACCTATCGCATCTATGCGACGCGCGAGGGCCTGGTTGGCCGCCGCACAGCCAACGGCCATGTGATCACCCCCCGCGACCAGTTTGTCGCCCTGCCCTCGTGGCGCTCGCTGTCGTCCAAAGGCGGCTACGAGTACAAAGTGCGCCTGAGCTACAAGGGCCGCTCGGTCGTCGTGCCGGTGTGGGATGTCGGCCCGTGGAACACCCACGATGACTACTGGTCCACCAACCGCCAGATGTGGCGCGACCTACCGCGCGGGCTGCCCGAGGCCCAGGCCGCCTACCAGAACGGCTACAATGGCGGCCGCGATGAGTTTGGCCGCCGACCCAACCTGCCCAACGGCATCGATATCGCCGACGGCACCTTCTGGGATAGCCTGGGCATGACCGACTGGGGCTGGGTTGATGTGACCTTCCTCTGGGAGGGCGCGGACCCTGGCGCTGGCTCGGCTCCCAGCGATCCCAGCGGCGCACCTCCGGCCCCAACCGCCACACCGGTTCCCGCTGCCCCGGCCCCGCAGGGCGCGCTCACCGTCGATAACGCCAACGGCGGCCTGAACGAGATCAGCGGCACGTGGTTCAACGGCAGCTGCGGCGTTGGCGACAGCCATCGCTGGACCTACACCGCGCCCAACCAGGCCAAGGCCGAAAACCTTGGCAGCTGGAAAGCACCCATCAGCAAGCCGGGCTTCTACGAGGTGTTCGCCTATGTGCCCGCCTGCGGCAAGCCCGCCACCCGCGCCGCCCAGTACGTGATCAAGCACGAGGGCAGCACCACCACCGTCAGCCTCGACCAAGAGGGCCATCAGAATGCCTGGAACTCGCTGGGCACCTTCTTCTTCAAGCCCAACGCAGGCCAGGAAGTGGCGCTTGGCGACCTCACCGGCGAGAGCGGCCTCTCGGTGCGCTACGACGCGCTGGCCTGGGTGCCACGCTCGGACACCGAGGCTCCGAGCGCCACCATCACCAATGTGCGCAGCGCTGGCGCTGGCAAGTATGAGGTCACCTGGAGCGCCAGCGACAACGGCGTCGGCGTGGCCTCGTTCGATGTGCAGGTGCAGCGCAACAACGGCACCTGGACCGACTGGCTGGTGCAGACGCCGAGCCTCGGCGGTACCTATCTCGTCAGCGATGTGACACCGGCGATCTATGGCTTCCGCGTGCGCGCCCGCGACTGGGCCGGCAACATCGGCACCTACACCGATGGCGCGCAGATGACCACCGCCAACGCTCAGAATAATCTGATTGGCGCTAGCTCCGATAACTAGCGCTGAGCGCTAGGGGAAACGCAGCCGCCGCGCTTCGATCATTGAAGCGCGGCGGCTTTTATTAAAGCGCTAGCCAGTGCGTCGACTCCGCCACCGGGCTAGCCACAAAGCCTAGCGCTGTGTAGAAGCTGGCGGCCGCAGGGTTGTTCGTGCGCAGCACAACCGCCTGCGCCCAAGCGCGCGCCTGCGCAACCAGCGCCTCCACAAGCAGACGACCAACGCCATGGCGTCGCCACGCTGGCACAACATACAGATGGCGCACCCGCGCCAAACTAGCATCCTGGCTGTAGGGATCGCGGTTCAGTCCGCCGATGCCAACCAGCGCATCCGCTGCCCACGCGCCAAGCAGCACCTCACCAGGCTGTTCGAAGCGGTTGGAGCCGTCGCAATAGCGCGTGTACAGCCGCTCCACAAATCCCCAGCCCTCGGCCAAGCTCTGCTCCACCAGCGGCGACAGCGCGGGCAGATCAGCCTCTGACCAGCGTCGCAGTTCAACGGTCGTCATAGCTCCGTCTCCTACCTAATCAGCACATTCATTGAACCAACGCAAAAATCATCGCACAGCACACCGGCGGCGCAAACACCCATTGGAGGGAGCTAGCGTAGTCATTTTGTCCCGCACCGCAGCAAATGCGTGGAACGACTGCGCCTCGCGCAGGGGACGCAGCAATGCTGCACCAGGGTTGATGCCTGCGTCGATGTGCAGCCAGTCCGGCTGGCCCAGGATCACGGCCAGCAGCGCCGCTAGCGGCGCTGCAAGCCATCCAGCTACCTGGCACACCGAACGCCGCGTCACAGCAACCATGATTGAAGCCTGGCAGACTCACTGATTAATGTTCCTTCGACGAATCCATGTCATTCTGGGCGTTTGGAACCGCTGCGGAGTCTGCCAGCAAGGGGGTCGTGTGGAGCCAGTGCCCCGCTGCCCACCCGCCGAGGCCCACCGCGAGCAAGTGCGTGCCGGTGACAATCTGGTGCCAGTGCTGATCCCCTTGTCCTGGGGCATACACGTTGATTAGGGTCGCTACCAGCCAGCCAATGGTTGGCGGCAGGATGATCGCTGCCACACCCATTGTCACTACCCAGATGAGCACAAACGTCCACATCACGCGGATCGCTCGGTGGGAATCTTGGTGGGCAGCGGGCGCGGCGGACGGCTCCGTCCGTACCCCAGCAGGCGGCGTTGCGCGCGTTATCTTCGCCCGTAGTGCCCAGAGCAGCGTCCAATGATGGCCTTGCCGCACATATTGGATAAGCTCCACCGTGCCAACGGTCAGCCCCATCCCCCAGAAGCCGACCACCCCCAGCAGCGCCCACCAAGGTTCCCCGGAGTTGGCAGACGGATGCACCGACGCTTGATAGAGGTCGCTGATTGATACAAGTGTGAGCGAGGCAACGAACAGCCAGGCTAAGAGCAGGCTGAGGCCATAGATGGGTTCAGGTGGAGGCCGATGGCTGGTGGGTGACATGGGGCTAATCCTCCATTGCTTCACATGCAATGATGGTACGGGGGGCCACACCGCCTAGTTACACACGCTAACACCACATTCTTGACACTGGTGTGCTGTTCGGATGGTAGACACTGGTCGTGACACTATCTACATAGGTGCGGCATCAGGGACGTTACCATTTCACTATGGGCACTCCCAGATTGCACCTCTCGCCGATGGTAGGCTGTTGCCATCCAAATGCGTCCATCGCTAACAGGCGGAGTTCCTGTGATGTATATTGAAAAACGCGTGGAGGTTGACGCACGCGCCTGCGCCCAGCTCATACGGCTGACCTACGTTAATCGCCAGCACGGCGGTGCTGCGCTACCCTCCTGATCGTCAGCCGAACCACTACGTGTGCCAGTAGGCCAGCGCAGCAGATAACTGAGCCATTGAGAGCTTAGCGCACTGCTTTCGCAGTCGCACGGAAGTGACAGGAGTGCGCCAACCAGCCTTGTGAGAAAAAACGGGCGGGCAAGCAAAAGCCCAGCGGGAATCCGCTGGGTGGCTGCGGCTACGCTGCGCAGACGGTCAATCAACCTCCACGCTGATTGTTTACAGCACCCTAGCCGATGCACAGGTTAAGCAACAATGCGGCACCGTGGTTGATGCCTACACCGGCGTGCAGTCAGCTCTACTGGCCCAGCATTCACGGCCAAGGCTGCGTCTGCGTGCCGCCGCCACCTGATGCCACAGCGCTCGCGTGCGCGCACCGATTAGCCAGCGCCGCCGTGCCACCACACCAGCGCAGGCACGCTCGATGTAGCTCACGGTTCAGCGGCCCAGCGGGCATCGGCCTCCAATGCAGCCCGGCGCACGACAGCGGCGCGGACAGGCTCACTGGCGCGTGTAGCGTCGTGCCGTGGACTGAGCAGCTAGATCAGCAGGGCCGACTGCTCGGCGCGACGGTTGTGCTGGATGGCATAGGCCACGCCGCTCTGGAGGTCGGAGACCGACACCAGCGTGCCCAGGTCGATGCCCAGCGTCACCAGCGTCTGCGCCACCTCGGGGTTGATCCCGGCCAGCACCGGCGTGGCTCCGAGCATCCGGCACGCCTCCGCCGCCTGGATCAGCGTGGCCCCGATGGCCGTGTCGATCGTCGGCAGCCCGGTGACATCGAGGATGGCCACCTGCGCCCGGTAGCGCTCGATGCCTGCC
>JABXJS010000273.1 GCA_013538855.1 Herpetosiphonaceae bacterium
CGCGCTGACGAGCCTTCAGCTTCAACTGGTCGCCGTTCGCAGCCTAGCCGCCTGCGGGCTGTGTGCACATCCTGCCTCGTCGCGCTGGGTATCGAGCATGACGTTAAGATCATGCGCGTTCAGCGTGACCCTGCGGCATACCAGTGCAGGCTTGCGCCATGCACATAGCAGTATCCACCTCGTAATCCCTTAACGGGAGCAGCAGCGGTGGCTTAAAGCAAGCTGGCCCAGCCAGCAGATCTGCTGGTGGGCCACATCAGGGAGGGTGCGCAAGCGGCGGGAGATCAGGCGGCGGGCTTGTGCACGCGCAGGCTAATAAAGCCCGGCTCGCGATTAAGCTTGGCCGCGCTTTCAGGATACTGCGCCACAAACTCAGCGGTGGGCTGCGGCTCGACAATGCCATCGAGCACAAAGCCGTGGGCCAGCGCTGGCTGGATCATCGCCTGCAGCGGGCGGCGGTAGCGCGGCACATCAAGCTCAAAGCTTGACCAGTGCACATGGATTAACTCGGTGGCAAAGTAGCTTGCCACACCCGGATAGAAAGCGGGATGCTCGACCGACCAGACCACATGGCCGCCTGGCCGCAGCACGCGCCAGAACTCGCCAAAGGTCGCATGCCAGTCGGCCACGTAGTCCAGCACCAGCGGGCTGACGATCAGATCAACAGCGGCAGTCGCCAGCCAGTCCAGCGGCTGCGCTAGGTCGGCCTGCCGCACAACCACCTGCCCGCCGAGCCGTGCGCGAGCCAGCCGCACCATCTCGGCGCTCACGTCACAGGCGATCACGCTTGCACCATGGGCCAGCAGCCACTCGCTGTAGACGCCGGGGCCGCAGCCTGCGTCGAGCACGTGCAGGCCCGCCACCGTCGGCAGCAGGCCCAAGGTTGCCGGGCGATCATAGTAGGCGTTGTATGGCCTCGTGTCCACCGTCGCCGCGTACTGAGCGGCCATTTGATCGTAGATCGCCTGTGCGAGCGACTGCTCTGCATTATCCATTCAGTTCCTCCCAGGCCCATCTGGCCCCGGCCTTGCCTGACAGCAGCACCAGCGGGATACCGCCGCCTGGATGCGTCGCGCCACCAACCAGGGCCACGCCGCGTGTTCCAGGCGGTCGATTGGCTGGGCGCAAGAACGCCGCCTGGAGGCCGTGTGATGCCGGGCCGTACAGTGCGCCGCGCCGCGCATTGGTCATCGTCTGTAGATCGTATGGTGTGAGGATGGTCTCGCTCACGATTGAGCGACCCAGCTCAGCGAGTCCATGCGCCTCCAGCCGCCGCACCACAAGATCGCGATACCCCGCCGCAGCGTGATTCCAGTCGACCTTGCCCAGCGCCGGCGCATTGACCAGCACAAACAGGTTGAGCATGCCAGCTGGCGCATGGTCAGGATCGCTACGCGCCGTCGCCGCCACATAGATCGTTGGATCAGCCGCAGGCAGCCCCTGCTCGAAGATCGCGCGAAACTCTGCCGGATAATCCTGCGCGAAGAAAATATTGTGGTGCAGTAGCTGCGGGTAGTCGCGCTGCACGCCCAGCAGCAGCACAAACCCAGAGCACGAGAGCTGGTGCTGCGGGGCCTTGGTTGGCGGCAGCAGCTCATCGAGCGCATACAGCGCATCGGCGTTGACAATCACGTAGTCGGCGCGGCGCTGCTCGCCGCTGGCAAGACGCACGCCAGTGGCACGCTGGCCGCTAAACGTCACCTGCGCGACGGCCGTGTTCAGCTCAATCGCCACACCTTGCTCCACGGCGACCTGTTCTAGAGTGCGCGCCAGCTGGTACATGCCGCCCTTGACATACCAGCCGCCTTGGGCGATCTCGACATACGGGATGATGCAGAACGTAGCCGGCGAGCTGTAGGGCGAGGAGCCATTGTAGGTTGCGTAGCGATCAAACAGCTGGCGCAGGTAGGGGCTGCTGAAGTAGCGCCGCACCGCCTGATCCACCGTCTGCAGCGGCGCGATCTTCAGCACATCGCGCAGCAGCCGCGGCTGGAGCATTGTGCGCAGGCCGCTGAACGGCTCCAGCAGAAATGGCTCGGCGGCGGCCTGGTAGATGCGCGTGGCAAAGGCCATAAAGCGAAAAAAGCCCGCCACATCCGCAGGCGCGATGCGCTCGATCTCCGCCACCAGTGCGGCTAGATCGCTGTGGGCGTCGAGGCGCGTGCCATCGGGCCAGCGATAGCGGCAGGCGACCGCGAGCGGCAGCAGGGTCAGCAGATCGTCCAGATCGCGCCCGGCACAGGCCAGCAGATCGCGGATCACCCAGGGCATTGTCAGCAGCGACGGCCCGGTATCGAAGGTAAAGCCGTCGCGCTGCACAAGATTCATCTTGCCGCCGACGCGCGCATTCTTCTCCAGCACGGTCACCTGCACCCCAGCGGCCTGCAGGCGAATCGCCGCTGCAAGGCCGCCGAGGCCACCGCCGACGACGATCACATGCTTCATGCCTGATACAGCTCCAGCATCCGGCGTGCGTGCTCGCGCACCTCGGTGCGTAGCTCAGCAGGCGCAAGCACCTCGACATCAGCGCCCCAGCCCAGCACCCACTGGCGAATCTCGCGTGTTCCGGCGAGGCGCAGGATCAGCTCACATGCACCATCGGGCAGGTCGATGATCTGCTGCGAGCGGTGCCAGACGCTCTCCTTGACCCGATGCGCCACCGCCGCCGAGAAGCGCAGCCGCACCTCCTGCAGCGTAGCCTCATCCATGATGCCCCAGCTATCGGCGAGCAGCGTGTAGGGATCAAAGTCGTCGGGGATGCTGTAGGTCTCGGCAAGGATTTCAGCGCTCAGCACACGCTCGAGCTTGAACGTGCGCAGGGCCTGGCGCAGCGGGTCGAAGCCGATCACATAGGAGGCCGGCTCCGAGCGCGACACCTCCAGCACGTAGGGCGCGACCGTGCGCTGCTCTGGCTCGCTGCGCCCAGAGGCGACGTACTGAAAGCGCACCAGGCGGCGATCAGCCCAAGCGCGCGTAAACGTCTCGAGCACCATAATATAATCACGGCGCGCTGGCCGCGACTGGATCTCGGTGGCGACGCGCGAAAGATGGGTGGCGATGGTCTCGTCGGGCAGCGAGGCGGCGATCTTCTCCAGTGCGGCAACCACGTGCGGATTTTGCTCGTCGCTGTGGTGCGCCAGCAGGCGTGCGGCAAAAAACAGCGCGATCGTCTGGTTTAAGTTCAGCCGCACCGTCGAGAGATAGTCCTCGCGGTGAATGCCAAAGCGACCCTCGTGCTGCCACAGGGGCACGCCCATGTCCTCAAGGGTGTTCAGGTCACGGTAGATTGTGCGCCGATCCATGCCGCTGGCTGCAGCGAGATCAACAACCCGCATGCCCTGCGGATTGTTGTACAAACGCCGCTCGAGCCAGCGCAGGCGGGCGGCCTTGCTTGCTAAGCGTTCTTCGCTCATACACACAATTAAGGCGCATGGACGTTGCAATCCATGCGCCAGCAGACTGCTTTAGAAGGGCAGTACAAATGCCAAGACAATCATCAAAACCAGCAGAATCGCTCCGATGCTCAAAATGCGCACCAGATCCTGACGAATAAACGAGTACTCAATCGCTGGATCGATGCCAGCGGGATTCGATGGCTTGAGTGGACGAATCGGCGGGCGACGGCGCGCGCGCGTCGAACGTCGTGGGGTCGTGGACATGCTTTTCCTCCTGTTATGTTCGGCGGCCATTATAGCACACGTGTCTTAGGACTCAGCCGGGGCTTCCAGCACTTCTTCGCCCTCCGGCGACCAGGGTGGATCAACGATGCACAGAAACTCGAGCCGCGTCGCGCCCTCGTTGCATAGCCACTGGCGGCAGCCAGCCGGGATAAAGTAGCAGCTGCCGGTGCGCACGGCGTAGCGCTCGTCGTCGAGCACCATGGTGCCGCTGCCAGCGATGATGTAGTACACCTCCGACTGCCCGAGCCGATGGTCGAGCGTGCGCTCGCCAGGCTCGACATAGGCGTAGGCCAGGCTGTAGTTAATTGGCAGTCCATCGCTGGCCGGATGCAGGAGCTCGCGCAGATGGCAGCCATCCCCGGCCACGATTTGGGTCTTCTGGTCGCGATGGGTCAGAAATGGTCGATCCATAGTTCAATCCTTGACTTGAGCGTCGGCTTCGATGCGCGCCAACGTGGAGAGCGTCGGCGCAAAATCGGCTATCATTGTACTGTACTCGGCGTTCACGTCAAAAGAACAAGGAGGTTCTGTGATTGATCTGTTGATCACGAATATTCGGCGCTTAATCACATGCGCCGCCCCCGCTGGCCCGCTGCGCGGCAGCAGCCTTGCAGCCGCCCACGCGCTTGATACCGCCGCACTGGCTATCGATCAAGGCCGGATCGTCGCCGTCGGCTCCAGCGCAGAGCTACAGGCCAGCTACTCGGCCAGCGCCCAGATCGACGCTAGCAGCTATATTGCCATCCCTGGCTTCGTCGATCCCCACACCCACTGCTGCTACGCCGGCGACCGCGCCGATGAGTTCGTGCGCCGCATCCAAGGCGCGACCTACCCGCAGATCATGGCCGAGGGCGGCGGTATTATGTCAACGGTACGCGCCACCCGCGCCGCCTCCGTGGATGCGCTCGTCGCCCAGACCCGCGCCCGGCTTGATCGCATGCTGGCCCACGGCATCACCACCGTCGAGATTAAAACCGGCTACGGGCTAAGCACCGAGCACGAGCTGGCGATGCTCGACGCGCTGGCCGAGCTGGAGCGCACGCACCCGATCAGCATTGTGCCGACCTTCCTCGGTGCCCACGCCGTGCCCGCCGAGTACCGCCACGATCCGGCCGCCTATGTTGATCTTGTCGTCGATGAGATGCTGCCTGCCGTGGCGCGCTGGTGGACCGAGCAAACGGTGTGGGACAGCCCGCTGGCCTGTGACGTATTCTGCGAGGCTGGTGTTTTCGACGTGGAGCAGTCGCGGCGCATTCTCGCTGCCGCCCAGGCCCTTGGCATGACCAGTAAGCTCCACGTTGATGAGTTCGAGCCGCTCGGCGGCACACCGCTCGCTGTCGAGCTAGGCGCGCTCTCCGCCGATCACCTTGTCGCCACACCGCCGGACCATGTGCACATGCTTGCGCACTCAGCGACCGTAGCGGTGGCCCTGCCTGGCACACCCTTTGGCCTCGGCCACACGCACTTCACCCCTGCGCGGGCCTTGATCGACCAGGGCGGCGCGCTCGCGCTGGCCACCGACTGCAATCCCGGCACCAGCGTCTGCGAGTCCATGCCGCTGATCATCGCGCTGGCCTGCCGCTATCTGCGCATTACACCGGTTGAGGCGCTGCACGCCGCCACCATCAACGCGGCCTATGCGCTGCGCCAGCACGCACACATCGGCTCGCTGGAGCCGGGCAAGGCCGCCGACGTTATCCTGCTCGATCTGCCCAACGAGCTGCATCTTGGCTACCGCTTTGGCGTCAATCCCGTGGCCGCAGTGATTAAGGATGGCCAGCTGGTGGTTGATCAGCGGGCTAGCTAGCTGACATCTGCTGCTCTAGCAGGTTGGCCGCCGTGTTTGGGCTGACAATCGGCAGTCGCACCTCGATGGTTGTGCCAACCTGCTCGGCGCTTGTGACCGCAATCGAGCCGCCGAGAATATCCACAAACTTGCGCGCAAGCGCCAGCCCCACACCAAAGCCGCCGTAGCGCCGCGTGCTCGAGCTATCGGCCTGGTTAAACGGCTCGAACATACGCTGCACCTGCACCGATGTCATGCCGATGCCAGTATCTTGAACCACAAACACCATGGTTGGCTCTGGCGTATCAATCCTGGTAACATCGAGCGTCACCACTCCGCTCTGGGTAAACTTGGCCGCATTGCCAATCAAGTTGCTTAAGATGCGCCGCACCTTGGTCGCATCGGTCAACCAAAACGGTTCCGGAACATTCACATGCAGCGCAAGCCGATTGTTGTTCTGCTCTAGCTGCACCCGTGCCGACTCAGCCACGCGCTCAACGAGCATGCGCACATCGGTGTACTCCCAGTAGACCTGCATCGTGCCAACCTCGGCTTGGGCCAGATCGAGCACATCGTTGACAAGGCCAAGCAGGTTGTGTCCGGCGGCCTGGATCTGCTCAACGTCAACCTGCAGCTCATCAAGCTCGCGCTCGCGGAACTCTTCCAGCAAAATGTCGCTGTAGCCCAGCACCGCGTTCAGCGGCGTGCGCAGCTCGTGGCTCATGGTGGCCAGGAACTGCGTTTTCGCTCGGTTAGCCGCCTCGGCGGTGTCGCGGGCTGCGCGCAGCTGCTCGGCCAGCGTGCGCTGGGCGGCATAGATCTGCGCATTGCGCATCGACAGCGCCATCTGCGCCACGGCGGCCTGCATCAGCTGGCTGTGCTCGCTGGAGAAGTGGCCAACGTCGCCGTGCAGCAGCACCAGCACGCCCAGCAGCTGCTCGGCGTTGATGATCGGCAGCGCCAGCACCGAGCGTGCGTGATAGGGCGAGTTCGGCAGCTCCAGCCAGCGCTCATCGGCGGCGGTATTTTCAATCAGCGCCATCTGGCCGTGACGCGCAACCCAGCCGGCGAGGCCCTGATCGAACACCTGCGTCACCAGCGTGCTATGCTCCAGCGCGCTGATATCCGGCCGCACCAAGATGCTTGAGATCGGCTTGCCTGCATCATCAAGCAGAAAAATGCTCCCGCGCTCGGCGGCGGTCAGCTCTACCGCCACCCGCAGCGCGTTCTGCAGCGTGGTGTCAAGATCGGGCGCGGCAGCGGTGGCGCGGGCCACGGCCACCAAGCTCTCGAACCAGCGCTTTTGCTGTAGCAGCTCAGCCTGCGCCGCCAAGCGCGCGGTAATATCACGGCTGATCACGATCAACGTCGCCGCCTGCGCCGAGTCGCCAGACAGCGGCACGACCACGGCCTCGGCCATGCCCCGTGCGCCGTCAGGCCGTCGAAACGCCACCTCGCCCGACCAGCGGCCAGCCTGCGCCAGGGCGGCGCGCACGTCGCTGCGTATCGTCGCCTGCTCTTCCGCGCTGATCGGCAGCCAGCTCAGCAGCATGCGCCCGATGATTGCGCTGCGTGCGTAGCCATAGATGCGCTCGGTGGCCGCGTTGCAGTCAATAATGTGGCCTGCATCGTTGGTCAACATCACGCTATCAAGCATATTCTCGAAGGTCAGCGCATGGCGGCGCACAGTCTGCTCAGCTCGCTGGCGCTCTGTATCATCACGCATAATAATGATTTGTCCGATGTTAACGCCATATTGATTACGGTAGCCGCTGGTGAGCAGCTCGTACCAGCGCCCATCTGCGCTGTGCACCAGCAACGGCTGATCGGATGGCTGGTGGAGCAGCGCTGCGCTGATGTGCCAGCGCTCCAGCAGCGGCTTAACTGACGTGCCAATACAGCGCTGTTGATCAAGGCCAAACCACTCGCATGCACACGGGTTCACATCAACGATGCGCAGCTGCGCGTCGATCACCACCACGGCCTCGCGCAGCGCGTCAATGACCTGCGAGCGCACCACCGGCACAACCTCAAGCAGCTGCACCTGCCGATTGGCCCACCACACCAGCGACATGCTCAGCGCAAAGCCAAACGGCGTCAGATCAAGGCTCGGAAACGGCGTGAGCTTGCTCACATACAGCACGTTGCCGATCCACGGCGCGACGGCCGCACAGATCATAATCAGGCCATGGTGCCGATACCACTGCGGTGAGCGTGTGGTCGTCCGCAGCACCAGTCCGCTGCCGATCAGCAGCGCCACATAGGAGTAGGCGATGTACAGCCAGAAGCCCGGCCCGTGATCAAGCTCCAGCATCTGCGCACCACCAACCTCGACCAGCATCATGCGCGTCCAGATCCAGTGGTGCCAGGCGTTGGTCCACACCAGCGCGATGGTGGTGATCGGAAGCGCCAGCGCAGCGACGAGGAGCCAGCCGTGCAGTCGCCGCAGCCCGGCGTAGTCCATGCCGTAGAGCACCCATAGCAGCGGGACGCTGCCAATGCCCACATACTCCAGCCGCGCAAACCACACTTTTGCGGCCAGCCCCGCCGCCACCAGCTCGCCAGCATAGCCCAAACACCAGATAGCAATGGCCAAGCTCAACAGTCCTAGCGACCAGGCCGCTGTGCGCTGACGCTGCTGCGAAGCATATATGGTCAGACCAAGGGCGATACCGCCACCGATCAGCGCTGGAACTGCATACCACGTCCACTGCATGCTGGGCTACCTTTTGTTACTACGTGTGCCTCGGACTACGCCAGCAACGCCAAGCCTAGCGTGCTGGCATATCGTATGATGATAGCGCGCTACCTTTACCATTCACCTAACGAACATTGCTAGTCAGGCTGAGCTAAGCCCATGTGCTCGCGCGCCTCGGCGGCCACAAACAGCGAGCCGGTGACGCAGATTAAATCGGTAGGTGCAGCCAGCTGCAGCGCGCGCTCCAGGGCCGCGCCAACGGTGTCAACGTGCTCAACTGGCGCGCTGGCAACGGCAGCGATCCGCGCGCCAAGCAGCGCGGGGTCCAGGGCGCGCGGATGGCGCGAGCGCGTCAGAATCAGCTGGTCGGCGGCGGGCACAAGCTCACGCGCAATTGCGGCAATATCTTTGTCCGCCGAGGTGCCGAGCACCAAGATCAGCCGCTGGTGCGGCTGCTGACGCAGGGCGCGCAGCAGCACACGCGCCGAGTCGCCGTTGTGCGCGCCGTCGATCACCACCGTTGGCGCTGTGGCGACAATCTCAAAGCGCCCAGGCCACGCGGTGTGGGCTAGGCCAAAGCGCAGCGCATCGTCGCTGAGCGGCGCGCCCAATTCACGGAGCAGCAGCGCGGCTCCGGCGGCCAGCTGCGCATTGACCATCTGGAACTCGCCCTGCAGCGACAGCGCAGCGGGCACAATGTCGAGCGGGTAGGCGGCCTGTGCGCCGCTGGCGCGCTCCTGCACGCCGCCAAGCGTCGCGATAAACAGCGGCGCGCCCTGCTCCGCCGCCCGCTGGGCAATCACCGCGGCCGCCTCAGGCGGCTGGACAGTAGTCAGCACCGGCACGCCCGGCTTGATGATGCCAGCCTTCTCGCCAGCAATTGCGGCCAGCGTATCGCCGAGAATCGCCGTATGATCGTAGCTAATCGAGGTGATCACAGATAGCAGCGGGGTGACGCTGTTGATCGCATCGAAGCGCCCGCCTAGCCCAATCTCCAGCACCGCAAGATCTACACCAGAGCGGGCGAAGTGCAGCAGCCCCAGCGCCACGCCAATCTCATAGGTGCTTGGGCGACCAAGGGCCGGATCAAGCGCCGCCACTGGCTCCTGAATCTGCGCGACCAGCGCCGCTAGCTCGGCCTGGGTCGGCAGCGTGCGATTGACCTGCATGCGCTCGCGGTAGGAGTGCAAATGCGGCGAGGTAAACAGCCCTGTTTTAAGACCAGCGGCGCGCAGAATCGCCTCAAGCATGGCGCAGGTGGAACCTTTGCCCTTGGTGCCGGCCACAACAACCGCTGGGTAGTGCGTTTGCGGGTTGCCCAGCAGCTCGAGCAGCGCCAGCGTGCGCGGCAGATTAAACTCAGCGGCGTTGCGCGGCAGATTCTTCTCACTGTCGATAAAGCTATAGACCCAGTCAAGGGCCTGTTGATAGGTCAGCATGCTCTTCCTTTATACGCGGGCCGATAGTGGCAATTGTACACCCAAACGCCCACCGTCAGACTAGTACCTTGGTTGAGTAGCGCGTTAAACAGATGCTAGCTCTAGCGTGTGCAAAAGCTCGACAGAGGCAGGCGATCTCCATCACCTGCCCCTGTCCTATAGCGCATTATAGCAGCGTGGCGAGCTACTGCTGGCTGCGGCTATGCAGCACACGCCTGCGCCCAACCTGCGCGCTGAGCATCATACATGATCACGCTCGCATGCGCCTCCTCACACTAGGCTGTGTGGACATCGCCGGTTGCAATCAGCGTGGCGAGCTGCGCTCGGCTGCGGATGTGCAGCACACGCCTGCGCCCAACCTGCGCGCTGAGCATCCCTAGCAACACTGGCCGCAGCGTGGTGTGCACCCACCACATCACGCGCAGCAGCTCAAACGTTTTTGGCAGCATCGGGCAGTTGGGCGGCAAGTCCTGGCGCGGGCGCACGATGTCGCTGAGCTGACGCTTCATAGCCCACCAGCAGTGCGTGTAGAGCGGCAGGTCAACAAAAACGAGCGTGTCGGCGGCCTCGAAGCGGGCCTGGATCGTCTCCAGCGGACCAAATCCGTCGATGATCCAACGCTCGTGGGCCAGCCACTCGGCGTGAATGGCGCTGACGACCGCCGGATCGGTACGCTGCCAGCCCGGCTGCCACTGGATGCGATCCACCACATGCACCGGCAAGTCATAGATGCGGCCGAGCGCACGGCACAGCGTCGTCTTGCCACCGCCAGCATTGCCAATCACTGCCACACGAGTCATAGCCGCACCTGCCAAACCTGCTCCAGCAGCTGCGGCAGCACCACGCCGGCTGAGCCGCGCAGCACACAGTCGAAGCCGCGCGAGTAGTAGGTCTCGTTGGGGTTGATCTCGATGCCATACGCGCCCTTTTCCATCGCCAGCAGCGGCAGGTCCGCCGCCGGTGGCACCTGGCTCGATGTGCCGATGGAGAAGACCACATCGGCCTGGCGAAACGCCTGCTTGGCCGCATTCAAGATGTTCAGCGGCAGCAGCTCGCCAAACCAGACCACATCCGGGCGCAGCAGCGCACCACAGCGCGGGCAGCGCGGCACGCCCAGCGCCGCAGCGGGCACCCAGTCCGCCTCGGCGATCACCGTGCCCTCATCGAAGCACTTCACGCGCGCAATGTTGCCGTGCAGCTCCAGCACCTCCGGCGACCCGGCGCGCTGATGCAGGCTGTCGACGTTCTGCGTCACTAGCGTGAAGTGTGGCACCTGTCCAGCCATGGCCGCCAGCGCATAGTGCGCCGCGTTGGGCTGCACGCCCACGACCAGCCCGCGCCGCATCGCATACCAGTCCCAGACCAGCTTGGGATCGCGC
>JABXJS010000274.1 GCA_013538855.1 Herpetosiphonaceae bacterium
GAGCTGCGGCCAGGTCTGCGCGGTGGTGGGCGTGCGCGCTGCACGGGCCGCGCCATGCCGCCGGGCTGATGCCGAGCGTGCGCGTGTGGTGTGTGGTGTGCAGCAGGCAGGCTTTTTGAAAAGCTAGCGCGCTGGTTGACGGCGGCTGAGCTGCGGCCAGGTCTGCGCGGTGGTGGGCGTGCGCGCTGCACGGGCCGCGCCATGCCGCCGGGCTGATGCCGAGCGCGCGCGTGTGGTGTGTTCGGGCGCTGATGGGTTTTTGAAAAGCTAGCGCGCTGGCTGCTGATCGGCTGAGCTGCGGTGTGGTTGATGGCGGTCAGAATCGGCCTGCCTGCTCCGACTTTTGGCGGAGACTGCGGCTCCCGCTTTGGTGGGCGTGCGAACGTCCCAAGCGGCGCTCGTCGCAGGAGCCGCAGTGTGGTTGAATAGCTATACCTCGACGAGGCCGAGGCGCACAGCGTGAAGCGCGGCCTGGGTGCGGCTCTGCACGCCGAGCTTGGCCAAGATGTTTGAGACGTGAGTTTTGACGGTCTTCTCGCCGATGGTCAGGCTGGCGGCGATCTCCTTGTTGGCGAAGCCCTGCGCGAGCAGGCGCAGCACATCGAGTTCGCGCTCGGTGAGCGCCTCGGGGCTATCGGGGGCGCGCACCTCGCGCATCAGCCGGGCGGCGGCCTGCGGAGCTAGCTGCACCTGGCCGGCGGCGGCGGCCTTGATGGCGCGGATTAGCTCGTCGGCCTCGGTATCTTTGAGCAGGTAGCCGATCGCGCCAGCGCGGATTGCGCCGATCACCAGCTGATCCTCGAGCACGCTGGTGAGGGCGATGATCTCGATCTCGGGCAGCTCGCGGCGCAGGCGCTCGATGGCGGTGATGCCGTCCATCAGGGGCATCAGCAGATCCATCAGCACAACATCTGGGGCTAGCTCGCGAGCTTGGCGCAGCGCCTCTGCGCCGTTGATGGCCTCGCCGACAACCTCTAGCTCAGGATCGAGCGCGAGAAACATGCGCAACCCTTGGCGCACGACGCTGTGGTCATCAACAATCAGTATTTTTATGGGCATGGGGTACCTTTTGGTCCTTTAGAAAAAATAGGCTGTCTCCAGCATTTTAAATTGTACATCGGACCACGGAAACAGCAATCACCACACGCTTAGCAAGAAGGAGGCACAGGTGTCACCGATTCGAGTGCTGCTTGTCGACGATCAGGCCAGCGTGCGCGATGGCCTGCGAATGCGGCTCGGGCTGGAGTCCGATGTACAGGTTGTGGGGGCGGTGAGCGATGGCGCAAGCACGCTGGCGGCGCTCGGCACGCTGACGCCCGATGTGGTGCTGCTTGATGTACAGCTTGGCGCACACGATGGCATCGCGCTGATTGATCTGATTCGCCGTCAGCAGCCAGCGAGCGCGGTGGTGATGCTGAGCATGTACGATGATCAGCTGAACCGCCAGCGGGCGGCGGCGGCCGGCGCGCGGGCCTTTATTGGCAAGCAGCAGGCGATCGAGGACCTGCTGGCGACGATCCGGGCGGTGGTGGCGCAGGCGCGCTGAATGCTACAATGGCGTGTGTCCGCCGCACCGCTGATCGTGCGGCGGCGATGATATTCAACGCGAGGAGGCATGCATGGACTTAACCGCTGCAACAGAATTTTTATACGCCAGCGCCGATCCGCTGCTTGTGGCGCGCGCGCAGGCCGTGCTCGAGGCTGCGCCTGCGCCAGAGGCCGTGATGGCCCAGTTGGCCGCGCTGCAGAACGCCGACGGCGGCTGGCCCTTTGAGCTGAGCGCCGGGCGACCATCGGCGGTCGATGAGTCGGCGCGCATGCTCTTGGTGCTCTACGATCTCGACGAGCTGGGCAGCGCGCTGGCGGAGCGCACGCAGGCCTGGCTGGTGGCGCAGCAGTCGCCGCGTGGCTGGTGGCGCGAGCCGACGGCGTTGAGCGCCTACAATCCGCCGCTGTGGTCCGATCCGGAGTCGGATGCGGCGCTGGTGTACACGACGGCGCGCGCGGCGGCGGCGCTCAGCGTGCTGGGCGAAAACCTGATCGAGCTGGACTCAGCGATGAACTGGCTCCAGGGCCAGGTGGCCCCGACGGGCCTGCTGCCGGGCTTTCGGATTGTGGCCACGGCGTGGGCTGTACCGGCGTTTGTGGCTGTCAGCCACCGCGATACGCGCTCGGTGAAGCGCATGATCGCCGGCTTAGGCAACGCGCTATCGCCAGAGTGGGACGCGCCGCTGCTTAGCACGCTGCTGAGCACCCTGGCCCTGGCGCGCTTTCCCCGCGCCACCCGCGTGATCACCCGCGCGCTGGAGCAGGTGTCAGCGCTCCAGCTATCGTCGGGCGCGTGGCCCAACGAGGACGGCGCGCCAGATGCCGAGGTGACATTTCAGATTGTGCGGGCGGCGCGCTGGTTCGGGCTGCGGGCGGCGGTGTAGCGCGTGGGCGCTGCTGGTTGTGGGCGCGGCTACGCGCAGCGGTCAGCCGAGCGTGCGTGGTTCTGCACAAGATCAAGGCGCACGCGCCGAGCCAGCTGTGCAGCGTTGCACGGATGGGACACGCTTGTTCGCGCTGGTTGTACAGTCGGGACCGTTTGTTTTTGCCATGCTAGGGAACAGGCTGGGCGCTCGCGTGCATTGGGCTGAGTGCAACGTTGTTGTGTAGCGCTGTAGTCTTAGAAGGAGTCAAGCATGACGATGGATGTATCGAACGCTGGCCGCGGCGCACCGGCGCGGGCGCTGCACTCGATTATTGACGGCGCGGTGCTGGCAGAGCTGGTAGCGCGTGACTACGGGATTGCGGCCGTTGAGCCTGTGCTGCTGATCCAGCATGGGCTGAACGATCACTATCTGCTCGCCATAGAGCAGACAGACTTTATCGTGCGCGTGTATCGTCATGGCTGGCGCACGCCAGCCGCGATCCAGTGGGAGCTAGACTTGATTGAGCATCTAGCGCAGCACGATGCGCCTGTGGCCGCGTGTGTTCGGCGTCTTGATGGCACGTGGTGCACGGAGGTTGCGGCGGTCGAGGGGCGGCGGGCGCTGGCGGTGTTTCAGAAGGCCCACGGGCGCTACACGCATTTTGGCAACAATGGCGTGCATCGCGTCTCGCCAGCAGAGTGCGCTGCGCAGTTCGGCCTGTCGATGGCCCAGATTCACACAGCTGCCGACACCTTCACGGCCCAGAGCGAGCGCTTGGCGCTGGACCTCGATGCGCTGCTGGATCAGCCGCTGCAGGCGATTACGAGCGTGTATGGGTATCGCTCGCAGGAGCTGCGCACGCTCCACCACTGCGCTGAGCGCCTGCGCTCGCTGCTGGCTGCGCTAGGGCCGCATGAGCTGGACTGGGGACCGTGCCACGGCGACATGACCGGCGGCAACTCCACCTACCACAGCATGCGTGACCGCGTCGTTCACTTCGACTTCGACTGCTCCGGGCCAGGCTGGCGCGCCTACGATCTAGGCGTGTTTCGCTGGTCGATGCTGCTCAACAGCGCGCCGGAGAGTGTGTGGGAGGAGTTTCTGGCGGGCTATCGCTCCTGGCGACCTTTGCGCGAGCGCGATCTGGCCGCCGTGCCTGTGTTTGCGGCCCTGCGCATTATTTGGCTGGTTGGGCTATGGTGCGCAAATGCGCCTGTGCTTGGCGCGCATAAGCTGCATGGCGACTATCTGGCGTTCGAGGTGGCGCGGCTGGAAGCGTTCACGGAGCGCGCTGCGCGTTCACTGGCCTAAGCTGCGGCGTAACCTAAACGGCTTTGTGCTCCGCCTTACGTGCGGGACGCAGATAAAGCTGGCCCTGCTACCTGAGCTGTGCGCAGGTGAGCAGGGCGATTCTTTTTAAATAACGGTGTGGTTTAGCCGCGCTGCTGCTCGTGGTCGGCGGCATGGCTGTCGTGGACGCCGGGCGGCGGGTCGGCGGCGGCGTTGGGAAACTGGCCCTTGAGCGTGTCGACGCCGTGCTGCGGGTGGGCGTCCTTGACGAGGCTCTGGCGGTCGCGGCGCTTCTGCTCCTGGTCGATCTGCATACGCATGTTGCGCTCTGTGAGCATGACCTTGTCGGCCTCGCCGTCGCGGGCGAACGACCACATCAGGCGCGGGGCGCCGAAGGGCAGCTGCTGGCCCATGCGGTTGAACTGGCGGCCGGTGTTCCAGAAGTGCCAGGTCTTGCCGTAGCTGTTGATCAGCGTGCTCATGAGGGCCTTTTCGGCGATGTCGGGCAGGCCAGGGGCGACCAGCTCGCCGGAGAGAATCTCGTAGTTGTGCGGGTGCCAGAAGGGCTTTTCTTCCTCTGGTAGCTCGTTGAACAGGCGCTCGGAGATGATGTACTCGACGCCGATCAGGTTGGCGTCGGCGGTGTTGCCGTCGAAGATGACGCACTGGAGCAGGTCGCCGTTGACCTGCGCGCAGTAGTGGTGCGCCTCGGTTTGGAACTGTGGCTCGTCTTTGGCGCAGTGGAGACCGACAACGTGAATCCTCCCCACCCTGTGGATGGAGCTTCTGCTTTCGCTGACTAACTGCCCGCATATCGCAGGTCTTACGTAGTCTCCAGCAGCGTTTTACGTCTCCGTCATTCCGGCGGCGACGATGCGGAGTCCTTCATTCAGAATATTGAGTGCGGCGTTGACATCGCGGTCGTGCGTGGTGCCGCAGGTATGGCATGTCCATATACGATCTGCTAGCGTCAAGGTGGTTTTCTCGTGGCATTGGTGGCACATCTTGGATGAGGCATAGTATCGTCCCACCTTGACCACTTGTCGTCCGTGCCACTCCGCTTTTTCATCAATCAGTTGCATAAAGGTGCTTACGGCTGCATCCATGAACGATTTTGCCAGCTTGGTTCTCGCAAGGCCCTTAATGTTCAAATCCTCGATGCACACCGTATCAAACTGTTGAATCAACCCCAACGCATGTTTGTGCAGCCAATCACTCCGCTGGTTGCGAATACGTTGATGCGTCTTTGCCAAACGGCGCTTGGCTTTACGATGGTTTGTACTTCCCTTTTGTGCCCGCGATAACCGTCTCTGTAAGCGCCGAAGGGTACGTTCACCCCGTCGATAAAACTTAGGCGGGGCAATCTTGTCTCCTGTGTGCAACGTGGTGAACGACTCGAGACCAACGTCAATTCCCACAGGATTATCACATAGTGGTGCACGGTTAGGCCGATCAATATGACACACGAATACCACATACCACGCACCTGAGGCATCCTGTTTGATGGTTGCACTTTTGGCAATTCCCGCAAGCGGGCGATGAATGACGGCTCGCATTAGCCCTATTTTGGGAACGCTAATCGTTCGTTCATCGACGACCGTGACGCACTGGGGAAAGCGGAGGCTATGTGGAGTGCGCTTGCGTGATTTGCATTTCGGATACTTGGCGCGCTGCTCAAAGAAGTTGGTGAACGCACGTTCGAGGTCGGCAAGGGTTTGCTGCAATACTTGGGCCACACATACCTGTAACCACCCGTGATCGGGATCGCGTTTCAATTGGGTTAATGCTGCCGACAGCGCTCCGGATGACAACCCCCTCCCCGTCGCTCGGTAATGCTCTTGCTTGCGGCGTAAGGCCCAGTTCCAGACGTACCGTCGACAGCCCGCCCACTGTATTAGCGTGGCCTGCTGGTTGGTCGTTGGATATAAACGGTACTTAAAGCAACGAGTCAGGGTGGTCATTGGGCAGTGTCCTTCCGGGTGGCAATGTTCATTGCTCTAGCTGAAACAGTTTCGGCTAATCTGGATGAGTTTCGATCTGTTCATATCCCCCTATACTACTGTTCTCATTACATAATAGATTGATGAGGGTGGTCAGGATGTGCGGTCAAACTACGAAATAATAGTGCTAATGCATCAAGGGATTGCCCACATTCATAATAGGTATACCCCTTATCGACTAACAAACTATACTACTAGTTATATAATTCGTCAAGCAGTAAGCTGTTAAGCGGATAGGAATCGTCACCATGCTATAATCCACTCATTTGGAGGTCTACGCTGATGATTCAACTCAAAATAGGTGAACACGTTGACAAGCAAGGCCTAAACATTCAACAGTTCGCCCACAAGGCTGGGCTGTCTTATGGAACCGCCTATGGTTTGTACAAAGGTCGAGTCAATCGCTTGGACTTGCACACGCTTGATCGCGTGTGCAAGGCTTTAGGGGTTGAGCCGAGTGACATTCTTATTCGTGTATCAGATGAAGACCCACGAGAATGATTATCCACATGAAGACCCACGAGAATGATTATCCACATTATGAACCTATCTACCAGAGTTATTGCAATGCGGAACCAAAAAAGGCAGCTTAGTCACGATGACATGTGATCGTTCTACCTACGCTATTCGTCTAATGCTGTGTTGGTTTCGTATAATGTGTACCCCCTTTGCGTTCGTCCTATTCAACCCATTCGTTTACCCGCCTCACTGAGGGTCTTGGTGCGGCGCGCTTACCCTCTTTTTACATATGTCGAAGCCTTTGAGCGGCGTTATATCCTGTAGAAACTTCGCGCCGGTCTCCAAAATCGTCTGTTTCACCGACTTGCGCTCGCCGAGCGGCTGGATGGGTGGCTTGCGCTCTGGGGCCATGGCTGCACTCCTTTCAGCAGGTAGAATCTGCCAAGGATCGTTGCAGGTTATGGGCCAGGGCTACTCGTCGCGCAGGGCTAGGGCCGGCGAGCTGCGCGCCATGCGCCAGGCCGGGTAGATGCCGCCGAGCAGCGCGGCGGTGAGCGCGAGGCCGAGCGCCTGCAGCAGAATCTGCGGCGAGACCTGGAGTTGGAGCGTCCAGCCAAACGAGCGCTTGTTGATCACGAACACCAGAATGTAGGCCAGCACCAGGCCGAGCGGCAGCGCCAGCAGCCCGGCGGTGAGGCCGATCAGGCTTGTCTGCGACAGCACCAGGCCCCAGAGCTGGCGCGGCGTGAGGCCGACGGCGCGCAGGATGCCCAGGTCGCGGGCGCGCTCAAGCTGCAGCGCCATCAGCGCGCTGAGAATGCCGATAAAGGCCACGCCCGTGCCGAGAATTTGCAGCACGCCGGTGATCAAAAACGTGCGGTCGAAGATCTCCAGCGTGGCCTGGCGCAGCTGGCGGTTGGCCTGGATGGAGAGCGCCTGCTGGGTGCCGACGCGCTGCTGCACCCGCGCCTGCAGCTCAGCGACGCTCACGTCAGGTGCGGCCCAGAGCGCGATGGTGGAGATGCGGTCGTTGCTCCAGTGCTGATTGAACGTGTCGCGGTGCATGCTGACGAGGCCGCGGTCGGAGGAGAAATCGGCATAGACGCCGACGATGGGGAAGCTGGCCGGGCCGGTTGTGCTCTGTAGCTCCAGCTGATCGCCGACGGCGAGGCCGGTGCGCGTGGCATACGGCTCGGAGATCCACACGCCGCCGTTGAAGAAGCCCTGCCAGGCGGCGTCGGCATCGCTGAGAAAGATGGTCGAGCTGCGCTGGTGCTGCTCAGCGGCTGGCTGCACGACGGTGAGCGCGGTGGTGCCGTAGGGGCTGGGCACGTCGATGTTGAGCGCGGTGCTGGCGGCGGCGGTGCCCGGCGTCTGCATGATCGTCGTCGCCAGCTGTGGCTCGATCAGCGCGGTGGAGCGGTTGGCGGTGGAGCTGGGCACCGAGATGAAGATGTCGGCGGTGAGCGTGGCGTCGAGCCAGTCGACGACGGTTTGGCGAAACGAGGTGATCATCGTGTTGGCCCCGACGGTGACGGCCACGGCGATCATCAGCGCGGCGATGGCCACGCCGGTGCGGCTGAGCGAGGCGATGACATCGCGGGCGGCCATGCGCCCGAGCAGGCCGAAGAAGCGGCCGAGCAGCGGCTGGGCTACGCGCATCATCACAATCGTCAGCCCTGGCGTGATCACGCCGGCCCCAAGCACAATCAGAAACACACCGGCGAAGCTGAGCGCCAGGCTGCGCGACGGGAGGCGCAGCAGCACGCCGCCAAGCCCCAGCGCCACCACGCCCAGCGCGACGGCCAGGCCCATGCGGCGGCGCACGGCGTCCTCGATGCTGGAGCGGCGCAGCACGAGGCGCGGCGGCGCGAATGTGGCCTCCAGCGCCGGCACCATCGCCGCCAGGGTGGTGCCGCCGAGGCCGAGCAGCAGGCCCTTGACGAGCGGCAGCGGGCTGATCTGGAGCTGGCGCACGTTGAGCGCAAAGTACAGATCGTTGATCGTCTGTGTGACCAGCTGCACGAGGCCGCGGCCGAGGATGATGCCGAACAGCAGCCCGACTGCAGCGCCAATGCTGCCGATCAAGCTTGCCTCGACCAAGATCAGCCGAAACACCTCGCGGCGGGTAACGCCGAGCGAGCGCAGCGTGCCAAAGAGCGTGCGCCGCTGCACCACCGAGAACGTCATCGTGTTGTAGATCAGAAACAGGCCGACGATCAGCGCCAGCAGGCTGAGCGCCTGGAGGTTAACCTCGAATGCCTTGGTCATCTGGTCCAGGGCGGCCGAGCGGGCCTGCGGCGTGGTCAGGCTGGCTCCTGGCGGCAGCAGGGCTTTGATCTGCTGCTGAAGCTGTGGGCGCTGGTCGGCGGGCAGAATCAGGTCGATGCGGTCGAGCTGGGAGCGCCCGAGAATTTCGCTGGCGGTGCTGATATCGACGACGAGCACATCGCTGAGCGCCTGCTGGTTCAGCGTGTCCTGCACATCGAGCAGGCCGACGACGCTGAGCGTGTGGGTGATGCCCTCGATGCGGATCGGCAGCGACTGGCTGAGCGTGACGCCGAGCGTCTGGGCGAGCTGCGTGGAGAGCAGCACTGTGCGCGGCTCGGTGATCAGCGGGGTGATATCGCTGGAGCTGAGCAGGTAGGGGCGGAAGGCGGCCTCGGTGAGCGGGTCGATGCCAAGCAGGCTGAACGAGCGGCCGGGCGCGGCGGGCACGCTGGCCTGCGCCTCAATCACCGGCGCAGCGCGGTCAAGGCCGAGCTGAACCCGTAGATCGCGGTAGAGGTCGGGCGACAGCCCATCTGCGCCGCCGACGATCTGATCGGTGGTGGGGCCGCTGATGGTGGCGGTGGAGAGGCTGAAGGCGCGCTGCGCGCTGGCGTTGGCCAGATCGATAGCGACGACGACCGCCACGCCGAGGGCGACGCCGAGGATGGCGAGGCCGATCTGCGTGGGGTGGCGCAGCAGGTAGCGCCAGCTATTGCGCCGCAGCAGGCTCATGGCAGCACCTCGCTGAGCGCCTGCTCGCGCAGGTGGCCCTCCTCGATGCGCAGGATGCGATCGGCGCGGGCGGCGACATCGGCGGCGTGGGTGACCATCAGCATGGTCTTGCCGTTGCGCCTGGTCATCTGATCGAGCAGCTCCAGCACCTGCTCGCCGGTGGCGGCGTCGAGATTGCCGGTCGGCTCGTCGGCCAGCACCAGCGGCGGATCGTGGACGAGGGCGCGGGCGATGGCGACGCGCTGCTGCTCGCCGCCGGAGAGCTTATCGGGAAAAGCTGCGCCGCGATCACCGAGGCCGACCTGCTCTAGCAGGCGCTGGGCGTGCGCGCGGCCAGCAGGCGAGGCTGCGTTGTTCAGCTCCAGCGGCAGCAGCACGTTTTCGGCGACGGTGAGCGTAGGAATAAGATTGAAGAACTGAAAGATAAAGCCGATCGAGCGGCGGCGAAAGAGGGTGCGGTCGCGCTCGTTGAGCGCGTGGAGCTGCACACCGGCGATGCTGATGCTGCCCTCGGTCGGCGCGTCGATGCCGCTGAGCAGATTGAGCAGCGTCGACTTGCCCGAGCCAGAGCGGCCGAGCAGCACGACCGTTTCGCCCTGATAGATCGTTGCGGTGGCGTGGTTAAGCACGATGCGCTCGTGTCCGCCCTCGCGAAACGATTTACAGACGTTATTGATTTCAATCAGTGCAGATTGGGTCATATAGGTAATCCTAGAAGCTAGAGAATATTTTGTGAAGTCTATCGCAAGATACGCGCTGATGCTAGCCTCGGATGAGCGCAGCGCGCCCATAACCGTCACAAGAACTACATAAGGATGGTATAATCGCCGCAAGTCCACTACGCTAAAGAAGAGGAAACAAGCTCGTGTACGATTTTGAACAGTTCGATTACTACGAACTTCTGGGCGTACCGCGCACCGCATCTGCCGACGAAATCAAGCGGGCGTATCGTCAGGAGATTGCACAATACCACCCAGACAAATGGAGCAATGCCGCCACAGATGAGCAGGAGTATGCGCGTAAGCGCGCGGCGGCGATCACCGAAGCCTACAGCATCCTTAAAGATAAGAAAGCGCGGCAGGAGTATGTCCCCGCCACCTCCGAGCCTGCGGCGGCCTCGCGCGCCGAGCGCCTCGAGCAGCTCTACCAGCGCGGGCGCACGCTGCTGGCCGAGGGTCGCGCCGCCGAGGCCGCCACAGTGCTGCGCCAGCTGCAGCAAGCCGATCCCTTCTACCGTGACAGCGTCGATCTGCTGGCCCGCGCCGAGCGGGCGGCCAAGCCAGCTGCGGCCACGCCACCACGGCGCAGCAGCCGCAAGCGGCTTAGCCCGCTGCTGATGGGCCTGGGCGCGCTGCTCACCGTGGTGGTGCTCGTGGGCGCGATCTGGCTGCTCGGCGGCACCAAGGCTAGCTCGGACACACCCACCAGCGTGCCGGTCGCTGTCGCCACCGAGGCGACGACCATCGCCGTGGGCGCATCACCAACGCCACAGGCGACCACGGTCGCCGAAGGGGTGCCGATCGCCAATCCCACCGCTGCGCCAGCGCCGACCGACACCAGCGAGCCAGCCGTCGAGCCAACCGCTCCGCCAACCGCCACCACCGCGCCAGCGCCCACCGATACGCTGGAGCCAACTGCTGCGCCAACCGCTGCGCCAACCGCCACGGCCGCGCCAGCGCCGACCGACACCATCGAGCCAACGGTGGCCCCGAATGCGCCGTCGCCAGTCGACGATCTCTCCGGCCCCATTTTGGTGAGTGACAGCCTGGATGGCGGCTCGTGGCCGGTGGGCAACAGCGGCTCGTGGTCGTTCGACTTTGTCAACGGGCGCTATCACATGACCATGCAGCCAGGCGTTGGCACCGTGTGGGCCTATAGCGGCGCGCTGCCGACCAACAGCGTGGTGCTGGCGGTGGATGTCGAGCCGGTCGCTGGCGCTGGTGGCCTCCTGCTCGGCTTTGTCGATGGCAACAACTACTATCGCTTTCTGCTGGCAGTCGATGGCACCTGGGCCTTTCAGCAGCGCAGCGGCGGCACGCTCAACCTGCTGGCCTCTGGCGGCGGCCTGGGGCCTGGGCGGCTGGTCGTCGCCCAGCGTGGCGCACTGACCCACCTGTACTGGAACAACACGCTGCTGGCCGAGGTGAGTCTGCCCGCCTTTCCGAGCGGCAGCTACGGCTTTGTACTGGCAGGCACCGACTACTCCGAGGCCTACTTTGACAATCTGCGGATTCGAGCGCTGCCATGATGCGTAAAATTGCTACCGCTCTTGGCTCACCTGCGCTGGCCGCCAAGTTTGGCGCGGTCTCCATGACGCTCCAGTACCGCATTATGACCTGGATCGTCTGGATGGCCTTCTCCGTACGTGCGCGCCTCGTTGTCGAGGGCCGCGAGAACCTGCCGGTCGCTACTGGCTTCATCGTGGCCAGCAATCACCTGAGCAACTGGGACCCCGTGGCGGTGGGCATGGCCATGCTCCATCGCCAGATGCATCCAGTCGGCAAGCAGGAGCTATTCGACATTCCTGTGCTGGGCAAGATTCCGCCATGGCTCGGCGGCATCCCGGTGCGCCGCGGCGCAGTTGAGCGCGAGACGATCAACCAGTGCCGCGATGTGCTCAAAAGCGGCCAGCCGGTGCTCATGCTGCCAGAGGGTACACGCTCGCGCACCGGCGGGCTGATCGAGGGCAAGCCTGGCCTGATCTTCGTGGCGCAGCTCGCGCGCGTGCCGATTGTGCCGATCGCTGTCTGGGGCACCGAGCGTATGGGCTGGCCCTGGCGGCGCGCCACCGTCCATGTGCGCTTTGGCCCGCCTATGCATATCGAGCGCGGTCGCGGCGCGCCAACGCGCGAGCAGCTGGTGGAGCGCCTGATGGTGCGGATCGCGCACATGCTGCCGTCAAAGTACCACGGTATCTATGCCGCAGCCGCTGCGGAAGCGGCCCCGCTGCCCGATCAGCCCGCTGTCGCGGCGGAAGCTCCCCAGCCATCCGATCAATCCTAGCCTAAACTGGCTTTTTGGCGGCTACGTGCTACTCAAGCGCTGGTCGTATGCTGATGCTGCGTCGCTGGATGGGCCACACTGCGCCCCATCCAGCGACCACGCACGTTCATACGCGCACCACAGCATGGTGCTTACGCCTAGTGTCACGGGAACCTAGGCAGATCTGGTTTCTTGCTTATCTGTGTGGAGACGAACGCATGAGAATTTCACGCCGCACCCAGCTCGCCGCAGCGCTGCTCCTTGGGCTGGCGTTGCTTGTTGGCGGCTGGCGCTTGACTGGGCCAGCTCGCGTCCAGTCGGTTAGCTCATCACAGCCCGCGCTGGCGGTCTGGAAGGTCAAGGCTCCCAAGGCGGCCGATGTCGAGCGGCTCTTCGCTGGCGGCTGGGATGTGCTTGAGGCGCGCGATGGCGCGTATGTGCTGGTTCTTGGCGATGCCGCTACCGCCACCCAGCTACGCACGGCGGGCTTTGAGATTGAGCTCGAGCGCACGCTGCCGCCTGTCGATGCCAACAGCGTGTTCACCTACTACGGCGGCTACCGCACGGTCGCCGAGCACTATCAGCACCTCGATGATCTGGCCGCCACTTATCCGAACTTGGTGACGGTGGTGGACTACGGCGACTCGTGGCGCAAGCTCAACAATCTGCCCAACGGCCACGATCTCAAGGCCATCTGCATCACCGCCAAGCAGGTCGGCGACTGCGCCCTCGACCCCAACAGCGCCAAGCCGCGCTTTGTGCTCCAGGCCGCCATCCACGCCCGCGAGCTGACCACCTCCGAGCTGGCTTGGCGCTGGATGGACGAGCTGACCAGCAAGTACGGCATCAACACCCAGATCACCGAGCTGCTCAACTACACCGAGCTGTGGGTTATCCCCGTCGTCAACCCCGATGGCCGCTACATCGTCGAGACTGGTGGCAATAGCCCGTACACGCAGCGCAAAAACCTGCACGACTATGCCAGTGGCGCATGCAGTAGCCCACCGAGCGACTTCAGCCAGCAGGGCGTCGATCTCAACCGCAATGCAAACTTTCAGTGGGGCGGGGCGGGCACGAGCACAAGCCTGTGTAATCTGACCTATCGCGGCCCCTCGGCGGCCTCGGAGCCAGAGGAGTACTTCCTTGAGGCGTTCCTGGCCCAGCTGTTTCCCGATAGCCGCCCCGATGATCTGACGACGGCTGCCCCGCTCGATACTCGCGGCGTGTTCTTGACGCTGCACACCTACAGCGATCTATCGCTGCTGCCTTGGGGCTGGGGCACGCAGGATGCGCCCAACGAGCCTGGCCTGCGCTCGCTGGCCTTCCGCTTCAGCTACTACAACGGCTACGAGACCGGCCAGCCCGGCGAGGTGCTCTACAACGCCTCCGGTGCCACCGACGACTGGGTCTATGGCCACCTTGGCGTGCCTGGCTTCACCTTCGAGGTCGGGCCGCAGTCCGGCTCCTGTAGCGGGTTCTTCCCGGCCTATAGCTGCCAAGATGGCACCTTCTGGCCGCTGAACAAGCCGGCCTTCCTCTACGCCGCCAGCGTCGCCCGTCAGCCCTACGCCTGGTCGCTGGGGCCGACGCCAAGCAACGCTAGCGTGGATATGGTCAGCGTCGATGCCGGCACACCGGTCACCCTTACCGCGCTGGCCAACGACGACGCCTACGGCAACAATGGTGTGGCCCGCCCAAGCGCGCAGACCATCGCGGCGGCGGAGTACTCCATCGACACGCCGCCCTGGGCCAATGGCTCCGCGCCCTACAGCATGAGCGCCGCCGATGGCACGTTCAGCAGCACCTCGGAGTATCTTGAGGCGACTGTTGATACTAGCGAGCTGACCGAGGGCCGCCATACGCTGTGGGTGCGCGCTCAGGATAGCGCTGGCAACTGGGGCCCACCCGCGCCAGTCTGGCTGACTATCCGCAGCTCTCAGATTACGCCTACACCGTCGCCGACTGCCACGCCTGTCACGACGACGCCAACGCCCACGCCAACGGGCACCGTCACCGCGACGCTGACGCCCACGCCGACTGGCACCGTCACCGCGACACCCACCCCGACCGGCAGCCCCACGCCAACAGGCACGGCCACGCTGACGCCCACGCCTGGCGCGGTGCTTGACCAGCGCGTCTACCTGCCGCTCGTCACACGCTAGCAGCGCCAGCAACGACCGCTCGTGGTACCACCAGCGCCCGCAGCGCGGTGGCTCCACGAGCGGCTGTGATTGTAATTCTTGTGTCACATAAACGGTTGAAGCAGTCGAACATCCTTTCCTATAATGCATCTATCTATAGCTCGCGTGCAACAATATAGGACACGCCGGAGGGTGCATATGGACGTGGTGTTTCTCCTGCTCAGCGCAGCGCTGCTGCTGCTGGCGGTGCTGTTGCTTTGGTTTGTGCCGCACCTGCTTAGTCAGCAGGAGAAGCGCGCCGCTCAAGAGGCGCAGCGCTTGCGCAATATGTTGTCTGATGTGCTTGGTGAGCAGGAGGCTGTCGCTCGCCGTCAGATGCAGTTTGGTACCTCGGTGGCCTATCTACAGACACAGCTCGAGGAGCTGCACGAGAGCTGGCCCACCACGCTGGCCGAGCTATCGGCACAGCCCGCCGAGCTTGGCCGCACGATCATCGAGCAGCTCGATACGCGCCTCAATGGCCTGCACAATCAGCTTGAGCACTGGCTGCACGATCGCCAGTCGCGCCTCACAACACTCTCCTCGCAGGAAAACGAGTCGTGGGCCTATCTGATGAGCTTGCTGGGCACAATGCAGGATCAGCTCGGCTCGGTTGGCGCACGCCGTCGTCAGCAGCTCAATCCGCCCACAATCAACGCCCCGGCCGCAATCGGTGGCTCGGCGGTCGTCCACGACCTCCGCGATGAGGTCGAGAGCCTGCGCTCGCTCTCCGAGGAGATTGCGGCCCTCCAATGGCGGCTGCGCCGCTCGGTCGCACCGACGCCAACTGCGCCGCGCAACGGCAAGAGCGTGCTGCAGGGCCAGATCCGCCAAGTGATCGAGTCCAACTCCATCGAGCAAATTTAGTCCAAGGCCACGGTGTTGCAGCCGTGGCCTGCGCTTGCCCCGCTTTCAGCAGAAACGTCTCGCCAAGCATCAGCGCAACTCCCCCCCAACCTATCGAGCGCCGCCTGCACCGTATGAAATCTGTGCAACACGCCTTGCTTTATTCCCGATCACTTTCACTTGTCTACTTTGTGTAAGGCTGTTTTGAAATGTTAGGATGTATAAGTGCGCCACATAGATGTCCGCTATGCGGCAGTGTGCTCCCTGTCGCTGCGCGCCTAGCGCAGCTTAGCCCAACAGCCCACAGAAGGCGAGCAGGCCAACCATGCCCACGAGGCCGACGCAGAGCGCCCATTTTGGATGCGCGCCGATCAACCCGAGCGTGGCCTGAAACACGAGCACTAGCCCCGCCCAGAGCAGCTCAACGAAAATGTAGACGATGATGTCAAAGATCCATTCGACGACAATGCCCATAGGTCTCCTTGCGCTCAGCACGCTGCTACGTCGCGGTTAGCTGTTGATTAAGCGCCGCGCTGGTTGCTGGCGTCGCTGCCAGGCCGCCAGCTGTGCTATCTCGCCCGTCCCGCTCCACTGCGATGGATTGCCGCGCCAGACAGCGCTCGCATCGCTAGCTGTGCCTGGCGCTAGACCAGTTGTTGGGCGAGCAATAGCACCGCTGCCGCTGATGATACCGCAGTGTGCGCGTTGCCGCTACGTGCTGCATAGGTCGGGCTGCGCTCGCCCAGGCGTAGCCAATGGTGCAGGCGTTGATGAGACAGCAGCGCGACAGGCGCGGCGAGGTGCTGCATAGGTCGGGCTGCGCCAGCTCGCACGCAGGCGGCGACTGCGCAGCGGCTGGTGTGTTCTGCTGGCTCGCGGCCAGTGTTGAAGCTGGAGCAGCGTGTTGAGCGCTGCTTTGTGCTGCATAGGCCGGGCTGCGCTCGCTCAGGCGTAGCCAATGGTGCAGGCGCTGATGATACAGCAGCGCGGCAGGCGCGGCGGCGTGGTGCATAGGTCGGGCTGCGCTAGCTCGCACGCAGGCGGCGACTGCGCAGCGGCTGGTGTGTTCTGCTGGCTCGCGGCCAGCGTTGAAGCTGGAGCAGCGTGTTGAGCGCTGCTACGTGCTGCATAGGCCGGGCTGCGCAGTGCGCACGTAACAAAACCGCCTGGAGCATTGGCGCTCCAGGCGGTCGATGTGCGCTGAGTGTTGCGGGCTAGCCCTTGGTCACGCGATCGAGCCACAGCTGTGGATCGCGAATCTCCTGCAGCGAGGGCAGCATCTCCGGGCCTTCCCAGACGCGGGCGGCTAGCTCTTTGCCGCCGTGGTCGGCGAGGGCGTTGACGAACTTCTCGCCCTGCTCGTACTGCTGCATCTTCAGCTCCATGCCGGTGATGCGGTTGAACAGCTCGTCGAACAGCGAGCGGCGCTCCTTGCGCTGGCTCATGCGCTGCTCGATCTGATCGAAGTTCGGCAGGATCTCGCGGCCAACAGCGTTCATAATGTGATTGCTGTAGCCCTCGACCAGCGACATCAGCGCCTGTAGCTCGTTGAACACCTGGCGCTGTGTTGGCGTGAGCAGCGACTCCATCCAGTGCATATCGCTGTTGCGGCCCTGGAAGATGCGGCGGATGAAGGCGACCGCGCCGTTGCGAATCGTGTCCAGCTGGGTGCTCAGCTCGCTGAAGTAGCGCTGGAGCAGATCGCTGAAGTAGTCGCGGACCCACGGGTAGGCCTCGAACTCGTAGGCGTGGGTTGTCTCGTGGAGCGTGATCCACAGCCGGAACTGCTCGGCGTTGACGCCCAGCTGCTGCTGCACGGCGGCGATATTCGGCTCGACAAAGTACAGCGAGCCAGGCTCGCCCTGCGGCGACAGCAGGCTCAGGTCGTATTGGCCAAGCACCTTGCGCGCCAGGATGCCCACGAGCGCGCCGACCTGCATGCCCACGACAGCTTTGTTGAGCGTGTTGACCTGCGGGTTGCGCCCGGCCTTGCGCGCTGCGTCGCGGTACAGCTCCTCGATGGGCTGGAACAGGTGCGCGAACGAGCGCATGTTGGCCTCGATCCACTCGCGGCGATCAACCACGTAGACGCGCGACAGCTCCTCTGGCAGGCGCACATTGAGGTACTCGTCGATTAGCGGCTGGCTCTGCGCCACCTGCTGCTCGTAGAGGTGCTGCATGCCGATGCGGTCCTGCACCGGGTGCTGCTGCCACTGCGAGACGCGCAGCGCGACTGTGCGCGCCACCTTCCAGTCAACCAGGTCCTGCGGTGTCTCGTAGTCGTAGAACTGGCGCTGATAGGAGCGATTTTTGTTGGCGATATAGCGAGCGCCTGCGCCGGCAGCCATGCTGACGAGTAAGACACTCCCGAGTTGTTTAAGATTCTGCTTCTTTTTCACGATGCTTCCTTTCTGCTGCCGCAGACGGTCTGTGCAGGTTGGTTGGTGGGCCAGGCCCATAGGTTAATCATACCGCGATTTTTAAGCCACTGCTGTCGATAGCGCTCCGTGATGGTGCGGACAGGTCTGGCGCGCTGGTGCTAGGCTAGTACGCGATCCGCTCGTCGCCGACGCGGCGGGTGATGTGCTGCTCGTCGGTGTACTCCAGCAGGGCCTGGGCGTACTTGCGCGTGGTGCTCCACGCATCGCGAAAGCTGGCCAGCGTCAGCGGCTCGGCGCTAGCGAGGCGCTGCTGCACCCAGGCCAGCATGGCGGCGAGCGTCTCGGGCAGCAGGGCGATGTCGGCGCTAACCCGCACGAGCTGGCCGCTCTCGAAGAGCCAGCTCTGCACCTCTGGGTCCAGCGTCTCGAGTACAGCGCGGCCTGGCGGCGTGGTGGGATTGGCGCGCCACTGGCTGAGCACTGCGGCTGCGGCGGCCTGCTGCGGCGGCGTTGGCATTGGCTGCCAGCTGGGGCGCAGCACCAGGCGCTTGGTTACGCTCAGCCAGCCCTCGTGGACGGCGCGGGCAAGCACAGCGTTGAACACGCGCTGACTAAGATCGAGCCGAGCGCGCAGCTCTTCGCGACTCATGCCCGCGCGCAGCGGCCAACGGGTGTGATACTGATCGACATATTCGCCGATGCTGGTGCGCAGCGCTGCCCAGCGCTCACGGCTTGTCACCAGCGTGTCGGCGGCGATGCTGGTTTGCTCTGGTTGGACGATGAGCAGGTCGCCGCTGTTGCAAAGCGCAGTGCGGGCGCGGACGCTGCTCTCGGCATCAAGCCCAGCGCGGGCCACCAGCGCGTGCCACTCCAGCGGGGACGTGGCGGCCAGAGCTTGCAGCAGCAGATCCGTCGGCGAACCATGGGCGAGCAGCTCCAAATGCGCAATGACGGCGCTGCGGAAGCGGCGATGGCGCGGCGGGTGCACGTCGATGATCGGGCCGCCGCCGATTGTTTGCGCAGGCGAGGGCCGCCGCACGATGCAGCGATCACCGCGAGCGACCGCGATGGGCTGGGCCAGGCGCAGCTGCACCCAGCCTGTCTGGCCGGGTCCAAGCGTGTCTTGGTCCAGCAGGGCCACGTGGGCGGCCACAACGCTGGTGCCAACAGCCAGGTCAAGCGGCGTGTTGTGCGCCAGCGTTGGCGCTGTCGCAACGAGGCGCAGCTGCACGTCGATCAGGCTGGTGGGCTGGAGTGCGGCAGGCTGGCAGAGCACCGCGCCGCGCTGCACGGCCTGGCGCTCGACGCCGCTGAGGTTGACGGCGACGCGTGTGCCTGGCTGCACTGTTTCGCGCTGCTGCTGATGAGTTTGCAGACCGCGAATGCGCCCGCGCAGACCGGCTGGCTGAATCTCCACCTCGTCGCCAAGCTGCAGCGCGCCGTCGAGCAGGGTGCCGGTGACCACCGTGCCAAAGCCGCTGATCGAGAACACGCGGTCGATTGGCAGGCGTGGCGTGCCGCTGGCGACCGACCGTGGCGGCAGGCTGTCGAGCAGCCCGTCGAGCGCATGGGTCAGCTGGTCTAGCCCGGCCCCGGTGCGCGCCGAGACCTCCACCAGCGGCGCAGCGGCGAGCGTGGTGGCGGCGACGTGCTCGCGCACCTCCTCGTGGACCAGCTGGAGCCAGGCGGCATCGACAAGATCGGCCTTGGTGAGCACGATCAGGCCGTGCTGGATGCCGAGCAAGTCGAGAATGTGCAGGTGCTCGATGGTCTGGGGCTGGACGCCCTCGTCGGCGGCGATGACCAGCAGCACTGCGTCGAGGCCGCCGACGCCAGCGAGCATATTTTTGATAAAGCGCTCGTGGCCCGGCACATCGACGAGGCTAATCTCGCGGCCAGAGGGCAGCGTGAGCCAGGCGAAGCCCAGATCGATGGTCATCTCGCGGCGCTGCTCCTCCGCCCAGCGGTCGGGATTGATGCCCGTGAGCGCCTGGACGAGCGTCGATTTGCCGTGATCAACGTGGCCGGCAGTGCCAAGCGTATACATCTTCTAGGGGTGTTGCTCAAGATAGGCTTGCGCCTGCTGCGGAAACTTTTTCACGAGCCACTCCAGCACGTGGAGCTGCTCGGCGTTGGGCGCGCGCCGGATTTGCACCAGCAGCTTGTGGGCGGTTGGTCGATCCAGCGTCACGTTGGAAGCGCCCTCATTGCACACCGAGCAGATGGCGCGTAGATTGCTCGGCTCATCGCTGCCGCCTTGGGATTTATCGATGATATGGCCGATGTGCAGGCGGGTTTTGCGCGTCGGATCGTAGGGATGCGGCTCGCCAGCGACTGCGCCGCACATCTGGCAGGTAAAGCCATTGCGATCCAGCACGATCGCGCGCGTTTCCTTCGAGATATCGCGCGCAAATGCTGGCACGGGCTTGGGATCGTTGAGCACATACTGGCCGGGCTTAAGCTCGCTCAGATCGTTGTGGGTCAGGATCTGATAGCCTTCTTCGGTGCGCAGCTCGCGCACGCGGCGTGCCCACTCGCTGATGTTGCCCGCCACCTCGCGCAGCTCGTCTGACTCCATCACGCGGCCTAGATTATTTAGAAAGTGCGCGCGGAGCTTGCTGCGTGCGCCACCTGATGCGCGCTTACTCATGACAAACTGCCTCCAGAACTGACGTGCGCTGCGGCTTGATCGCTGGCTGCAGATAGCGGGCGATCTGCTGCGCGACGGCACAGGCAACCGGCGGGGGAAAGGCGTTGCCGATCTGGCGGTAGGCTGGCGTTTTGCGCCCATAGAACTGCCACGAGTCAGGGAAGCCCTGAATGCGGGCAACCATGCGGGTCGTGAGGCGTGGCATGCCGGTGAAATCGGCGGCTGGCGCTGTGTCGGCGATGCTTTTGCCATCGACGCCGAGCGCTGCCCAGGCCTTGCGCGCGCGGGTTGGCCCAAGATCAGGGCCGCCATGTTTTTTGGAGCCGCCAACAATGGTTGGGGCGATCGCGTTGGCCTGTGTGCTCCACGCCTGTGCTCCCGCCCAGCCATGCTCGGCCATGAGATCGACGAGCAGCTCGCCGACCGTTGGTGGGGCTGTGGGACATTTCGCAGGCCAGGTGAATGCGGTCTGGCCCTGATCGCGCACTGCAACCAGGATGACGCGGGGCCTAAGCTGTGAGACGCCATAGTCTGCGGCTTGCAGCAGCTGCCAGTCGACGCTGTAGCCGAGCGCAACGAGCTGGTGTGTGACCGCAGCGCGATACTCGGTAAACGCTGGATCGAGCAGCCCGCGTACGTTTTCAAGCATGACGGCGCGCGGCTGGCACTCGGCAACGAGCCGCAGGGCCTCGGGGAACAGATCGCGCTCGTCGTTGGCCCCAAGCTGTTTGCCTGCGACTGAAAAAGGTGGGCATGGCACACCGCCGGCGAGCAGGTCGATACCGCGATACGCGTCAGCGTGGAACTCGCGCACATCGGCCTCGATAACATTCCACTGCGGTCGATTGATGCGCAGCGTTTGACATGCCGCAGGTTCGATTTCAACTAAAGCTTGGGCTTGAAAGCCGGCTTGCTCAAGACCAAGCGCCATTCCGCCGGCCCCGGCACAAATCTCAATAACATTCATCGGGCGACTGCTTTCCTAGAGAACACTGGCTCGATTATACCATTGCTCGGTGGAATTTAGCACACCTGAGCCATTTTTATCACTTGCTGCTGCGGCGAACGCTGTTCGGCGGCACATAGAAGGTGTAGAAGGCCTTGCGGGCGATCTCGGTCGGCTGCAAGGTTAGCTCGCCGTCGGGGAACATCTCCAGCAGCGCGCGGCGATGGCTGTCGTCGTGCTGGTTGAACACGTAGAGCATGGGCTGGCCGCCCTGTGGCAGCGGAATAGCGGCGTCCTCTTCGAGCGCGTGCGTCTCGTGCCAGTGGATATCGCCGAGGTGCACGCTGACGTTGCGCATCTCCAGCCAGTACGGCCAGCCAAAGATGTAGGTGTTGTTGCGGCTGATGCCCCGGTCGCTGAACGACTCGATGGTGCTGGCGACCTCGCCGGTGTTGGGCACAAAGGCGCGGTACTGGCGATCCAGGTCGCGGAAGTAGCGCACGAAATTTTGCTGCAGCCCAAGCGCAAACAGCGCCAGTAGCACGGTGCCGGTGAGCGCAAAGCGTGATCGCGGCAGCTCACGCCAGCGGGCGAACGGCTGCCCGGCCAGCATCCACTCGCACAGCAGCGCCAGCGGCGCGGCGGCCAGCACAAAGATCACCGGCATCACCACGCCGGTGCGCGAGGTGCTGGGGTTCTCGATTGGAAACGCGATGCTGAGCGTGGTGGTCAGCAGCAGAATCGGCAGCGCGATCAGCAGCATCCACCAGCGCAGCGAGCGCTCGCGCAGCAGCCGCCAGGCGATCAGCGGCAGGGCCAGCAGCAGCAGCGCGCCGGTCATCACATCAAAAAATGGGTCCAGCGAGACGTGGTTGACCTCGGAGCGGTCGCCGACCCAGTTGAAGGCGGCGAAGGCGCGCACATTGTTGTAGCCAAACACGCCCAGCTTACACAGCGACTCGTTGACGCTGCCATCGGCGTTTTTGAAGATGCTGTCGGTGCACACCGACTGGGCGATCGAGCGCTCCTCGTCGGTGGTGCGTGTGGCCACGCGGTACCAGAACTGGTCGGGGAACTCGACCATAAAGTGGCCGAGTGGCACAAAGATGATCGCGGTGGTGACGAGCACCAGCAGGCCGTGGCCAAGCACATTGAGGCGCTGGCCGCTGCGCCGCCGATCAAACAGCACGGCCACCAGCACCAGCGCGATCACCAGCGGCACAATGCGAATGCCGATGTAGCCATACAGGCCGCCGCCCATCCACAGCCCGGCCAGCAGAATATCGCTGCGCCGCCCATAGCGCGCATAGCGCCACAGATGAATGAGCACGAGCACGGCAGGCAGCGTGGCGTAGGGAAAGCGCAAGCCCATGCGCGTGGTCGAGATCGGCCACTTGCCGATGGCGTAGAGCGCCGCCGCGATCACGCCGAGCTTGCGCCCACCTACCTCGCGCCCAAAAATATAGAAGAGCGGAATCGTCAGCGTGCCGATGAGCGCATTGCCAAACTTCAGCGCGATGAAGTCTAGCGGCAGGTTGAACAGGCGGATGAGCGTTGCGATGTAGTAGAACTGCCACGGCTCGCGGCCGGTGTTGTTGGGCAGGAAGAGCGGGCGGTTGCCAGCGAGAATGTTGCTGATGTCGAGCAGCTTCCAGCCGTGGTCCTGCGTCATATCGTTGGGCATCGTCTCCAGGCGATAGAAGCGCAGCCACGCGCCCACGGCCGTGATCGCGAGCACCAGCAGCGCCGCCAGCCAGCGCCTGCGCCGCTCCGCCGGTGTGATCGGCGTGCGCTGCGGACGCCGCCAAGGCAGCCACGCGCCCATCCACACCGCGATGGCCGCCAGCCATGTCCACAGCGATAGGCTGTTGAAGTGGTTGCCGTGCAGGTTGACCCAGCTGATGCTGGCCAGCACCAGCGCCAGGCCCGCCAGCCCCACCCGCGCTGGCACATAGTCGAGCGGCGTTGGCTGGAGCGCGCCGAGCACATCGCGGTGCGGTGGGTTGCGCCAGACCAGCCAGCCCCACACCGCGAGGCCCACTACGGCGGCGCTGGCGATCAGCAGCGAAAAATGATGCTGCTCAAACTGGTGCTGCACGACCAGCAGCAGCAGCAGCGCCGCCAGTGCGGCCCAGATCGGGCTGTGGCGGCGAAGTTTCAAGGCGCTCGCCTGCTTCATGCTGCTCAACCTTCTTTCGAACCAAACTGCATAATCACATCGCGGAACAGATGCTCGTAGTCGTTGATCGTCTGCTCGATGCCAAAGCGCTGCTCGATGAAGTCGCGCGGCTTGATATAGTCCGCGGGGCTGCGCAGCACGCGCAGGATCGCGGCGGCCAGCGCGTCGGCGTCGGCGATGGGCACGATCTCGCCCATGCCGGTGCGCGTGACCGGCTGGCGCACGCCCGGCAGGTTGCTGGCGACCACTGGCGTGCCGCACAGCATGCTCTCGACCTGCACCAGCCCGAAGGTCTCGGTTGAGTTGATGCTTGGCAGCACCGTCAGATCGCAGGCGCGATAGTAGATACCGAGCTGGTGATTATTGAGCAGGCCCAGGAACGTCCACGAGTCGTGCATCGCCTCCATCAGCGGCTCCAGCCGCTCCCAGTACTTGTCTTCGCCGATAACATTTTGGTAGGGACCGGCGAACAGCACTTTGACGTTGGGCATCTCTTTGTGGATGCTGCGCAGTGCCTCGAGCATAAACTCAACGCCCTTCTCGGCGGCGAAGCGGGCGGTGAAGCCGATGAGCTGCTCGCCGTTGGGGGCGTGCTTGGCGCGGAAGGCGTCCACCTCGCGCTGCTCGACCTCCTCGACCTCGACTGGCGGCGAGACAATGCGGATTTTGCGCAGGAAGTGCTGCAGAATATGGCTGTTGCGGGCGAAGTCGTCGGTGTAGGAGCTGATGCGATAGACCATCGAGGCGGCGAGGTAGTTGCTGGCGTAGACAATGCGGTCCACGATCTTGTTGAAAAATGTTGGTGGCAGGTGCACATCGCTGTGGTAGATCGCCGCAATCGGCTTGCGCACCACAAAGCGCGCCAGGAAGGGCAGCACAGCGGCCTCGATTGGCGTGTTGGGCAGGTTGACCACGGCGATATCGTGCTCGCGCATCAGCTGGATGGCCACGCGCATATAGCTGGGCATGATCACGCCCTTGCTGACGCGAAAGGCCACCGGGCAGCGCACAATGCGCACGCCGTTCAGCTCATCCTCACAAGGCAGGCTCGAGTCATACTGTGATGTCAGCACCGTTACCATATGCCCACGCGCCGCCAGATGCTCCGCCAAGCGCTGCACATGCATCGTCAGACCAGATACATGCGGGCGATAGTAGGTCAGGGCAAAGAGAACGTTCATAAATTACTATTTCCTCTGAATACATGCACACGCTGGCAGGCCGTCAGGCGGCATGCGCGGGCTAGCGAAAAAGCGGAGTGAAGATTCCACACATCATTGCGGGCGCAATTATAGCGCATGGTGCTGGTGAGACAAACATGGTGTCTAAAACACAACCCCCTGGCGACCTGCCAGGAGGTTGTAGCTGCTGGTAGATTGTGGCGGGGCGCTGTGCTAGACGCCGGTCAGCGCCTCGGCGGACAGCAGCATATGCATCGGCTTGTTGGGCAGGTAGTAGATGCGATAGGCCGTATTGTGCTTGAAGCCCTGCATGGTGCTCTCGGGCACATAGAAGGTCGTGCGCCCAACCTTGATCGTGCCGTAGGCCACGTTGGACTGGCCGAGCACCTTCATCAAAAAGCGCGTGTCGACGGTGGTGCGAATCTTGTCGAGCTTGACCTGGCCCTGAGCGATCTGCACGCGCTGTGCACCTGGGCGCAAGCGGCGCATGCTCATGCCGAGCATCAGCAGCATCAGCAGCAGCAGGCCGCCGAGCACCGCGACGATGATCGGCTGGAGGCTGGGGCTAAGCTCCATGGTGCGCGCGAAGGACGGATTTTGCGGTAGAAAGAACGCCGCATAGATCAGGAAGCCTGCCAGCACCAGCATACTGAAGCCGTAGCCAAAGAGCGTGCCTGTGCGCTGCTTGCCCAGCGTGGAGCTGGCCGTGCTCGCCTGCTGCTGGGTCAGCATGCCCTGGCGATTCGTGTTAAGGTCATCGGCGCTGAAGCCAAGCGTCTGCATAAGATGCTGGGTTAGCTCGTCGGGGGCCAGCGGTTGGCTCACGCGCAGCGTCTCGCGCTCGCGGCTCACCTGGAGCAGCTGGTAGATGCCAAAGCCAAAGGCGATGACGCCGACCCCGGCAAAGAATCCCGACACAGCCGCCTTGCCGCCCCAGTTGTAGATCGTGGCCACCAGCCAGTTGACCTCGGTGCTCACGCCACGGTTCTCGATGTCCTGCAGATAGAAGTAGAGACCGACTGAAAGCGCGACACATAAAAAGCCAAACGCGAATGCGCGCCACGGTCGTGTTGGTGCGCCAAACCCTGCGCGCTGTGTTGATGATGTCACGTTGTGCTCCTTGATAGGTGGATGTGTTGTGTGTGTCTACAGTTTAAAAAGCAACCGTTCATCGCGCTGCCTAGGATTGGGCTGGCCGCCTACGCGCCTGCATGAGCTGATATACGCCAACGATGAGGCTTACAACCCCAACAAGCACGAAAAAACCAGCGGCTGCGGGCTTGCCGCCCCAGTTGTAGAGCAGTGCGAGCATCCAGTGGACACGGGTGCTCGTGCCTGAATTTTCGATACTTTGGAGATAGAAATAGATGCCTGTGGCCGCAATAAAGCACACAACGCCAAAAAAGATCGACTTTAGTCCTTGCATGGTGTCCCCCTATAGATTTCGTTCTGCTCTGATTATAGGCTGCGCATGCTACGGTAATGAAGCTATACACCGTCATAAAAAGTGCCAGTATTCCATGATGTTGGTGCATAGCTGACGTGATATGCGTGCATGACGTGTGCGCCATAGCCCAACTTTCCACGATTCGAGCAGTCTGCTTTCCCTACCCATCCAGCTAGGTTCGCGCTGCGTAAACTATGGTAGACTACCTATACCTACCGTTCGGTAAGTTGATCCCAGTGGATAAGGAACCCCGCCCGATGAGCGACTCTGTACGACCAGAGACAGCAACCATGATCCTTGATGCGGCTGAGCAGCTGTTTGAGCAAAAGGGCTATGCGGCGGTATCGATGCGTGAAATCTGCACAGCGTGCGGAGTGACCAAACCAACGCTGTACTACTACTTCGCCGATAAAGAGGCGCTCTATGTGGCGACACTGCTGCGCCGACTTGAGGGTATGCGCACCCTGCTGCAGCCCCAAGTGCCCGCCGAGCCAATCCGCACGCGCTTGATCCGGCTTGCGACGCATGTGCTAACGCGGATGCGCACCAATGTAGACATTATGATGCGCGACATGGAGAACATCACCGCCGTCGAGCATCATCAGCGCCTCGGCGAGGCCTTTGCGCACGAGCTGTATCATCCGCTGTTTCGCGCGCTGAGCCAGGGCATCACTGCGGGCGAGCTGCGCCCAGGCGATCCCGCGATCTACACCAAGCTGTACTTGGGCCTGCTGAACGCGTTTATCGGCGGCCCGGCCCAGCATCTGCGCTCGCGCGCCGTGAGCTGGGCCACCGTGCCCGCTGATCCCGCCGAGCGCGCCGCCCTGATCGTGGATCTTGTGTTGCATGGAATAGCTAACGATTAGCGCTTGACAGAATTTGAAAGCGCGCTAATCTATTTAGTTAGATGAACTAATGATTATAAAGGAGGACTCATGAGCCTGTCTGGACACGTAGCGCTGGTCACTGGTGCGTCCAGCGGTATTGGTCGCGCCACAGCGCTGATGCTAGCAGGAGAAGGTGCGCGCGTATTTGCGGCAGCGCGCAGCACCGATAAGCTGAACGCCCTGGCTGACGAGGCCGCCGCCAACGGCTGGCACATCGAGCCGCTCACGCTCGACGTGACGTCAGCCGCCAGCATCGCCGCAGCGGCGGAGCACATCAGCGCCGCCACCGACGGCTACGGCCTTGATATTTTGGTCAACAACGCTGGCTACGGCCTGATGGGGCCGCTGGAGGAGATCGACCTCGACGCCGTGCGCCAGCAATTCGAGACCAACGTCTTTGGCCTGCTGGCTGTGACGCAGCAGTTCCTGCCAGCGATGCGGCGCAGACGGCGCGGGCGCATTATCAACGTTAGCTCGATCGGCGGGCGCTTGGCGCTGACCTACGGCGGAGCCTACACGGCCAGCAAGTTCGCCGTCGAGGCGCTCAGCGACACGCTGCGCCTGGAGGTTGCGCCATGGAATATCCACGTCAGCGTGATCGAGCCAGGGCCAATTGCCACCGAGTTTGGCGAGCAGGTGCGCCAGCATCTCGACCTCAAGCCCAACACCGCCTATCCGCTGGCCGCCGACTACCTCAAAATGTTCGATCAGACCGCAGCCGGTGCGCCGCCCAAGGCCGTCGCCAAGGTGGTGCTGAAGGCTGTCTCGCGCAGCCGCCAGCTCATTCGCGCGACTGCGCCAGAGTACTGGGCCATCCCGCTGAAAATCATTGAAATATTGCCTGATCGGCTGACCTTCTGGCTCCAGTCGCGCTCCACGGGCGCAATGGCCAAGCGCTTCGCTGAGATGGAGCGCCCAGACTCATCCTCAGCATCCTCTGCATCAACCGAAGTAGCTACTCAATCGTAGGAGACATTTTGCTGTTATGAGCGATACAACCAAAAAAGCTGGACTGCCCTATAAGTGGCGTGTGCTGATCTCGGTGATCTTCGGTATCTTTATGGTTATTTTGGATACCACCGTGGTCAACGTCGCCTTCCAAACCTTGCGCCGCGACTTTGGGGCCAACCTCAACGACGCGCAGTGGATCATCAGCGTGTATGTGCTCTCGCTGGGCATTAGCACGCCGATGTCGGGCTTTCTAGCCGACCGCTTTGGCATCAAGCGCATGTATGTTGTTGGCCTTGGCCTCTTTGTGCTCGGCTCGTTTATGTGTGGCGTCGCGCCGAATCTATGGTTCTTGGTGGCCGCGCGGGCGCTCCAGGGTGTTGGTGGCGGTATCGCCCTGCCGCTAGGCACCGCGTTTCTGTTCAACGCCTTCCCGCCCGAGGAGCAGGGCGTGGCCCTGGGTATCTTTGGGATTGCGCTGGTGCTGGCCCCGGCCCTTGGCCCGATTCTGGGTGGGTTCTTGGTTGATCAGGACTGGTGGCGCGCGATCTTCTTTATTAATCTGCCGATTGGCCTGCTAGGTATCTTTCTGGCCTCGCGCTGGCTTAAGGAGCAGCTCTCTGACCACAAGCCGCCGCTCGATATCTTGGGGCTGGTGACCTCGGCGCTTGGCTTTGGCGCGGTGCTCTACGCCGCCTCCATTGCCGCCGACGAGGGCTGGACTTCGACCAAGGTGCTGACCTGGTTTGCCGTCGGCGGCGTCAGCCTGGTAGCGATGATCTTTATTGAGCTGTTTGTGGCCAAGGAGCCGCTGCTCGACCTGCGCCTGTTCAAGAAGTCGCGCTTCACTGTGGCCAGCCTGATCGGCTGGGTCAGCGTGATCGCACTGTTTGGCGCAGAGTTCCTGCTGCCGGTCTATTTGCAGGCGCTACGCGGCTACACCGCGCTGCGCACCGGTTTTATTCTGCTGCCGCTGGCTGCCACGGCCGGTGTGTTCACACCGCTCGCTGGCCGCCTCTACGACAAGATCGGCCCGCGCCCGCTGATTGTGGTGGGCTTTGGCGTGCTGCTGCTCAACACCTGGCAGCTCTCGCTGCTGGAGGCCGACACGCCGATCAGCTGGATTCTCTTCCTGCTGGCGCTGCGCGGCATGGCTCTGGGCATGACCGTGCAGACGACGCTGGTGGCCGCGCTGTCAGTGGTGCCGCTGAGCGAGGTCGCCCGCGGCTCGGCGCTGGTCAATGCCACGCGCCAGGTGGTGCAGTCGATCGGCGTGGCGGTGCTGGCCACGATTCTCGCCAGCACAATCTCGCAGCCGGTCAAGGAGCTGCAGGACTTCTTTCAGAACCAGGCCGCGGCGGCCCCGGCGGCAGCATCTGCGGCCAGCGGCGGCATCTGCTCCCCGCAGCAGGGGCCACCGCTAGGCGTGACTGCCGGCGGCCCGCCAAGCGGTGCCGTGCCTGGTTCTGGTCAGCCGGGCGTGGCTCCTGGCGGTGGGCTGCCTGCCGGTGTGCCGAATATCACGCCGGAGCTGGTGCAGCGCGCCTGCGCCGAGAACATCGCTGGCTTCGAGCGCGCCTATCGCTTTACCTTCTATGTGGCGATTGTGGCCGCGTTCTTGGGCCTGTTTCTGCCAGGCTGGCCGCTCAAGTGGGCTGGTCGTGAGAACACCGGCGGCGCTCCCGTCGCCGCTGGGCACTAGCTGATCTGAGTGGCGTGCGCAGGCCAGCGCTAGGCAGCCTGCGCACGCTAGCGCTAAAGGAGGTGCTTTCATGGTGGAACGAGTAGCGCGGCGACGCGATCTGCAGGCGCTGTGGGGCGGCATCGCCTTTAGCGCTGTGTTTACCTTCGTTATCTGGTGGTTCGGCCAGCGGCTGGCGTCAGTGCGGCTGCTGCCAGATCAAGGGCCGGCCTGGTACTTGTGGCAGCTGCCGGAGCCGACATTCTGGACACGGGCGACCGCCTGGGGCTTCTATCTGCTGCACCAGCTCACGATCTGGGGGCTGATCGCCTACGCCCAGATCAAGCGCCCGACGTATGTGCGCGGGCTGCATGGCTTCAATGTGGCCGCGCTGGCGGCCAACGCCGGGTTCATCCTGCTGCACTTCGCTCAGACGCACATCTGGTACGATGGGCTGGCGCAGGATACGTCGATCTTCAGCTCGCAAGGCTCGGTGATCGTGATGCTCGTGTGGATTTTGCTGATGGAGAACAGCCGCCGCGGCATGTTCGTTGGCAAGAAACTGCCGATCAAGACGTCGATCATCCAGGCGGCGCGGCGCTATCACGGCTATGTGTTCTCCTGGGCGATCATCTACACCTTCTGGTATCACCCGATGGAGACGACCAGCGGCCATCTGATCGGCTTTTTCTATATGTTCCTGCTCATGCTTCAGGGCAGCTTGTTTTTCACCCGCGTGCACGTCAATCGCTGGTGGACGCTGACGCAGGAGCTGATGGTGCTGGCGCATGGCACGCTCGTGGCCTTGATGCAGGCGGGGGCGAGCGGCTTCTGGCCGATGTTCTTCTTTGGCTTCCTGGGCATCTTTATCATCACGCAGATGCACGGCCTGGGGCTGAGCACGCGCACGCGCTGGCTGCTCTTCGCCGGCTATGTCGCTGGCGTTGTCGGCGTGTACAGCTGGCGCGGCTGGGGCAAGCTCGACGAGATTATTCGTATTCCGATTATTGAGTATCTGGCAGTGCTGGTGCTGGCGGGGCTGATCTGGCTGATCATGAATCTGCTGAGCTTGCTGCGCGGCTCTGGCGCGCGCGCGCGCTCCTCGCAGACCTCAACGTAGCATGTCGGATCCAGTGAGGCTTGGCACAGCCGCGCGGGCATGGAGCACAGTCTCCATGCCCGCGCTGTGGTTAAGTCTGATCGCGGTCGAGCCACTTGGCCAGGGTGGTCGGCGTCTTCCACTGCGTGATGTGGTTGAGCGTCTCGTCGAGCGTGCTGTGCACGGCCACAAACTTGCGGTGCGCCGCTGGCACAAAGCCATGGGCGATGCTCTTCTGCAAGAAGGTGAACAGCTCGTCGTAGTAGCCGGCCACGTTCCACACCGCCAGCGGCTTAGCGTGGATGCCCAGCTGCGCCCAGGTGATAATCTCGAACGCCTCCTCCAGCGTGCCCAGTCCACCTGGCAGCACAATAAAGGCATTGGAGCGATCGAGCATCATCGTCTTGCGAGCGTGCATGCTCTGCACCACGAAGCGCTGCGACAGGCGCGGGTGCGCGCTCTCTTTTAAAAACAGCGCCTCCGGAATGACGCCCTCGATGTAGCCTTCGGCGGCGAGGCAGCTATCGGCGAGATGGCCCATCATCCCAATGGATGAGCCGCCGTAGACAATGCCAATGCCGCGCTCCGCCAGCGCCACGCCGAGCGCCTCGGCGGCCTGAATGTAGGCTGGATCGCTGCCTGGACGTGAGCCACACAACACGCAAATATTGAAAGCAGGACGCGGTGTCATGATGACCTCCTTGATCTGATGTTGCACCGGGCAGCGCGCCGCGTCGGTGGGTCAGGATTGCAGTGCAGTCAGACCTGAGGCATCGTCGCTGGTGCGGTGTAACAGGGCTTGCATGTGGGCGAGGCCGGCAGCCACGTCGCTGCGCGGCAGATTGCCCGCTGCCAACTGATCGTCGTTGAGGTCGGCTACGTGAGTGTACCATGCAATTGCGCGATCAAGTGCAGTGGCGCTGTACTCGCGCAGCTCAACCCAGAGGCCAAGCCAGTCCTCGGCCTGGCGATAGCCGCCCAGGGCGTTGTACACCTCGAAGAGCGCCTGTGCGCCGATGGACGATGGCGTGTACTGTGCGAGGCTTTCGGCGCTGGTGACGATCTCCGGGCGCATGCTCGGGTCAATGTTGCCGCCGACGGATTCGAGCAGCGCCGCGTCGAGCAGCACGGCCCGCTCGTAGCGCCAGTAGCTTTCCTCGAACTGATGCAGCCCTGCGTACTGGTTGCCCTCGGCGGTGAGCAGCCGCGCCAGCGCGAAGCAGCGGTCGGGCTTGAGTTGACCATGCTCGTCGCGCACAAGGCCGATCAGCTCGTCGTCGGGCAGCAGGTCAATAAATGCGGCGCTTAGCCCAAACCAGCGCCCGTAGGTGTTGTCGATCAGCTGCAGGGCGGTGGCATAGTCGTGTTGGTCTTGGTGGCGGATAAGCTGACGCCAGAAGGTGCCCAGCTCTTCGATGATCCGCAGCAGGTAGTCGCGTTCCATAGTGCTCTTTCGTTGTGTTGGTTGGCGCTCGACCGCTGCCGCTTAGGCTTGTAGCTGCGCCTGAACCTCGGCCGGGTCGTTGGTTGGTGCCTGGCAGGCGTGGCGGATGCAGACGTAGGCTGTGGCCTTGCCGTCGCGCAGCGGCCGCTCGGCCAGCAGGGGGATGAGCGTGCTGGCGGCGCTATTGTTTGGCGCGCTGCCAGCGACAACTTTGTTCGGGACATAGGGTGTGAACACCGCCTGCGCCAGCGCCTGCGTGTCGGCGGCGTCTGGCTGGCCGATGATCGCCACCTCGCGCGGCTCAGCGAGCGCAAAGTCCAGCGCCGCCAGCAGGCGACCGAATGCCCCTGGTAGCTGGGCCATGCCGCCGCTGAGGTCCTCCAGCACTGTCTGGGCATACTGGCCGTAGTCAGGGCGCTCTAGCAGCAGACCCAGCCGCAGCAGCACATCGACGGCCACGGAGTTACCAGCTGGCGTGGCATTGTCGTAGATGTCGCGCGGCCGCGTGACCAGCTGCTCGTGGTCGGCGGCGGTGTCGTAGAAGGTGCGCCGCTCGGCATCCCAGAACGCGCTGGTGATCGTGTCGGCCAGGTCGCGGGCCGCCGTGATCCAGCGCAGGTCAAACGTGGCCTCATACAGCGCCAGCAGCCCATCGGCGAGGTTGGCGTAGTCCTCCAAGAAGGCGCGCGCCGTGACCTTGCCATCTTTAAACGAGCGATAGAGCTGGCCGTCACGGGAGAGGTTGTGCAGCAGGAACTCGGCGTTGCGCACGGCCGCCTGCCGATAGTCGGCGCGGTCGAACACGCGGGCGGCGAAGGCGAGCGCGCGCAGCATCAGCCCGTTCCATGTGGCCAGGATCTTCTCGTCGCGGCCAGGGCGCACGCGCTGACCACGTGCCGCTAGCAGCTGGCTTCTGATGCGCTCTAGCCGCTCCTGTAGGGTTTCTGGATGTAGGTTGAACTCCTGCGCCACCACCTCCAGCGGCCGCGGCACGTTGAGGATATTCTGGCCCTCGAAGTTGCCGCGCTCGGTCACATCCCAGTAGCGCATGGCGATCTCGGCATCATCGGCGCTGAGCGTGGCGCGAATCTGCGCTGGCGTCCAGACGTAGAAGCGGCCCTCCTCGCCCTCGCTGTCGGCGTCCTCGGCGGCGAAGAACCCGCCCTGGGCGCTGGTCATGTCGCGCAGCACATAGTCGATGGTCTCCTCGGCGATCTGGCGGTAGAAGGCGTCGCCGGTGGCTTGATAGACCTCGGTATAGATACGGGCCAGCAGCGCGTTATCGTAGAGCATTTTTTCAAAGTGTGGCACCAGCCAGTAGGCATCAACTGAGTAGCGCGCAAAGCCGCCACCAAGCTGATCGTAGATGCCGCCCTTGGCCATTGAGCGCAGCGTGTGCTCCACCTGCTGCAGCGCGCTCTCGTCGCCAGTGCGCCGCCAGTGCCGCAGCACCAGCTCCAGCGCCATCACCTGCGGAAACTTTGGCGCGGCCCCATAGCCGCCGAAGCGCTGATCAAACTGGCTCATCTGCTGCTGGGCCGCCTGATGCAGCAGGCGTGTGCCAATCGTGACCTGCGGGATCTCCAGCTGCATCATTTCGTTGAGGTGGGTGCTGAGCTGCTCGGCGCTTTGCAGCACCTCGTCGCGCCGCTCGCGGTAGGCCTCGGCAACACTGGTCAGCACTTGCTGAAACGAGGGCAGCCCGTGGCGCGGCTCGGGCGGAAAGTACGTGCCGCCATAAAACGGCGCGCCCTCCGGCGTTAAGAATACGGTCATCGGCCAGCCGCCGCGGCGGGTCATCGCCTGCACGGCGGCCATGTAGATGGTGTCGATGTCCGGCCGCTCCTCGCGATCGACCTTGATATTGATAAAGAAGTTGTTCATAAGTGCGGCGGTCGCAGCATCCTCAAACGACTCACGCTCCATCACATGGCACCAGTGGCAGGCTGAATACCCCACCGACAAAAGAATCGGCTTATCTTCAGCCTTCGCTCGCCGCAGCGCTTCCGCGCCCCACGGATACCAGTCGACGGGGTTGTGCGCGTGCTGCAGCAGATATGGGCTGGTCTCATTGATTAAGCGATTTGCCATCGCGCGGCCTCCTTCTGTTGTGAACATTCGTTTTAGTATAGCACGCGCGCTCGGCTACGCCCGACAAGCTGCATACCATATGGTGCTTTTTCTCCTGTCATTATGCTATAGTTTTGGGATGGCTAGCCGTGCTTGTTGGTGGGCTATACTGGATGATCCGCACGCCAGGCTGTGCCAAACGGCGCACAGTCACGCGCCCGGCCAAGGTGCACTAGCAGCCAAGCCTGATCTTGCTTGCGCAGGCCGTTGAGTGCCCACTCAAGCTCAAGATAGCCCGCCAGGAAGCGCGCCCGCTCTAGAAGATCCTGTGGCAGCGGGTAGAAGCGCCCGATGCGTTGGAGCCACTGCTCGCCGTACACATTGATGAGCAGGGCAAAGTCGCTGGCTGGATCGCCTACGCCGGCGGTGCCGAAGTCGAGCACGCCGCTGAGCTCATATGCGCTTGGCTGGTGCAAAATGTGGTAGGCCGCAAGGTCAGCGTGGATGCAGGCTGAAGCGTAGTCGTCGACATTGAGCGCACCCTGCTCCAATGGTGCGAACAGGTCGTTGATCCACGCTCGTTGATCAGCCCAGAGCAGGCCAAACAGTGTCTGCTCGATCTCGGCTTTCATGTGCAGATAGCGCTGCTGGCGGCTTGTGGTTGGTGCTGCCCAGGGGGCCGCTGGCAGCTCATGCAGCGGGATAGAGTGCAGCTGCTGCAGGAAGTTGGCGAGCTGCTCGGCGTAGCCAGCTTGAAGAGCTGGGCTGAGGCGCAGCAGCTCGTGGCGGTAGAGTGGTCTGCCAGGCAGGTAGCGGTACATGGCAAACTCGTCGGTGTGCAGCTCCACTGTTGGCACCGCGAGCGTCACATAGCGGCGCACAACCTCTAGCAGCTTAACCTCGTAGTCCTGCAGCCGACGCGCTGAATCGGTCTTGGGAAAGCGAAAGCACAGCTCGTTGTTGACGATCACCACGGTGTTGGCCATGCCCTCGCTGTTGAGCCGCAGGTCGTCGATCTGGAGGGTCGGCAGCTGTGCGGTGATAGCTGCGACATATGGTGATAGGGCTTGATCCATTGGGTGTGCTCCTTCATGGAGACGTGGCCCTAGCGGCAGATCACCGGACTGACAGTGACGCTATGTCACTTTTTATGATACTGCCACCCTTCTCGGGGCTACGTCGATTGGCTAGAATATGGCTATCAGCACGTTGCACGCGCCAGCAACCACACCATCCGGCAGATCAATGGCCTGCTGGCAGCTCGCCCAGCACCACGGATAGGGCCGCAGCGGTCATCGACACAGGCCGAGTGCAGCCCTGGGGGCCTGGGGATCACATTCGTTGACTATTTCACTGGATGCCACCATTTTTAAAGAAAGCAGGAGCGCCAATGAACGTTCGTCGTATTGCTGCCGTTATCTCGACAAATTTTCGTACCCGCTTGGAGATTGAGCGAACACTCGTTGGTGAATTTGGCTTCGCATGTCACATTATAACGAAATTCGATGTTGATATTGTGCCCTACCTGGAAAATCTGTCGCGCGCCAAGCTCGATTTAATAGTTGTGGATGGCAGCGGCCTGGCGCTGAATGATAGTGGCTTGCTGCAGGCGATCGAGCGCTCGGCGGCGCTGAAGAGCACGCGCACGCTGCTGCTCTCGTCCCTCATGGGCAATGCTCAGTCGGTGCTGGAGCAGGCGCTTGGCGGCACGGCTCCTAAGCCCGCCCCGGCCCAGCGCTGGGGGGTGCCGCTGTTTCGCTAGGTGCCAGCTGGCATATGTTTATAGTGCCCGTGCTTGGTATGGTTTGGCCGCTCGCCACAGCGAGCGGCCAAGTGCATGTTAACGGTGCTTACGCCTTGCTACTCCGTGTTTTTACTGATGCTCTCTGCACGTGAAGCGCGTATGCTGAGTGTAAAGTTTATATCGTTCAGTAAAACACTCAAGTGATGAGGGTATATGCAGATAACAATTGCCGCCTATGGCTCACGTGGCGATGTGCAGCCGTTGGTTGCACTAGGAGTGCGGCTCAAAGCAGCGGGCCATGACGTGCGCGTGGTGAGCGACGCTGCGTTTCGCAGCCTGGTCGAGGACTACGGCTTGGCTTTTTTTGCCATGGCTGGGGATATTCGGACCTATCTAACGCAAGAGAACCGGGGTGTGTTTGATAATGGTTCCAACCCACTGCGGCTTGTGCGCGCGATCGGCCGCCTTAGCCGCGACCTAGGGCCGGTGTGGGCACATGACCTCCAGCGCATGAGCGATGCTGCCGATCTTTTGATTGCTGGCGGCGCTGGTGTTTGGATGGGCATGGCGCTGGCCGAGCAGCGCCACATCCCCTTAGTTGGTGCAGCGCTGCAGCCGTTTGCGCCGACCAGCGATTTTGCTAGCCCGCTCGTCCCGCCGCACCTGCCGCTGCTGCCTCGGCAGGCGAACCGACTGACCCATCGGCTGATTGACCAGCTGCTGTGGCTAGCGCTGCGTCCAGTGATCAATAGCCTGCGCGCCTCAATGGGCGTGCGCCGCTGGTCGATGCGCTCGCCAACGCTGACGCTTGAGCGCAAAGGCGTGCCGACGATCCATGGCTATAGCCCAACCGTTGTGCCGCCGCCATCCGACTGGCCTAGCTCGGTGCATGTGACTGGCTACTGGTTTCTTGATCCGCCGCCCAATTGGACACCCCCAGCTGATCTTGAGCGATTTCTTGAGCGCGGGCCTGCGCCGGTCTACATGGGCTTTGGCAGTATGGCGGACCGCAATCCCGAGGCGACGTCGAAGCTGCTGGTGGCGGCGGCGCAGCGCCTTGGATGCCGTGCGCTGATCTCATCGGGCTGGGCTGGGCTAAAGGCCGAGCAGCTGCCAGAGACGGTCAAGCTGGTTGAGGCAGTGCCGCATGAGTGGCTCTTTCCCCGTGTGAGCGCAGTTGTGCACCATGGTGGCGCTGGCACAACGGCGGCGGCAGCCAGGGCCGGCGTGCCAGCGGTGGTTGTGCCCTTCACCGCCGATCAGCCGTTTTGGGCTGATCGAGTATGGCAGCTTGGAGCCGCACCACCCCCGATCGCGCGCCCGCACCTCCAGCTTGAGCGCTTGACCACAGCCCTTGATCACGCGCTCTCAGACCAGACCATGCGCACTGCCGCGGCGGCCCTCGGTGCACAGATACGCCAGGAGGATGGCGTTGGCGCTGCGGTGCAGGTTATCGAGCGCGCTAGCTCCTGGCGCTGGCACTAGTCGGTGGCAGCGTGTGGCTGGTGGGCACTAGCGATTAACCCGTGCTCAACAGCGTAGCGCGTGGCCTCGGTGCGCGTGGTGCACTCAAGCTTCCGCACGATGGCGCTCACATGCTCCTCGGCTGTGTAACTGCTGATCGAGAGCTGGTGGGCGATCATCTTGTTGGTTATGCCCCTGACCACGCGCTGCAGAACCTGGTGCTCGCGGTTGGTCAGAGCGCTTGATGCTGTTTTGGTGGTCGTTGGCACAGGCTTTTCGCGCACAGCGAGACGAAGCGTAAGCTCGGCGACCACTTGCAGCGAGAGCCGCTGGCCCTCGGCCCAAGCTGTATCAAACGCCGCTGGTGCGAGGTGGGCACGCCATGGTTCCAGCAGCTTTGCGCGCCTGGTCCTACGCCTGTAGCAAGACATGATCATTGCGCAGCAGGGAGCGTATCGACCTTTGCCACAGCTGCCTCGCGTTGCCACGTTTGGCGCGAGCCGCGTCTTGCCAATCCCACCTAGCCCAGTCAGCGTCACACCATGGGTTTTCGCCAGCAAGTCCAGGCTCGCAGCGATTGGCTGCTCGTGGCCAATAATGGAGGAGCGCGCGCGCGGCACCTGGCTTGGAACGGCATTGATGCCTCCATACCTGTGTTGTCCATCGAGCGGCGCTAGCTCCGTTATAGCCAGTAAATAGCAACAGTGCTCCGTATATTCGCGGATTGCCGCAGGCTGGCAATCAGTAAATGCCCCGTAGCTAGTCCCATTCAATCTTGAGACCATGATATCGATCACCAGTGGGCCTGCCGCCAGAACTTCCGCAGCGCATACGCCATGGCATGCGCTGCGGGCGCTCTGGCGCTGCTAGCCTCGTGATCACCCGAACAATAGCGACCTCCACGCTTGCGTGGAGAGAAAGGATTTGTATGCGTCGTTATTCGTTACTCATGGTCTTGGCTATTTTCTTCACGTTGCTGCCGCCATCAACTCGCGCCCAGAGTCCTGTGGTGCGCGCTGGCGACCTCGACGTCACCTTTGGTGGCGGCGATGGCTTGGTCAGCACCAGCTTCAGCAGCTTCTCCGACTCCGGAAAAGACATTCTCCGCCTGCCCGACGGCGGGTTTATCGTCGTTGGTGAAACCCAGAGCAACAGCATGCTCGTGGCGCGCTACACCAGCGCCGGCGAGCTTGATCCAGCCTTTGGCGCTGGCAAGGGCTACACACGTATATGGATCACCAATGGATCAGTCCGCGCCTTCAGCGTTGCCCTCGATCCCAATGGCAAGATTGTGGTCGCCGGCGATGCGCACTATTCGGATCGCTGGCACTTTGCGGTGGCACGACTGAACCCCGACGGCAGCCGCGACACCTCATTCCACTACGATGGCCTCGCAACCGCCGCGATTGGCGAGAGCGATGCGCAAGCCTACGGCGTGGCCGTGCAGGACGATGGCAAGATCGTAGCTGTCGGCTGGGCGATGTGGGGCGGTGATCGCGACTATGCGATTGCCCGCTTTACCGCTAGTGGCAGCTTGGATACCGCGTTTACTGGCGATGGATTCACAACGCGGGAGCTAGGTAACTCATACGAGGAAGCCTATGCAGTCCAGGTCCAATCTGATGGCAAGATCCTGATTGTCGGACGCACTGGCTCTGGTTCGAGTACGAACGTCGGCCTTGTGCGCTTAACCACCAGTGGTTATTCCGATAGCGGCTTCGGCACGTATGGCACGGTTAGAACCGACGTACGTGGCAATGAGGATATCGGCTCCGATGTCCTTGTGCAAGCTGATGGCAAGATCGTGGTCGGCGGCTCGTCCAAGAGCGGCAGCGTCACCGATTTTATGCTCTTGCGCTATACCAGCAGCGGCGCGCTTGACTCCAGCTTTGGCAGCGCCGGAAAAGCCTTCGCCGCCTTTGACGCAAGCGCCTACGCCTACGGCGTAGCCCAGGCGGCCGATGGCTCCCTGGTGCTTGGCGGGCGCACTGGCTCGCTTGGTGCGCTGGCGCGCTTCACCGCCGCTGGCAGCCTGGATGCGAGCTTTGGTACAAGCGGCACAACCACGTTTGCTCATGGCGCATCGACCTTTGTCTATGCTGTTGTGACAGATGGCGCTGGGAATATCATCACCGGCGGATCGGCGAAGCCCGGCGCGCTCTTTCAGCCAGCGCTGGCGCGCATCGTCGGCACAACGGTGCTGAACCAGGTGCCAGTCGCGCAGCCTGATAGCTATGCCGCCATCGCCGACACGCCGCGCCACGAGGCGCTCGGCGTCCTGGCGAACGACACAGATGCCGACGGCCACGCGCTGTCCGCGATTCTTATCTCGTCCGTGGCCCACGGCAGCGTAACGCTGCAGCCCAGCGGCAGCTTCATCTACACCCCGACGATCGGCTTCACGGGCACTGATCAGTTTGTGTATCAAGCCTTCGATGGCTTTGATGCCTCGGCTCCGGCCACAGTCACGCTCCAGGTCGAGCCGGTCAATACGCCGCCGGTTGTGACGATCAGCACACCCGCCGAGGGCAGCGTGCTCGCAGCGCCACAGGTGACGGTCGCAGGCACCGCCACCGATGAGGATGGCCAGATCGTGAGCGTGCTGGTTAATGGCGCGCCAGCGACGCTCAACGGCACCAGCTTCAGCGCTGTCGTGGCGCTCGATGGCGGCAGCCAGGCGATTGCTGTCGTGGCCGCCGATGAGCAGGGCGCGGTTGGCACCGCCAGCCGGATTGTCGCGTTTGATAACGCTGGCCCGGCGATCAGCATCCTTGCCCCGCAGGATGCGCAGGCCGTCTATGCGCTGACGCCGACGATCAGCCTTGAGTACGCCGATGCGTTCTCATCTGTCGATGTCGATACGCTGTCCGCTACGCTCACCGGCTCTGCTGGCGATACGGTCGCCGTCGATTGGTCGCAGCGCACGCCAACCTCGGCCCGCGGTCTGCCCGCCACGCCGCTGACTGGCGACTCGACCTACACGCTCACCGTCGAGCTTGCCGATAGCCTCGGCACCAGCAGCCAGATCAGCGCTACATTCTATGTGACGCCTGATCCTGTGCGCATTACGCCGCCAGCCGCGCCGCCGCAGGCCAGCTGGGTGGCCGGCCGCGTTGCACTCTCCGCAAGCTGCGCCGACGACCTGATCGGCTGCGCAGGTTTGCCTGGCGCACAGGTCACGCTCCAGCGCCGCGAGGGCGCGACGACCGAGGATGTGCTGGGCACGGTGCTGACCGGGCCAGATGGCTTCTTCGCCTTCCCGGTCGATCAGACGGGTACCTACTGGATTCGCGTCGAGAAGGACGGCTATACCTACGCCCAGCGCGAGGTGAACGCGGTTCAGGAGCGCTCGACCTCAACCTCGATCATGTTCCTCACGCCGCTCGATACCGCAGTGACGAGCTGCGATACCGCCGGCTGTGAGCACAGCAACAGCGATGATACGATTCGCATCGACATCCCCGCTGGTGCGATCACCGATACGCTGACCGTGCCTGTGCGCGCCACCAACTTCGAGCAGGTCGAGTTCCTGCCTAGCGGCGAGCTGCCGCCCGGCACCTGGGAAACCTACGCCTTCAACCTTAGCGGCGACTCGGAGGTGGCCTTCACCAAGCCCGCCACGGTCTCGCTCAAGAACACCCAAAATCTGCCACCTGGCACCGAGGTGCCCATGGGCTACTGGAACCAGACGACGCACCAGTGGGAGCACACCGGCGTCGCGACGGTCGATCCCTCTGGCCAGTGGCTGGTTGGCACCATCACCCACTTCTCCAACTACGACTGGAACATGCCAGTTGCACCGATCGGTGCCGATACCGAGGCCGCTGTTCAGGATGAGGACACCGCCAGCACCTGCAACGGCGAAGAGGGCTGCTGGATTAACTATAAGTCCGGCACGCTTGAGGAGTGGATCGACCTGCCCGCTGTGCAAGTGCTCGATGAGCAGACCGCACCGCAGCTGCGCTACGCCACCAGCCGCGCTAATCCCTCCCAAGTGATCGATGTAAAGCTGGATGTGAACCCCTCCGCTGGGGCAACGCTCGGCGATCACGTCACATGGGAGCTGTTTATCGAGGGTGAAAAGACCGAGCAGTACACCTTTGCTGCCGATATTCAGTCCGCTGGCGAGGTTGGGCGCTACCGCTATCTCTGGGATGGCCGCAACGCCCAGGGTGAGCGCCTGCCGCCCGGCACCTACGAGTATCAGGTGCGCCTGGGCATCCCCTACTCCGGCCAGTACTGCGGCACTGTTGATGGTACGTTCGGCGGTGCGCCGGACTGCGTTCGGCGTGCGAGTGGGATCTTCGTCAATGCCTACGAGTATGAAATTGTCAACGGCACCGTGACGATCGATGCTCAGGATGCGAGCGCGCTGGGTGCTGGCTGGATCCTCAAAGACCAGCAGCGGCTCTACCGCGATGATGCCGGGCGCATTATGATCACCGATGGTCGGCACCAAGATGAGTTTATCGAGGTGTCGCTGGCTCCGGCCAGTGGTGCGGCCCAGTACACCGTTGAGCAGCGCTCGGTGCTGCAGCCTGGCAGCACGGTGCCCGCCGCGCCTGAAGCCGAGGAGATCGTCGCGACCGAGCCAACGCCTGTGCCAAATCTGCGCGCACCGGCAACCAGCGACGCCAAGGACGCGGAGCAGGGTTTCTCAATCCAGTCCATGAGCGTCTGTGGTGATATTAACTCCTCCACCACATGGACGCTCGACAACAGCCCCTACACGCTCACCTGCCGTGTCCGTGTCATGGCCGGAGCAACGCTCACGATTGAGCCCGGCGTGACGGTCCAATCGGCGAGCAACGGTAACACACTGGATGTCTACGGCACTTTGATCGCCGAGGGCACCGCAACAAACCCGATCACCTTTACCTCCAGCCTGGCGACACCCGCCCCTGGCGACTGGGGCGGCGTGCGCCTGCTGGCCGGCCACCAGACCAGCGCGCTGCGCCATGTTGTGGTGGAGTACGCATACTGGGGCCTACAGGTTCAGCTCTCCGCTACGTCGCCGAGCATGACGATTGAGCATAGCCTCATCCGCCATAACAAATCCGATGGATTGTTTGTGGGCGTTGCTGCTGGCGCGCAGCCGCTGTTGATTAAGCAGAACACCTTTGTTGGCAATGGCCTCACCAGCCTTTACAACAACGCCGCTGTGCTGATTAATATGGCCGAGGGCAGCGCCGACATCCGCGCCGTCGACAACGTCGCCAGCGGCAACCGCCGCAATGCCTTCCTGGTCGGTGGCTTTATTCGCGGCACCGCCAACCTTGACTTGAGCCAAAACCCAGCGATGCCGATGCTGCTTGGCTCGGTGCCTGGAACCGCATGCTTGTATGTGCGCTACGATGGCACGTTGAATATTAGCCCCGGAGCGTTGATCAAGGCCGATCAGTGCTGGCTGCGCGTCGATGGCACGCTGATCGCCGAGGGCACCGAGGCCGCGCCGATCAGCTTTACGTCCATTCAGGATGACAGCCTGGGCGGCGATACCGGCAACGATGGTCCAACCACTGGCACACCGCCTGGCCCAGGCGTGGCAGCGCAGTGGAATGGCATCCACTTCTACACCGGCGGCAACAGCTCCTTCACGCCGCCAGGCGGCAAGCAGCGCCTCCAGCACGTGCGGATTATGTACGCCGATACTGGTTTGTTTGTCCAAACTGCCCAGCACGGCTTCCACCTTGCCCTTGAGCAGAGCGAAGTGCTTACCAGTGGGATTGGCCTGAAGGTCAATGCCCTCGACATCAATGGCTCGATTGCCGTTAGCCAGAGCCGCTTTGCTGATAATCGGTGGCAGGGCATGTACATTCAGCAGACGGCGGCCCGTATCCTCATTGAAGATAATGAGTTCACTGGCAACGGCTTTGGGTCCAGCACATCATACGGCGCGGCGGTCTATCTGCGCCTGGCCGGTGCCGCTGGCGAGATCGTAGCCCAGGGCAACAGCGTCAGCGGGAACTTGGTCAACGGCGCGCTGTTCGAAGGGAATATCCATGGCTCACTGGTGCTCGACTGGGGCCGTGAGCACAGCATGCCGCTCGTTCTGCGCAGCAACGCTGCTATGTTAACGGAAGCATTGGTTATCGAGGAATCAGGTGCGCTTTGGCTTACTCCCGGCACAATCGTGAAAGTAAAGCCGACGTTGCGCATCGATGTGATCGGCGCGCTGGTCGCCGATGGCACTAGCACCGGCCAAGTTATCTTTACGGCTGATAGCGACTACTCGGTCGGCGGCGAGACCTACACTCCGACCGAGACCTATCCAGCGCCCAATCCGCCAGCGCCCAACCACTGGCGCGGCATCTATCTGCGCGACTCCAGCGCTGATAACGTGTTCGACCAGGCGGTTGTGCGCTACGCCCGCGATGGCCTGACTATTCGCACATCCGATGTTGCGATCACGGCAACCCGCTTCGAGCAGAATATCCGCGGCATCCTCATCCCCAGCGATGTGGCGATTGCGCCGTACATGCTGCGCGGCAACGCCTTTGTTGGCAACACCACCGCCGGTATCGACAACCAGAGCACCATCGACATCACGGCTGTCGATAACTGGTGGGGCGATCCCTCCGGCCCCTCGCAGCTGCCAACCAACCCGCCGCCAGCGAACCCAGCCACCGGCAGCGGCGATGCGGTCAGCATTCACGTGCTCTATGACCCCTGGCTTGCCAGCGACGACGCGCTGTTGATCTCGAAAACGGCCACCGATAACTCGACGCTCAACTATAACTTGGGCGACGGCTCGTTCACCCGCGTCTATCCCGATGGCTCAACGGTTAACTTCAACCCCGATGGCACGCACGCCGCAACGGTGCAGCCCGACGGCCGCACAACCGCCTATACGTACAACCCCGATGGCACAGTGGCTGCGGTTGCCATCACTGCCCCTGGCCGCAGCGCGCCCGACTGGATCTGGACGTTCCAGTACAAGCATGGCCAGCTGACCCAGATCACCGATCCCGCTCAGCGCATCACGCGCGTTGAAATCGACGCCAAGGGCGACCTGAGCGCGGTTACGTTCCCGGATCAGTCACAGCGGCGCTTCGCCTACGACCAGCGCCATCTGCTGATCGATCAGACCGATCAGAACGGTGCGGTGTCATCCTATACCTATGACGCGTATGGCCGTATCCAGAGCGTCACCGAGCCAGCGCAGGCGGTGCTCGATCCAACAACCGGCGCGGTGCGCATCGAGGCTCCTACGCGCACCTTCGCGCCCTCGGAGACCAGCTATGCGCTGATCAATGCCAGCGCTGCCGGCTCTGTCGACCAGCCTGCTCCAGCGGTGCAGCGCAGCGCTGATATTGTTGATCGCGTGACCTACAGCCGCGGCGTTCGCTTCGGCATCACCAACGAGTGGGGGTCATGGCTCGAGTCAACCGATGCCCTCTCGCGCACAACCACCTACCAGCGCGATGCCGCTGACCGCATCACCCGTCAGACCAATCCCGACGGCACCTGCGTTGAGTACACCTACAACGCTGTTGGCAGCCTGCTCAGCGAGGCGCGTATGCCCGCCGATCAGTGCGCGATCACCAATCCTGCGCAGCGCGATCCATCGAAGCTCATCACCACGAGCTATACCTATGAGGAGCGCTTTAACCGCCTCAAGACGGCCACCGACCCCCGCGGCAACACGGCCACCTATGTCTATGACTACGAGGAGGGCCTTGGCGCGGTCGGCAAGATCATCCGCATTGAATACCCGGCGGTGCTCGATGCGACTGGCACGACTGTCACGCCGACCGTGAGCTACACCGCCAACGCGCTGGGCCTGGTCGAGACCGAGACCAATGCGCGCGGCGTCGTCACGCGCTATGTGTACACGCAGGGCAGCGCCGATGAGGCGTTTGGCGGCAGCAATGCGCGCTTCGCCAGCGGTGTCACGCCGGTGCCGGGCCTGCTCACAGCAATCATCGAAGATGACGGCGGGGCGAATCTGACCTCCACGTTTACAAACTTTGATTCTGCTGGCAATCCTGGCACGATCAGCGCCTCCGGCGCGCAGACAACCACGCTCGCCTACGATGCGCTTGGCCGCGTCGTCGCGCTGACCGACACGCTCGGCTTTGTCACCACCTTCAGCTACGATGGGCGTGGCAACCGCATCGAGCAGGTGCGCGACTACACCGCCGACGGCGTGACCGGCCGCAATATCCGCACCACCTATACCTACAATGCGGCCGATCAGTTGACCGGCGAGTCCACCTCCGCCGATGGCTTGATCGTGCGCAGAGCTATCTTCTACGATGCCAACGGTAAGCTGGCCGCAGAGGAAGATGCGCTTGGCAACCGCCGACGCTACGTCTACGATGACGCTGATCAGCTCGTGGCCGTGCGCGATCCAGCCGACCAGGAGGTGACGATCACATACACCGTAAATGGTGAGCCAGAGAACATCACCGATGCCGATGGCTATGTCACCCATATCACCTACGATGCCTTTGGCCGTCAGCAGACAGTGACGGAGGACTACGGTGGCCTGAATCTGACCACCAGCTACACCTATGACGCCAGCGGCAATCTCACCAGCGTCACCGATCCCGAGAACACGGTCACCCGCTACGACTACGATGCGCTGAATCGCCGCATCCTTGAGGTCAGCGATGCCAGCGGATCGCCGTTGACCACCACGTATCGCTACGACGCCAACAGCAACCTGCGCATGACGACTGACCCGCGCGGCACTGTTACGACGCAGCTCTACGACAACCTTGATCGCCCAACGTTCACCCACTTCGATAACAACGGCCTCGATGTCGTGCTTCAGCGCATCTATGCTGCCGATGGCACGCTGGAGCAGGTCGTCGATCAGCAGCGCGGCACGGTCACCAAGTACGCCTACGATGACGTGCTGCGGCTCCAGCAGGTGTGTGTGGATCATACCGCCGCGCCGAGTGCTGGCCTGAATCTCTGCACCAGCTATGGCTACGATCGCCTTGGCAACCAGAGCCTGGTGACTGCGCCCGACTCGCGCCAGACCAAGCTCGTCTACAACGCCTTTGGTCTGCCCGTGCAGCGGATCGACGATGCCGCTGGTCAGCGCGTCACCACCTACTATGGCTATGATCGCGCCCTCAACCAGACTAGCATCACCGATGCGAACGGCAAAACGACATCCTACACCTACACGCCGCGCAACGAGCGCGAGACGCAGACGTTCGCCGATAGCTCGCGTGTGCGCTACACCTACGATGGCCGCGGCAATCTCAAGACCCGCACCGATCAAGACGATCAGACCATCACCTACACGTACGATGGCGCAGGCCGCGGCACGGCGCTGATCCTGCCGGACGGCAGCGCCCAGCGCTTTGCCTACGATGGCATGGGCCGCGTCATCAGCGCGACGGACCAGCTGAACGGGCACAGCAGCGCGATCCTACTGGCCTACGATGCGCTGGGCACGGTGCTCACATCCACCCAAACCCTCGACGGCCACACATGGACAGTGGGCTACGCGCCAGAGTATCGCGCTGGCCGCCAGACGGTCAGCTATCCCTCCGGCATGCAGCGGGTCCAAGAGTTCGACGCCCTTGGGCGGCTCGACGCCGTGCGCCCGAGCGTCGGCGGCGCGGCAGTGGCCGACTACGCCTACGACCTCACGCTTGGTGTGACGAGCATCACCCGTGGCAATGGGCTGATCGATCAGCTCACCTACGATGCTGCTGGCCGTGTCACCGACGTGACGGTGAGCGGCGGCATCGCCGACTATGCCTACGCCTACAACGCCGCGTCGCAGCGCACCTCGGTGCAGCGCCAGCACGCCGCCGGGCAGCCCTACGAGGTCTACGACTACAACAGCCTTGGTCAGCTCTCCGCCGTGTGGTATGGCGCAAACGCCGCAACACCGGAGGATATCACCAGCTCGACCAAGCAGCAGCACTACACGCTTGATCCGGTCGGCAACCGCCTCTCTGTCCAAGATGGCGCGGCGACGACCGCCTACGCGCCCAGCGATGGGCAGCAGCTCACCGATCCGCTCAACCGCTACACCGCTGTCGGCGGTAACGCGCTGAGCACCGATGGGCGCGGCAATGTGCTCAATGACGGGCGCACCACCTACACCTACGATCTGCTTAACCGCCAGCTTAGCGCGAGCGGCCCAGATGGCAGCGCCACGTATGTGTACAACGCCTTCAACCAGCGCATCGCCAAGGTTAGCGGCAGCACGACGACCTACTTTGTGTACGACACGCTGAGCCGCGTGCTGGAAACCTACGACAGCAGCGCGACGCTGCAGGCGCGCTACACCTACGGCGCAGGCATCGACGAGGTGCTGACGCTGGAGCGCGGCGGCGCGACCTACACCTATCACCGCGACGGCCTCGGCAGCATTAGCGAGATCACCGACGCCAGCGGCGCGCTGGTCGAGCGCTACACCTACGACGTGTACGGCACACCGACGATCACCGACGGCGCTGGGTCTGCCCTCGCCGCGTCCAGCATCGCCAACCCGTATATGTTCACTGGCCGCGAGTACGAGCCGGAGTCCGGCATCTACTCCTACCGCGCCCGCATGTACAGCCCGCGCCTCGGGCGCTTCCTGCAGCACGACCCGCTGGGCTACGTCGATGGCCTGAACATGTACGCCTACGTCGGCAACGACCCGGTGAACTGGGTTGATCCGCTGGGGCTGGAGCGAACTACTCAAATCAGAGGTGGTGTTCACTATCAGCCAACTGCGCGAAGGACGGATATTGGATACGAAGGTATAGCTTGCGCTATGGTAGGTATTGGTTGTAAGAAGGCGAGTGGATGGTGTATCTTCGTTGGCTTTGGATGCGAACCGCAACCCGTAGTGTACAGCGATGAATCCGTATGGAAATTCCCAGGCGTGAATGTTGATCTTGTCGCAGAGGTTAAATGTGCACGTGGGGAATCACGTTTTGTAAGTACGCCAACTATTGTTGATAGCACATCTAGTCTTCCAACACTACACGGCCCCTCAGGGCGCGAATACTATCTTACGTCAAAGGTCCAGGCATCGAGTCCAACGATTGAACGTACTCGGGCTGGTCAAAAAGCGCATAGCCGTGTCATTGTCACTACATCGATCTCTCAACGGTTACCTTCGCGCACAACAGGTGAAAATGCAGGTCTAGGGGCCAAAGTATCTGTTCCGCCAGGTGAGATATCTGGAACAGCATCAAGCAGTGTGAGCGAAACATGGGGGGCCGATTTGTCTGCCCCGCTAGCCCAGCAACGCTCATGTTTCGATGTAACAGTGTATGCGCGCGGCGGTGTTCTCGTTGAACCATGCGCTAAAGCCATCGGTGCACGGCCTGTGGCTCCAGGTCCAGTGTTTCATGAGCGTAACGCAGATGGCAATCCAAGTTCTGTAACAGGTATTCTGCCTGCACCAGCGGATACCTCCTATAAAGATGTTCAGCCATGTGATTGTTAGAAGGAGGTTTAGCCAACCAGCATTTTACTCATCTGTAGTTTCAGAGCGACCCGCAGCACTGTGGGTCGCTCTGAGGTGCATCGTCTGCACGTGACTAAAAACCGATCAGAAAGGCTTTTGATGCTACCTATGACCTCCAGCGAAGTTGAGCTGCTGCGGCGACGTGTCGCGGCCTTGGAGCGGCTGCTCCAGCATGTAAGTACCCAGCCAAGCATCGGCAGACCAAACCGTGAGATGACCTACCGGACCATTTTCAACGCCGTCAACGACGGGATCATCGTCCACGATCTTGAGACTGGTGTGATTGTCGATGCCAACCAGAGCGCCTTCTCCAGCTTTGGCTACGGGCCAGATACGCTCATCGGCGCACACATCGACTTAATCAGTGTCAATCGACCGCCGTTTACAATGGCCGAGGTGCGCGACTATATCGGCCGTGCTGCCGCTGGCGCGCCGCAGCAGTTCGAGTGGTGGTGTAAGCACCGCCAAGGCCGCGAGTTTTTCGTCGAGGTCGATCTCAAGCGCACCCCCATCGGCGAGCGCGAGTACTTGCTGGCTGTGTTTCGCGATATCAGCGAGCGCAAAGAGCAGGAGCAGCTCAAAGAGGACCTGCTGCATGCGCAGTCGCTGGCCTTGGCCGAGCTATCCGCGCCGCTGATTCCCCTCACAGATCAGCTGATGGTGATGCCCTTGATTGGCTCGATCGACTCCGTGCGCGCGGACGTGGTCGTCTACGCGCTCGTTACTGGTGTTGCCGCCCAGCACGTCACAACTGTTATCGTCGATATCACCGGCGTGCCGGTGATCGATACACACGTCGCCAATGCGCTTGTGCGCGCCGCTGCGACGGTGAAGCTGCTGGGCACGCGCATGATTCTCACCGGCATTCGCCCAGAGATCGCCCAGACGCTCATCGGCTTGGGTGTGGATCTGAGCGCGCTGTCAACCTATAGCACCGTCCAGGCTGGCATTGCCCATGCCCTTGGCGCTGCGGCGAAGAGCGCGATGTGTTAAATCGTTGCTCTGGCTGAAGGCACTGCGCGCACGTGCGCTCCAGGGATACCCCTGATATCCGGGGGGTGGCTGTTGGCCAAAAATACCGGAACTCCGGAATGGTTTTTTGGTCGTCGAGTGCTATAGTCTTGTATACAGACGAACGTTTCTCGATCCCCGTATCACTCTAGTTTTACCCTTGGAGGCGCGATATCATGCCGACGAAACCGATCCGCATCCTCGTGGCCGATGATCAAAGTCTTTTTCGCGAAGGCATTTGCCTGTTGATTGCGACCAATCCGCACTTTTTGGTTGTAGGTGAAGCGGCGTCTGGCGAGATGGCTGTTAGCTGCGCACGTCGGCTCCAGCCCGATGTTGTGCTGCTGGATCTCTCAATGCCTGGTATGAGCGGCATCGCCTGTATCCCGCAGATTCTGCACGCTGCGCCAAGCGCACGCATCGTGGTGCTCACAAGTTTTGATGATGACTGCCATGTCTTTGGTGCGCTTACTGCTGGCGCGCATGGCTATGTGCTCAAACAGACCGCCTCTGTGCGCCTGCTCCAGGCGATTGAGGATGTTGTTAGCGGCAAGACACCTGTGGATGGCGGTGTGACGCATACGCTGATCCGCCACCTGAGTCGCGCGGTGGAGCCAGCTATGCATCTGCCTGCCAGCTTGTCGAACCGTGAGCAGGATGTGCTGAAGCTGCTCGCCAAGGGCCTCTCGAATATTGAAATAGCCGTTCAGCTAGGTATTGGACAGCGTACCGTTGAAACGCATGTGCAAAATATTCTCGCGAAGCTCGAGGTCAGCAGTCGCACCCAGGCCGTGATCTACGCGCTGCGCGGTGGGGTGCCCCAAGCAGCCCCAGTCCACTCGTAGCCCGCGCCCCTTGTCGGCACGTTGGCGGCTGTCCCGCGGCGGTGTGCTGCTTTCGCCCAGCCCCGCCGCTTCACCGTGTGGGTGGGATTTTGTGCGCGATAAGGCTGCGCTGAGCTTTGTTTGGGAGGCTATGTTATTCGCTATGGCTACGTCGAAGTTCGATCTTGCTACATTTGACGCGGTTAACGCTACTCGCTATCGGGGAGGCGCAGGGGGCGGCCACTATGAAAGCTTTTTTGTGCGCGCCAACCATCCCACACGGCCGCTTGCGCTCTGGATTCGCTATACACTGTTTTGTCCGCGCGCTGATCCGGCCAGCGCTGTTGGCGAGCTATGGGCGATCTACTTCGACGGCGAGCAGCAGCGCCATGTCGCTGTTAAGCAGGTATATCCGCTGGATGCCTGCACCTTCGATCTGACCGGGCTAGCTGTGACCATCGGCCCCGCTCATTTAACCGCTGCGCGCCTTGCAGGGCAGTGCTGTGATCAGACTCATACCCTGGCCTGGGAGCTGCGCTACGCTGGCGATGCGCCGCCGCTGCTGCTCCTCCCTGCCGCCTACTATCACCGCCGCTGGCCCAAGGCAAAAAGTCTCGTGGGATTGCCGATGGCTGTGTTCAACGGCACGGTGACTGTCGATGGACAGGCCATCGCGATCAGCGATTGGGTCGGCAGCCAAAATCACAACTGGGGCAGCCAACATACCGACTTCTACGCCTGGGGGCAGGTGGCTGGCTTTGATACGCACCCAGACACATTTCTGGAGCTGGCTTCGGCGCGGCTCAAGCTTGGGCCGCTCTGGACGCCGTTTCTGTCACCGATCGTGCTGTGCCATGCCGGCCAGACGATCGTGCTCAACTCGCTGATGCAGACCATGCGGCCACGTATTCACCTGCACTACTTTACCTGGCAGTTTGCCGCGACAAGTCCGCTGGTCGATCTGCAAGGCACGATTAGCGCGCCGCGCTCTGCCTTCGTTGGGCTGCGCTACGCTAATCCGCCTGGCGGCAGCAAGGTGTGTCTTAACACGAAGATCGCTGCCTGCACGCTGCAGCTGATCCATAAGCTGCCAGGTCTAGCTACAACCGAGGTGCTCTCAACACGGCACCGAGCAGCATTCGAGATATTAACAACCGATTCAGCCCATGGTGTTGGCGTGTATGGCGCATCTGAGGCGCTGGGCTGAGGCGTGTTTGACGGCCGTACGCTGCACCGTTGGAGCCGCGGGCTGCTGGTGCAGTAGGGATTAAGGATTAACGTTTTCGATGAACATTGCATGGCACCGTCGTTTAAGCATCCGTCTGATGGTTACAGTCACTATATTTTTAACTATTCTGATTGCGCTGATGACTTGGTTGATGATCCATGGGTTTGCGCAAACGCAACAAGCCGGCACTATTGCCAGCCAACAAGGGCTTGATCGCCAAGGGCAAGCTGCGCTGCTTGGTCAAGTTCAGCGTGAGGCCGAGCTGCGCACGCTCAAACTCGAGCAGATCGCTGTGGCCACACGCGTGGCTGTGGCGGCATTTAATAGTCAGGAAACAGCCGGTGTGCAGGCAACGACAGTTGCGTTTGCGCAGCTAGCCTTGACGCCCGCAGGCGTGCGCTTCGACCCCACGCCCGAGCGCGTGAGCGATGTCTGGCTTCCGCCTCACGCCCAGGCATCTCTGCCCCTCCAGCGCGCTATGCAACAGTCTAAGCTCCTTGATAGTCTGTTTCCTGGGCTACTCCAAGAGCATGATTCGGCTGTGGCCGCCTACTATATTAGCCCTAGCGAGCTGCTGCGCTACTATCCGGCGATCAATGTGCATGACGTCGCGCCAGCGGATATCCGTATCACCGAGGAGGATTTTTTTCGCCTTGGCACACCTGACCTGAATCCACAGCGCGCCACTGTCTGGACGCCAGTGTACGTCGATCCGGCAGGTCAGGGCTTGCTGCTGACGGCGATCTCGCCGGTCTATACAGACGACGTGTTTGCTGGCGTCATCAACATTGATCTCTCGCTTGATGCGTTGGTTGCGAGCATTCTTGCCATCCATCCATCGCCGCACGGCTATGCGCTGCTGCTCGATACAGATGGCAATGTGATTGCTGCCCCTCCAGCGGCACTCGAAACCTTGTTTGCTGTTGCTGCTCCTCCAACTCTCACCGAAACACTCGATCTGCAGTTGAATATCCGTGCTGCGCCTGCGCTGAATGTGCTTGTTGGTCCAGTTAAACAGCAAGAAACAGGCATTCAGTCGCTTGTGCTTAATGCTCAGCAGTTCTTTGTCGCCTATGCCCCGCTATCGAATGTCGGCTGGTCACTTGTGCTCGTTGCGCCGGTCAGTGAGGTGACTGCCGAAGCCCAAGCGGTGACGACGGCGATTACTGCCGGATCAGAGCAAACTATCCGCCAAACGTTGTTGTGGCTTGGCCTGCTCGCAGCGATGGCTCTGTGCGGCGGTTGGTTGTTGATCCGCCGTCTATCGCTGCCGATCTTTGCGCTGCTTCAGGGAACACGGCAGCTTGCTGCTGCGGATTTTCAGGTGCTGCTCCCTGTTGGGCGAAGCGATGAGCTAGGCTTGCTTGCCCACACGTTTAACCATATGGCTGGTCGTGTCGCTGAATCACAGCAGCGCCTCCAGCTGATAAATCAAAACCTCGAGCAAACCGTGCAGCTACGGACGCAGGAGCTAGAGCTAGAGCGTCAGTCGCTGCAGCAGGCGCTCGATGATCTTAGCTCGATGTCGCTCACTGTCGCGCGCTTAACCACTCCGGTGATTCCCGTCCTCAAAGAGGTTGTGGTTGTTCCTGTTATCGGCAGTTTGGATCATGAGCGCACGCTGCGCCTTCAAACAGAGGTGTTGCGCGCTGTGGAGCGCTTGCACCTGCGCTTGCTTATTTTTGATCTGACTGGTGTTACATATCTCATGCCCGACTCGATTGGCCTGTTTATGCGCATGCTCGATAGCCTGCGGCTGCTTGGTGCGCGCTCCATGCTGGTTGGCGTGCATCCAGAGCTGGCGCAGCAGCTTGTGCAGAGCGGTATCGATGTGTCGCTCCTCGATGTAAAACAAGATCTCCAGACTGCAATTAGCGCTGCCTTTCAAGGGCGGCTGTAGCAGTTTGTAGCGCACTGACATGCAGCGCTGGTGCTCAGACCAGTGCTGCTCAATGCTCGTTCGCCCTGCTTGACAAAACTAATACAATTAGTTTATAATCTAATCATGTTAGTTTTAAGGAGCGTGTTATGCAAACGCAGTATCTGCAGCGCGGAGCTGGAAGAATCGCCTTCGATGATCAGGGCAGCGGGCCATTGGTTCTGTGTGTGCCATCGCTCGGCGACGTGCGCGCCGAATATCGGCTGCTTGTGCCGCAGCTGCTCGCGGCGGGCCTGCGCGTTGTCACCATGGATCTGCGTGGCCACGGCGAGTCGAGCGTCGACTGGGACTCGTTCGCTGTCGATGCGGTCGGCGGCGATATGGTGGCGCTGCTGGAGCATCTCAACGCTGGTCCGGCGGTGATCATCGGCACCTCGATGGCGGCTGGTGCAGCTGTGTGCGCAGCTGCTGCGGCTCCTGAGCGCATCGCTGGCCTCGCGCTGGTGGGGCCGTTTGTGCGCAACACCCAGTCGCCGCTGCTAACAAAGCTGCTGTTTGGGCCGCTGTTTATGCGTCCGTGGGGCGTCGCCGTCTGGCAGCGCTACTATCCGTCGCTCTATCCGGCGCGCAAGCCCGCTGATTTTCCGGCCTACCTTGCGGCGCTGCTTGCCAACCTGCGCCAGCCTGGGCGCATGGCTGCGCTGCGCGGCATGATCACCAGCTCCAAGGCCGCCGCCGAGCGCTGCCTTGCCAGCGTGCAGCAGCCAACGCTGGTTGTGATGGGCGAGCGCGATCCCGATTTCAAAAACCCGGCCGCCGAGGCCCAGCTGGTCGCCGAGCGGCTGCACGGCCAGGTCCAGCTGATCGCCGACGCTGGCCACTACCCGCACGCTGAGCAGCCCGAGCGCACCGCGCCGCCGCTGATCGCCTTTATTCTCTCGTGCTTTCAGGAGCGCGCTCATGCCGCGTAGACCGGGCCTGGATCACGCGACGGTCGTGCAGGCTGCGGCCCAGCTGGCCGATGAGCACGGCTTTGAGGCGCTAACGCTGGCCACGCTGGCCGCGCACCTGGGCGTGCGCACGCCATCGCTCTACAATCACATCGCTGGGCTGCCGGGCCTGCACTACGCCCTGGCGCTCTACGGCACGCAGGAGCTGCGGGCGCGGCTCACCCGCGATGTGCTGGGCCTGGCGGGTGCGGCGGCCATTCGCACCTTCGCTATCACCTATCGCGCCTTTATCAAGCAGCGGCCGGGCCTCTATACCGCCACCGTGCGCGCGCTCAATCTGCCGCCAACAGGCGACGATCAGCTAGAGCAAGAGCGCGGGGAGCTGCTGGCCGTGATTATGGCCATGTTCAACGCCTTCCAGCTCAGCGAGGCTGCAACGATCCATGCTGTGCGCGGCCTGCGCAGCTTCATCCACGGCTTCGCCTCGCTGGAGATCGCTGGCGGCTTTGGCATGCCCTTCGATATAGACACAAGCTTTAATCAACTCGTCGATGTCTTTCTCAGCGGCCTCACGCAGCTGCAAATCATCAGCACGCCCGAGCAATAAGCTGTGCCGTAGCTGGCGCTTGTGCTGCTGCGCCATGGGCGCGTGCTCGCTGGCGATGGCCAGGGCAATAGCGTGCGCTGGTGTGCGTGGTGCGCCCGTGTCGATGGAGCGTGGCTATGCTGGCGCGCGCTTGCTGGCGAGGGGACAGGCAAAATAGAGCGCGATCTCGTCGGCTGCTGGTCCCTGCGGGTCGTAAAGCGTTGTATCCAGCCCACACAGGCTGAAGCCAACGCGGCGGTAGAACTGAATACCCGGATGGTTCAGATTGCTTGTCTCAAGCCAGAGGCAGCGCATGTGCTCGGCGCGTGCAAGCTGGGTGGCCTGCTGCAGCAGCGCCCGACCGATGCCGCAGCCACGCTGCTCAGGCGCAACATACAAGTGCCAGATCACCGCGCGCCGGTTCCACTGCTCTAGGTGCAGCGCTACAAAGCCAACGATGCGCGCGCCGTCGGTGGCCACAAAGCCGTGCTGCCACGAGCGCTCAGCATCGAGGTCATCGTCGAGCGGAAAGTGCTTGTGCAGCGCGGCGCTGCGCGTCTCCTCCAGCGTAAAGCCCAGTGGCTGCGCCACGACGCGGTAGATCAGCGTTGTGCTAAAGCTCGTGTCGAGGCGGGCCAGCTGCGCGCGGTCAAGCGCTAGCTCGACAGGGCGAATGATCGGTGTGCCCATCCGTTCCTCCTTGGTCGCAGCAGTCTGCGGCTCTATCATTTAATGGTTCAGCGCATTAGAGCTATCCATACACGCTGCCGTTGAGGAAAAATGCTGGCGCTGAACATATGCGCTCGCGCTCGCCGCCGTATGGGCGAGATCACGCCCGGATATGTGCCAGCACGGCCGATCAAACAGCAGGCGTAGCCATCCTCTGATACGAACACCGCGCTGGCTGTGATCGGCACTGCAGCGTGCGTAGGGCGATCAGCGGCTGGATGGTGGCACCTGCTGCGGCGTCCGGCGGGCTGGTTGCACGGCTCCGCGTGATAGCAGGACGACTATGCGAACAGCAGGCGTAGCCATCGCTATGCTCCAGACACAGGTTGCCCTACTGCGGCGGTGCGACACAGACTGGGAGTGATCGGCACTCAAGCGCGCGTGAGGTTATCAGCGGCTGGATGGTGGCACCTGCTGCGGCGTCCGGCGGGCTGGTTGCGCGTTAGGTGTGGCAGCAGGGCGACTACTCAAACAGCAGGTGTTCCCATCCTTACAATGAAATGCTGGCTAGGGTGATTGAATAGCGCGGAAGCGGCGGCGAGCGAGCCTGCGCCAGCGCATCTGGCGGTAGCGGTAAAACAGCTGGGCGTAGAGCCACACCGGCAGCGTCAGCCAGCCCGCCTCGATCACCACCTGATCGCTGTAGAGCGTCTCGCCCTTGGGCGCTGGCGCGATGGTGATGCGATGCTGCCACTGCTTGATCAGCGTGCCGTGGCCATCGTCCAGCAGCTCGTAGACCGGCGCACCGTGCGCGTCGGTATGCTGCGCCCGTGAGATAACAATCCAGTGGGTGCCCATCGGCAGCAGGCCGAACATCCACATACGCACCTTGTAGGCGCGATCCGCCCACGTGATGGGGAAGGTAGGCGGATCAAGCGGTTGGAAGCGGATCAGCGGTGCGGTGATATGCTGCAGCAGGCGGACCGACTGCACCGCGTGCCAAGCTTCCGCTGGCGTACAAGCGACAATTGTCGCAATCGTCAGCTGCATCGTTGTGCTCGCTAGGTGTAGGTTTGTAGCTTGGCCGGCAGATGGCCGATGTCGTTGTGGCGCACGAGCCACGTGCCGCGCGGCGGGCCGAGGCGCAGCTCGGTGATGCCGCAGTGCTGAATGTCCGTTTGCAGCCAGGCATCCAGCGGCGCGCCCAGGCAGCGGCTGACAAAGTAGCCGATGAGGTTGCCGCTGGAGACGATGATCTCCTGTCCGCCGTGCACAGGATTAATGTGCGCGCCGATAAAGGCGTCGAACGCGGCTGGAGCCTGCACTGCACCCGCAGCGATCGCATGGGCCGGAATGGTGGCAAACAGGGCTGTGTGGGCGCTGGGCACGCTGGGGATGCACTCGCAGAGCAGCGGCGCGGCGCTTAGCTTGGCGTTTGGATGCTGCTCGGCGATGATGTGTGCTGTCTCGATGGCGCGCTGGAGCGTGCTGTGATGAATGAGGCTGATCGGCAGCTCGCGCAGGCGTTCAGCGGTGCGGCGCGCCTGCGTAACGCCCAGCGCTGTGAGCGGGCCGTCTGGCGGTGCGCCCGGCGCGGCGTGGTTGCTGTACTGGCCGTGGCGCACAATGTAGAGCGTGTGGTTGGGCATGCAGAGCGCTCCTCGTGCTAGCTGTCGCTCTGCTGTGTGGAGCTGTGGGGCGTATCGACCAGCGCCGTGATCCAGCCGAGATGGTCGTTGAAGTGGTGGGCGGTGTTGCCGTCGATGCGGTAGATAACCGGTGATTCGCTGCTTGCGCTGGGATCGTTGGGCAGAAAGTGGCGGTCGGGCAGATACAGCTCCTCGTCGCTCAGCGGCTCGATCAGGGCCAGCATCAGCTGGTGCACCGAGCGCAGCTCGCGGAGCGCGTCGGCGGGGGCGAGGTCTTGGTGCTGCTGTTGGATAGCGGCATTGATGCCGTCCTCATCGTTGGTTCGGTAGGTGTGCTCATCGACGCCGAGGCCCACATAGCGCGGCTGGCCCTGCAGCAGCGTCGTCATCGAGCGCTCCCAGGCGGCGATGTGCACAAGGTGATCGCGCACATTCCAGCCCTGCTCATCGCGAATATCAGTCATCTGCTGCGGGCTGAGCTGATCCAGCGCAGCGTTGAGCGCAGTCCAGGCTTCATCGATGCGCGTCAGCAGCTCCTGCTTGGTGTGGCGCTCGGTCATGGCGAAAACTCCTTTTGCTTAACGATCAGATGTTCGTATTTTAGCGGCTACGCAGCAGATCCTCAATCCGTCCGCAGACCTGTTCGATCTCGGCAAGCGTGTTGTAGTAGTGAACAGATGCGCGCACAATATCGTGCAGCTGGCGTGACTCCATATCCAGGCGCGTGCTGGCCCGATCCGAGACCGTAACGTTGATCTGGTGGCGGGCGAAAAACTCTTTGACCTCTGCGGCGGTGAAGCCAGCGACGCTAAAGGTGACGATGCCGCACAGCTCGCGCCCAATATCGTGGAGGCTGACCTGCGGGATGTCTGCGAGGCGGCTGCGCAGGGCCTGTGCTAGCAGCTGGATGCGCTCCCAGATTGCCGCCAGCCCCACGGCCTGGGCATAGCCAAGCGCCACGCTCAGGCCAATTCTGCCAGCCACATTGGACTCCCAGTTCTCGAAGCGGCGGGCGTCATCGCGGATCGTATAGCTGTCCGGCGCTGTCCAGCTGGCGGCGTGCAGATCGAGGAACGGCGGCTCGAGCTGGCTGATCAGCTGCTCGCGCACATACAGCAGGCCGGTGCCGCGTGGGCCACGCAAGAACTTGCGGCCAGTCGTGGAGAGCATATCGCAGCCGATGGCCTGCACATCGACAGGCAGCTGGCCGACCGACTGGCAGGCATCGAGCAGGAAGGGCACTCCGGCAGCGCGAGCGACCTGGCCAATTGCGGCGGCCGGGTTGACGAGGCCGCCATTCGTGGGAATGTGCGTGATCGCGATGAGCTTGACGTGCTGATCGAGCATGTGCTCCAAGGCGGCGACAGAGACCTGGCCGTGCGCGTCGCTGGGGATGACCTCGACGCGCACGCCTGCCTGACGGGCGACTTGGAGGTAGGCGATAAAGTTGCTGGCGTACTCGGCCTCGGCGGTGAGGATGCGGTCGCCGGGGGCGAAGCGCAGGCTGTAGAAGGCCATATCCCAGGCGCGGGTGGCATTTTCAACAAAGGCGATCTCCTGCGGCTGGCAGTTGAGCAGGCTTGCGGCGTTGGTGTAGAGCTGCTCAAGCTGGGTGTGCTGGGCGGCGGCGGCCTCGTAGCCGCCCATGCGTGCCTCGCGCTGAATATGGCCGATGGTCGCATCGATGACCGGCTGGGACATAAGCGCAGCCCCGGCATTGTTGAAGTGCAGCACGTGGCTGCATCCAGGCGTCTCTTGGCGCAGGCGCTGAACGGCTTGATCTGATAGCTGCATTCTACGATCCTCTATCTACAACGGTGCTTTGTGCTGGCTGGGTGGGCTGGTAGGCGTATTCTAGCAAATTAATCGCGGGTGCGGCAGGCTGACCTGTGCACAACAAAAAGCCGTGAGAACATTGTTCTCACGGCTGCTTTGGCGGGCCTGAGGGGATTCGAACCCCCGATCTCCACTGTGACAGAGTGGCATGTTAGGCCGCTACACCACAGGCCCAGATTTTGTGTCGCTGTTGGTGACGTGCGGTATAGTAGCACAGCTTTTGAATTTTTGCAAATCGCTGCAGCAGCGGTGGTGCCGCTGCTGTTGCGCCATGCTGCTGGGCAAGGTTGATCAACTGTTCAAGTATACGGCGGGCGGGCGCGTATGATTCGCGCTGCGGTATGGGGGCAACAGCGGCGCGAGAATGGATATAAAAGTTAAAAATTTGATGAGAGGCTGAGGCGGCTTGTCAAGGGCATCGAGGGCGCTGCATCTTCTACGATGAAGGATGGGAGCAGGCAAAAACAGCGCTATTCCAAGCCGTGATTAATGTTGGTGGTTTGACGGCGACGGCAAGCCCTGGTATTCTCCCCGGCCGATGCGCCAAGTTCTGCGCATCCCCATCCGTGTCCTGATGGGTGTTGCTCCTGGTGGAGCACTGGTAGGAGGTTCCATGTTCGAACGTGTTGTACGCTCTGTTGCGTTGGGGGTGCTCGGATTGGCGCTGTTGTTTCCCCTCGCGACGCCCACCCGTGCCGATGGGCCGCCAATCCTCTTTCTGCCCACACCACGCGGCGAAACCTGGCAGGTGATCCAGGGCTACAACTGTGGCACTCACGACGGCTGGGGGCGGCTCTCTTTTGATATTGTCAACAGCGATGGGCGCACCCGTGGTGCTCCTGTCTACGCCGCCGCCGATGGCACGATCTTCTACTGGGGTGCCAACTCGGGAACATTGATCTTACATCATGGTGATGGCTACTACACCATGTACACACATATGCAGTCGCACATTGCTGCGCCGACGGGAACGTGGGTGGCGCGCGGCACGCAGGTTGGCACGGTTGGCTCCGTCAGCCCAACGCCAACCATCCCGCATCTGCATTTTACGTTCTTCCGTGGCGATGGCCCATATGCCTACAATCGTCGTCCGCTGCCGCTGGCCTTCGCCGAGGGCTACGACTTCCCCGATGAGGGCACGTGCAACGATCACGCGGGCGCGCTGCTGACCGCCACTGGCGAGATCGTCGCCACCGATGACGTCGCACCGACGATTACCTGGGACGGCGCACCGGCGCAAACGTGGACCAACGCCGACCGCATCGACTGGACCGTCAGCGATGATACCCAGGTGGCTGGGTTTAGCCAGAGCTGGGATGGCGAGCCAAGCGCCGATGCGCCGCAGTTTGCCGATGCCACCGCTGGCTTCGAGACCCTGAGCACGCCCGGCCAGCACACGTTGTTTGTGCGCGCCTGGGACGCCGCTGGCAATCAGACGCTCGAGTCACGTGAGTTTTGGTTCGATCCGACGCCGCCAAGCTGGCCCGCCACTGCTGCGGCCGCTGCCGGCCCGGCGCAGGCCACCACCACCGACCAGCTGACGCTGGAGTGGCCAGCGGCAGTCGATGATCTCTCCGGTGTCAGCGGCTATCAGGTCTACTTCGGCCCCGATGCCAGCGGCACCAGCGACTGGTTTGTCAGCGAGCCAGCGATTGGCCTTGATCCGCTTGGCTCTGGCACCTACTTCCTGCGCGTGCGCCCGCAGGATAACGCTGGCAACTTCGGCAGCTGGACCACCGTCAAGACCGTTGACATAACTCCGCCGATTGCGCAGCAGTAGCCTCGCAGCGGCTTGGCGACCCCAGTCGAGATGGCTGGGGTCGCTGCTTTTTAGCCGCTGTGCGGCGCTCATGGCCAAGCTTGTGCCAAACAAATATGGTATGCTGGAATGCGGCTGAAGGAGTGACCTATGTTTGAGACTGTTCATCGACTAACCGAGTATCCATGGCTGATCCATGGGTTTTCGACGCGGCTTGGCGGCGTGAGCCAGCCTCCGCATGCATCGCTTAATATTTCGTTTTCGCGCCCAGATGATCCGCACGCTGTGCTGGAGAATCGCCGCCGTTTGGCCGCTGCGCTTGGCTTTCAGCTCCACGATGTGGTGGTGGCGGCGCAGGTGCACGGCACAACGGTTACGTCGGTGCTGCCAGAGCACCGCGGGCGCGGCGCGTTTAGTGCCGACACGGTGCTGCCGCCATCCGATGCGCTGATTACCGATCAGCCGGGCCTAGTGCTGTGGGGATCGTTCGCCGACTGCACGCCGGTGCTGTTTGTTGATCCAGTGCGCCACGTGGTCGGGCTGGCGCACGCTGGCTGGCAGGGCACGGTCGGCGATATTGTGGGCGCGACGGTGGCGGCGCTGCAGGATAATTTCGCCTGCCAGCCCGCCGAGCTGCTGGCGGTGATCGGCCCGGCCATCGGCCCGTGCTGCTACGAGGTCGGCGAGCCGGTTATCAGCCAGGTCTGCGAGCGTTTTCCAGCGCAGGCCGATGATCTGCTGCTGCGCGCCCCTGGCCGCGAGCGCCCGCACCTGGACCTGTGGCGCGCCAATGCGCTGCTGCTTGAGCGCGCCGGCCTGCATCCTGAGCGCATCATCACCATGCAGGTGTGCACGGCCTGCCAGGTCGAGCGATTTTTCTCGCATCGGCGTGAGCAGGGCGCGACCGGCCGCTTTGCCGCCGTCATCGGTATTCGTCGTCCTGAGGAGCTAAACGCCCATGACTGCTGATTCTATTGCTGATCGTATCGCCGCTGTTCGCGCCCAAATCGCGGCCGCCGCCGAGCGCAGCGGCCGCGATGCCAGCGCTGTGACACTGGTTGCCGTCACCAAAACCCATCCGCCGCGCCTGATCGCCGCCGCCCTCGCCGCTGGCGTGCACGATATCGGCGAGAGCCGCGTGCAGGAGGCCGAGGAGAAAGCCCCCTATCTGGAGGATCAGCGCAGCACGACGCGCTGGCATCTCATCGGGCACCTCCAGCGCAACAAGGCGCGGCGGGCGCTGGCGCTGTTCGATATGATTCACTCCGTCGATAGCCTGCGCCTCGCCGAGACGCTGAATCGCCTTGTAGATGAGGAGTCGTCCGTCGGCCAGCGCCGTCTGCCGATTCTGCTGCAGGTGAACGTATCCGGCGAGTACTCCAAGGAGGGCTTCGACCTGCGCGGCGGCGTGCAGAGCAGCAGCTGGGCCGATTTTGTCGCCACAGCGCAGAGCATCACCCGCCTGCCCTTCCTTGATGTGCAGGGGCTGATGACGATTGCCCCGTTCTCCGACGACATCGCGGGCGTGGTGCGGCCATGTTTTCGGATGCTGCGCGCCGTGCGCGATCAGCTTGTTCAGCAGGTGCCGACGGCGCAGTGGCAGCACCTCTCGATGGGCATGAGCGGTGATTTTACCGTGGCGATTGAGGAAGGCGCAACGCTTGTGCGCGTTGGCTCGGCCATTTTTGGAGCACGCTAGGAGCAGCTATGACTACACTGAGCACGGATCGCGGCAGCATCGAGCTGCGCCGCTTGACCATGGATGATCTGGACGCCTACCGCGATCTGCGCCTCGATGGCCTGCAGCGCCACCCGGTCGCCTTCGGCTCCGACTATGCCGATGAGGTCGATCAGCCGCTGGAGCACTGGCGCGAGCGCGTGGAGCGCTACGTTGGCAGCAGTAGCTCCTGCCTAATGGTTGCCGCCGCTGGCGCTGAGCTAATCGGCATGGCTGGCATCTATCGCATGAGCGGGCGCAAGCTTGCCCACAACGCCACGCTGGTGAGTGTCTATCTGCGCCCAGCTTGGCGCGGCCTCGGTCTGATGGATCGGCTCATCGCGAGCTGCCTCGACTGGGCGCAAGATGTGGGCGTGGTGATGGTGCGCCTGAATGTGGCCACCACCAACACCGCCGCGATCCGCTGCTATGTGCGGGCTGGCTTCGCTGTCCACGGCCTAGAGCCAGCCGTGATTTATCACGCCGACCAGTATCACGATGAGCTGCTGATGTTCCGCCGCCTCGCGTAGTGGACATATGCTGGTCAGACATATCAGCTCCATCTCAGCTACAGTTCCTAGCACTGATACTATACTTGCAGAACCACCACAAGCGAGTCACGCTGAGAGAACGTTTTGCAAGGAGCGGTATGCGACGATATGTGATGACCACACTACTGCTGCTGTGGATGGGCGGGCTGCTCACCATCAGTGTTCACGCCCAGACCCACGCCGTCCAGCCCACGGACCTCACCCCCACCGATACAACGAGTGTGCTTAACCCACTGCACCAATTCCGCCGCCTGAATATCCAAGGGGGCTATGTGGCCGCCGGGGTTGGCATGCGCAACCTTGGCTATGGCACGATCACGATCAGCGTTCATCGGCGCTGATGGACAAGCAAACCCTGGTGCCTACAGTGCATTTAATGGTGATCGGGTGCCAGTTGTCTGGGATGGTCACGACCCACAGGCCGGCGGCAGCTACACGGCCGGGAATCTCTGGGACACCATGACAGTGGATGTGAGCAGCCGCATCGCCGCTGGTGCCACGCAGGCACGCGTGAGCACCGAGCTAGACCTAGGCGCAAACGGCGACTGTGTGATCTGGGTTGCGCAGGTGTTCGCCATCGAGCAGCGCCCGCCAGAGCCGGTTGGCAGCGCCACGCCGCCGCCCTATGCCGTCTCCTACTATATCACGACGAAAAGTGTTGAGGCGGCTGCCAAGCTCGGCTGCAAGCAGCGCCGTGGCGAGGCAACCTACCCGCAGGCGCTGAACGGGATAGTGATCCTGCACTTTGGCTCGCCCCGCAAGCTCTTTACAACACCAGAGCAGCCAACCTATGGGGTGAGTTTAGCCAAGGCTGGTGATGTTGGGACGGTGAGCCTCGCTGAGGTGACGGCCATCGTGGTGGCCTACGCGGAGGGCTACATGAATCCGGAGCTGTGCGAGCCAGTCATCACGAACCCGCACGCACCGCGGTTGACCATCGGCGTTGGCGTGACCAACTCAAAGGTTGGGGATAATGATAATCCGGCGCTCGACTTTAGCGCAGGCTATGCATGGGCGCAGATGGTGCGCCAAATCAACAAAACGCTTGCCGCTGCAGAGTATGCTGATTTTGTGCAGGTGTATGGTGCCTATGATGCCGAGAGCAACTGGAGCAGCTTTACTCCAACCCTGGCATGGGCCGAAGGCTACAGCGCCGCACGGGCGGGTGTCTACTACAGCTACGGTAGCTGCGATAGCTGCCCACGAGAGCAGCCCCATGCTGAGTGGACTGCGGCGCAGAAGCAGGCGCTACGCGAGGCCTACATTCTCGCGTGGGGTGTTTCCGGTGCCCAACCACTGCCGCAGATCTACCATGGTGTCTACGCCGAGCAGTGGTTCAATGTGAAGCGCTACGGCTTGGAAACCTATGGCACGGATATGCAAATTCGCGGCGTCTTAACCGACTGTGGCGATACGCGCAGCTGCAATCTGCAAGACCGCAGTGACTGGCGTGATCGCGGCTTGGCCGAGCTAGCACCCTATCAAGGCTGGCAGGCCATGAGCCAGACACTCTGGGCACGCATGACTCCCGATGGAACCATCCTCAACCCGTTTCCGCTGCAGCCTCTGCCATGGCTCACCGATATTCGACTGGAACCACAATAGAATCACTAGAAGGAGAACACGCATATGAATCAGCAGCGCATGACACGGAGATGTGCCCTCGTGCTTGGCGTTTGTCTGCTCCTGAGCGGCTGTGGTGTGCCGGATCAGCCGACGCCGATCAGTGGGGCGGAGCAGCCCACGGCGGTCGCGGTGGCGAGCGGCGGTCGTTCGGCACTGGCCAGCACGGTCACACCGA